>JBBSJO010000056.1:0-21571 GCA_038257185.1 Rhodobacterales bacterium | reverse complement strand
CGCGTTTGCTCGCACGTTGAAGCCGAACACGGGGGCACCGGACGCTTCGGCAAGGCCGATGTCGGATTCGGTGATCGCACCGACGCCCGAGTGCAGGACGCGCACGCGCACTTCCTCGTTGCCGATCTTCTCCATCGCCTGAACGATGGCTTCCGCAGAACCCTGCACGTCCGCCTTGATGAGAATCGGCAGTTCGCTGACGTCCTGATTCGCCTTGGCATTCGCCATGAGCTGTTCGAGCGTCGTCGCCGCACCGGCTGCCGCGCGCTTGTCCTTGGCGGCTTTCTCGCGGTAGGTCGCGATCTCGCGCGCCTGCGCTTCGGTCTCGGTCACGTTCAGAACGTCGCCTGCTTCGGGTGTGCCATTCAGGCCCAGAACTTCGACCGGAACCGAAGGGCCGGCTTCCTTGACGCGCTCGCCCTGATCGTTGATCAGCGCACGCACCTTGCCCCACTGTTCGCCGACGACAAAGATGTCGCCCTGACGCAGGGTGCCATTCTGGATCAGCACGGTCGCAACCGGGCCACGGCCCACGTCGAGCTGCGCCTCGATCACCGCACCGACGGCGGCGCGGTTCGGGTTGGCCTTGAGTTCGAGGATTTCCGACTGCAGCGCGATGGCTTCCAGCAGGTCGTCCAGACCGTCGCCGGTCAGGGCCGAAACCTCGACGTCCTGCACTTCGCCGGACATCTTCTCGACGATGACTTCGTGCTGGAGCAGGTCCGTGCGGACCTTGTCTGGATTGGCCGCGGGCTTGTCGATCTTGTTGATCGCCACGATCATCGGCACCTTGGCCGCCTTGGCGTGAGCAATGGCTTCGATGGTCTGCGGCATCACGGCATCGTCCGCCGCGACGACCAGCACCACGATATCCGTCACCTGTGCCCCGCGTGACCGCATGGAGGTGAAGGCCGCGTGGCCGGGCGTGTCGAGGAAGGTCAGAAGCTGGCCGCCCTCTGTCGTGACCTGATAGGCCCCGATGTGCTGCGTGATACCACCGGCCTCGCCCGCGACGACCTTGGCGTTACGGATCGCATCGAGCAGCGAGGTCTTGCCGTGGTCGACGTGACCCATGATCGTGACGACCGGGGGGCGGTTCTCTAGGTTCTTCGGATCGTCCTCGATCTCCTTGATCACGTCCTCGACGTCCGCATCGGAGACACGCACGACCTTGTGGCCGAATTCCTCGATGATCAGTTCGGCTGTATCGGCGTCAATGGTTTCGTTCTGCGTCACCATCATGCCGTTGTTCATCAGCGCCTTGACCACGGCTCCGACACGCTCAGCCATGCGATTGGCAAGCTCGGAGACCACGATCGCGGGCGGAAGGTTCACGTTGCGCACGACCTTTTCGCGCTCGACGCTGCCGCCCATCGCCTTCTGACGCGCGCGCTCCTGCTTGCGCTTCATCTGGGCCATGGAACGCTGGCGTCCGCCTTCGCCCCCGGCCAAGGCCTGGTTCAGCGTCAGCTTGCCTGAACGGCGACTGTCGTCGCCCTGGCGGTTGCGCTTGTCGGTTTCCTCGCGGTCCCGCTCCGTCTTGCGGACGGGCGCGCCTCCGGTGGGTGCCTTGGCGTTCGGTTGCTTGGCCACAACGGGTTCGGACGGGGCAGCAGCCGCCTGTGCCGCAGCTTCAGCCTCGGACTTGCGACGCTCGTCTTCCTCGGCTTTCGCCTTGAGGCTTTCCTCGCGCTCGCGCTCTTCGGCCTCCTTGGCTTCGATCTCGGCCCGGCGACGCTCACGGTCTTCGGCGCGCGCCTTCTCCTCGGCCTCGCGCTCCGCCGCTTCCTCTCCTTCGCGCGCCTTGGCGGCCTGAACGGCCTTCAGACGACGATCCATCTCGGCATCGGTGATGCCTGCGGGACGCTTGGTGGGATCGCCAACGGGGCCCGCGCCGGGGCCGGAAGGCTTTTGCCCACCCGGCTTGGGGACCACAACGCGCTTGCGCTTGGTTTCGACCACGACGTTCTTGGTCCGCCCATGGCTAAAGCTCTGCTTTACATTGCCCGGACGTGCGCCGCTGCGCAGACCCAAAGTCTTCTTGCCGTCATTATCGCTCATGAAGCTCGTCTATCCTTTCGGCTGGCCCTTGCCAGCCTCGTTTTCGCGCACGCCTCGCAGTCGTTGGGCTTCCTCTACAACACGTTGCGTGAGTCCGCCAGAGGCGAGCGCCCCATGTATCACAGTTTGGCGTCCGAATGCCAAACCCAATTCATCCGCCGTCAGCCACCCGATGTAGTGACCATAATGCGGCGTGCTCAGCTTGCTTTTGCCGCGCCCCGATCCATCGACTGCCTGGATCAGCACTTCGGCTTCTTCGGCCTGTAGCCAGCCCTTGACCTTTTCGTACCCGGCGACCGCCTTGCCTGCCTTGCGCTGCAGCGAGATCAGGTCGACGACCCGTCGGGCCAGTTGTCTTTCCACCTCGTCAGCCAGATCTTCCGGCACCTTGGCGGGTTGTTTCGCAGCGCGCGAGAACAGGTTCTTGCGTACCGCGAGTTCGAGCGCGGCCCGATCCGCCGCAACATACATGCCGCGACCGGGCAGCTTGCCGAGAATGTCCGGCACGACCTGACCATCGGGGCCCACCACGAAACGCACCAGCCCGTACTTAGGTTGCACTTCGCCCGTGGCAATGCACTTGCGATCAGGACCGTCGCCGCGGTCTTTTGGAGCGCCACCGCGAACCATCAGCCAATCCGGGGCCTGCGATCAGGCCCCGGCCTCCTCTTCTGTGTCTGCGTCCGCGTCTTCTTCCGCCGACATATCGGTGGGGTCAACCCAGCCCAACATCACACGGGCCGTCATGATCATGCCCTGCGCTTCCTCAAGCGTCATGCCGAAGGGTTCCAGAGTGCCATCGTCCTTGACCCGCTCGCCCTTCACCGTCGTCCAGCCGCCCGCCAGTTCCCAATCCGCGCAGGTGGCGAAATCTTCCAGCGTCTTCACGTCGTCCTTGGCCAGTGCCTCGATCATCTGGGGTGTCAGACCCTCGAATTCAATAAGGCTGTCCTCGACACCCAGCGCACGCGCGGCATCCAGCGCCGCCTTGTTCTGGGCTTCCAGCACGTCGCGGGCACGGGCCTGCAGTTCCTTCGCGGTGTCCTCGTCCACCCCGTCGATCACCAGCAGTTCGTCCACTTCGACATAGGCCACTTCTTCCAGGTTCGAGAACCCTTCCGAGACCAGCAGCTGGGCAAAGAACTCGTCCAGGTCGAGGTTGTCCATGAACAACTTGGTCCGTAGCTCGAACTCCGCCTGACGGCGTTGACTTTCCTGCTCTTCGGTCATGATGTCGATGTCGAGCCCGGTCAGCTGCGACGCCAGACGCACGTTCTGACCCCGACGGCCGATGGCGAGGCTCAACTGCTCTTCCGGCACGACAACTTCGATCTTGCCCGCTTCCTCGTCGAGAACCACCTTGGTGACTTCGGCAGGCTGCAGCGCGTTCACAAGGAACGTCGGCTGGTCCTCGTTCCACGGGATGATGTCGATCTTCTCGCCCTGAAGCTCGTTCACCACGGCCTGCACACGCGATCCGCGCATACCGACGCAGGCACCGACGGGGTCGATGGAACTGTCATAGCTGATCACGGCGATCTTCGCGCGGCTGCCGGGGTCGCGGGCGACGGCCTTGATCTCGATGATGCCATCATAGATCTCGGGCACTTCCATCTTGAAAAGCTCGGCCATGAATTCAGGCGCCGTGCGCGACAGGAAAATCTGCGGCCCGCGCTGTTCGCGGCGCACTTCCTTGATGTAGACGCGGATGCGGTCGTTGGGGCGATAGCTTTCGCGGCCGATCTTCTCGTTTCGGCGCAGGATCGCCTCGCCGGCACCCACGTCGACGATGACGTTGCCGTACTCCTCGCGCTTGACCTGACCGTTGATGATCGTGCCCGCGCGGTCCTTGAATTCCTCGTACTGGCGGTCACGCTCGGCTTCGCGCACCTTCTGCAGGATCACCTGCTTGGCGCTCTGCGCCGCGATGCGGCCCATCTCGACCGGGGGAACCTCGTCCACGATCTCGTCACCGTCGGCGGGCATGGAGTCCTGATCGACGCCCTGAACCGCAGCAGTATCCGCCGCCGTCGCGCTGCGCATCAGGAACCGGCGGATTTCGCGCGGCTTCTCTTCCTCGTCCTCTGGCTGGGACATGCCCTTGACCACCACAAAACCGACGCGCGACGCTTTCACTGTGTCCTTCGCCTGGGCGGGGGTGAACTGCGACTGGTAGTTCTCCAGCGCCTCTTCCTCCACCACGGTGCGGACGCGGGTAAAGGTCGCGCGGCCGGTCTTGCGGTCGATCTTCACGCGAATGTCCATTTCCGCGCCGTAGCGGGACTTCGCCGCGCGGGCGAGCGATTCTTCCATCGCCTCGACCACCAGACCGGGGTCGATCATCTTTTCCCGTGCCACCGCTTCGGCGGTTTGCAGCAACTCAAGCTGGTTGGCGGACGTAATGGCCATCAGGCGTCTCCCTCAGAGGATTCTTCTACGATTTCGTCAAACTTGGTCTCGTCCACCGCGCCGGACGCCTTGCGCTGGCGCAGCATCTCGCGGATCAGGTCATCGGTCAGCACGAGTTTCGCATCGGTGAGCCATTCGAACTTCAGCCCGATGGTGCCTTCCTCGACGTTGATCAGCACCTCATCGCCCTCGACACCCGCCAATTCGCCCTTGAAGCGGCGGCGGCCGTCGATCAGTTCCTCGGTCTCGATCTTGGCCTCGTAGCCCTCGAAGGCATCGAAATCCTTGAGCCGCGTGAGCGGACGGTCGATGCCGGGGCTGGACACTTCGAGCGTGTACTCGTCGAGGATCGGATCCTCCACATCCAGCACCGCACCGATGGCCTGGCTGATCAGCCCGAGGTCATCGACCTCGATCCCGCCGTCGGGCTTGTCGGCCATGATCTGCAGCGTGGTAGCCTTGCCCGACATCAGCCGCACGCGCACCAGTTCGAACCCCATGTCCTCGATCACCGGTGTGATGATCTCGGCCATGCGGCGGTCGATGGCGGCTTTGGCGATAAGGTCGTTGGACATGGGACTTTCAGGTTTTCGTCAGGCACAAAAAAACGGGCGCGCGGCCCGTGTTCAAGATCGGTGGAGCGTTTGGTTTGGACCCGAACGCGCCGCTGTTGAAGGGGATATAGGCGGGTTGCGGGATGGTTGCAAGCCCTGTGATCGGTTCAGGCAAACCACCAGCGCTCTGCCGCGCGCAGGTTGTCCATCGGGCGCTGCGTACCGATCTGGGCGGGATGGGCAACAATGCTGCGGGCAATCGGAGTCTTTCCTGCATCAAGATCGGCGGCGTCGACCATCTCTTCGGCCAGCGCCTGGGCGCGCACATCAGGCGACGGGACGGAGACAAGCTCCACCTCGTCGAACCAGCCCGCCTGACCATTCTTGTAATGTCCCGCCACCCGCGTCGCGATCAGCTGTTGCCCGGCGGAAAACTGCCGCACGCGGTAGAGGCCGGTCCCGATCCCCGCCGTGAGCGCGTGGGCGGGGCGAATCACGAAGGCCGGGCCGGAAATCAGAAGGGGCAGACCGGTATTCGGCTCTGCCAACGTGATACTGACCTGATGCCGCCCCAGTTCGCGTAGAACCGCCCCCGCGCCCAGCGCTGACTGGAGACTAGCGACAACATCTCGCGCGCCAAAGCGGGCCCCGTCGTGGAACGCGACGCCCCGGCGCAAATCGAAGGTCCAGCTGCGACCCTCTCGATCAGATTGCCAGTTCAGCGCCAATTCACCGCGCAGCGTCCCGTCCGCAGCAACCTCGGTGAGACTGTCGAAGACGACGCCCTGTCGCGCCACCTGCATGAACAAGCCCTCGCCCGCAACCCAACTGTCGCTGCGGGACGCGCCGGAGAGCGCCATCCGTAACCGACCGCCCCGACGCGGCGCACCCGCAGCAGACACGCCTGTCGCCGCGAGCAAAGCCGCAGCGGCGGCGCTCGAAAACAGCGCCCGGCGGTCGAGGAGAGAGGAACGGTCGCTCATGCCGCCGCCGCGATCTTGTCCATCGCACGGACCAGCTCTGCGCTGATCCCCGGTTCCGACAGGGCATGGCCCGCGTTGCGCACCATCTTGAGCTCGCAGGCAGGCCATTTCTGCGCCAGTTCATGTGCGCCCTTCGGCGGGCAGATCATGTCGTAGCGACCTTGCACGATGACACCGGGGATATGCGCGATCCGACCCATATGGGCGAGGATCTGGCCATCGAACTCAAGGAAGCCTGCGTTGGTGAAATAGTGATTCTCCAGCCGCGAAAAGGCCCGCGCATATTCCGACGGTCCCTCGTGCGCCCCGCCCGAGGAATGGATCGAGGCCAGCGCATTCTCCCACGCAGCCCAGCTGCGCCCGAACTTCTGTTCCATCGGCAGATCGCCCGAAAACAGCCGCCGATGGTAAGCCCCGATCAGGTCGCCGCGCTCGTCTTCCGGCACCGGGGCGACGAATCGCTCCCAAACCTCCGGCCAGAACTTCCCCGCGCCGCCACCGTAGAACCAGTCCAGTTCTGCCTGCGTCATCAGGAACACGCCCCGCAGCACCAGATGGCGGACGGCCTCGGGGTGCGTCTGCGCGTAGATCAGCGACAATGTCGCGCCCCACGAGCCGCCGAAGACGATGAACTTGTCGATCCCCAGCGTCTCGCGGATCAACTCGATATCCGCCACCAGATGCCAGGTGGTATTGTCCGTGACCGAGGCATGGGGCCGCGACCGCCCGCAGCCGCGCTGGTCGAACAGCACCACGCGGTAAATCGCCGGATCGAAGTAGCGCCGCATCGAGGGGCTGCAGCCGCCACCGGGGCCGCCATGCAGCACCAGAACCGGGATGCCCTCGGGATTACCGCATTGCTCGACATAAACCTGATGGCCCTGACCGACCACCAGCATCCGTTGATCAAAAGGATCGACGGGCGGATAAAGATACTGCGCGGCGCGCTTTTGGTCGGGAAACTTGTCCATTGCCGCCCTATATAGTCGGTGAGACTACAAGAACATAGGGAGAGCGAAATGCAAGCGCCTCAATCGACCGTAGACCCTTCGGAAATCGCAAAGTTCGAAGCGATGGCCGCCGAATGGTGGGACCTGAACGGCAAGTTCAAGCCGCTCCACATGCTCAATCCCTGCCGGTTGGACTATATCACCCGCCAGATCGCCGGAGAATTCGACCGCGATCTGAGCGGTCCTGCCCCGTTCAAGGGCCTGCGCATCCTCGACATCGGCTGCGGTGGCGGGTTGCTGTCCGAACCCATGGCGCGGTTGGGGGCGGATGTGGTCGGCGCGGATGCGGCAGAGCGGAACATCCCTGTCGCACAGGTCCACGCCGAACAGTCCGGCCTCACCATCGACTACCGCCACACCACGGCAGAGGCGATGGCCGAAGCGGGCGAACAGTTCGACGTGGTGCTGAACATGGAGGTGGTCGAACACGTAGCCTCTCCCATCGATTACCTGACCGCCTGCCGCCAGTTGCTGAAACCGGGCGGGCTGCACGTTTGCTCCACCCTGAACCGCAATCCGAAGTCCTTCATGATGGCGATTGTGGGGGCGGAACACATCATGCGCTGGCTGCCCAAGGGCACACACGAATGGTCCAAGTTCATCACACCGGACGAACTGTTCGACCTTCTGCGCCAATCGGGGATGGAGCCGGTGGACCGCAAGGGGTTCGTCTTCAACCCGATCTCGTGGTCCTGGAGCCTGTCCGACCGCGACCTGAGCGTGAATTACGTCACGGCCAGCCTCAAACCGGCCTAGTCGAGCTGTCGCCGCAGCTCGCGAAGGATCGGCAGCGCGGCGCGGGCCTGATCCTCGCCCAGCTTCTCCACCACCTGGTTGATCATGGGCGTAATGGCTGACACCGCATTGACGTGTGCCAACCGCCCTGCCGGGCTGATTCCCACCATCTTGCGGCGCGCATCGTCCCAATCGGGGCGGATGTGGATATAGCCCGCCCACTCCAGTTTGTTCAGCGTATTCGTCATCGCCCCGCGCGTGACCTTGAAGGTTTCCGCAAGCTTGGCGGGGGACCGCTCGCTGCCGTGCCAGGCGAGGTTGTTGAGTACCGAGAAATGCGAGATTTCCATGCCCTTGGGCAGGACGCGGGTCAGACGGTTGCGCACGGTCTGGTCCGCTGCCAGCAATTCGCTGAACAGCAGGATCGCCAGGGTGTTCTTGTCCTCATTCATCCAGTTCCCCGATCAAGGGCCAGAAAACGCGCGGCGGTTGGCGAGGCTGGGCACCTTACGCCGTACCTCCGCCCCCTTTTCCATATCCAGATCAACGATGTAAATGCCCGGAGCGTCGTTCGCGTCGAGAATTACTGTGCCCCACGGGTCAACGACCAGCGAATGACCATAAGTGTCGCGCGTCCGGTTCTGCGCGCTGGCGTGGGTGCCGGTCTGCGCCGGGGCCAGCACGAAGCACCCCGTCTCGATCGCCCGCGCCCTGAGCAAGGCGTGCCAATGCGCGGCCCCCGTGACGGGCGAAAACGCCGCCGGTGCCGTCAGGATTTGCGCACCAGCGGAGGCGAGCGCCTGATAGAGCGCGGGGAAGCGCATGTCGTAACAGATGCTCAGCCCGATGGTGGCGAAGGGCGTTTGCGCGACCGCAGCCTGCGTGCCGGGGCGGTAGCCCGCTGATTCGCGGTAGGTCTCCGTCTCGTTGATATCGACGTCGAACATATGGATCTTGTCATAGCGAGCGGCGATCTCGCCTTCTGGCGTGATCAGGAACGACCGGTTGGCAAATCGCCCGTCGGCATCGCCGGTCTTGAGGGCGAGCGACCCGATCAGCAGCCAGATCCCGGTCTCCCGCGCGGCTTCGCGCAGGGCAGCGAGGGACATGTCGTCCGCCTCGTGCTGCAATACCTCGTTCTGGTGCGCGCGGCTGGTGGAGACGCAGTTGGTCACCTCCGGCGTCAGCACAAACTCGGCCCCCTGCGCCGCCGCCTCGCGCACCATCCGCACGGTTTCCGGCAGATTCGCCGCCGGGTCGTCCGAAACGTTCATCTGCAGCAGCGCGACCTTCATCAGGCGGCCAGCATCGCGTCGAGCTTGCCCGAGCGTTCCAGCGCATGCAGGTCATCGGAGCCGCCCACATGCGTATCGCCGATGAAGATCTGCGGCACAGTGCGCCCGCCGTTCGCACGCTGCACCATCTCGGCGCGGCGTTCGGGATGCGCCATCACGTCCACTTCGGAAAAGCTGACGCCCTTGCTGGTCAGCAGACGCTTGGCGGAGTGGCAGAAGCCGCAAATCGGTGTTGTGTATATCTCGACTGGTTTCATGGCCCGGTCCTTCTCAACTGTGGTGTTGAGACATGATCTAGGTCTCTTTGGCCACCCGCGCCAGTACTACCACGCCAATCGGCCCCGAACCCGCGTCCAGACAGGCCCGCGCGCAGGCCGCGAGCGTAGCGCCCGAGGTCATCACATCGTCCACCAGCAGGATCGGCCGACCGGCCAGCATATGCCGCCGCCCCGTCGTGACGCTGATCGCATCCTTCAGTGTCTCCGTCCGCTCATGGGCCTTCAGCCCATCCAGTGAGGGTGTGCGTTTGTGTCGTTGCAAAAGGTCGGGGCACCAACGCCGGTCCAGACGTTTGGCCAGCGCACGCGCCAGCAGGGCCGATTGATTGTAGCGCCGCTTCAGCAAGCGCAGGCGGTGCAGCGGGACGGGGACCACAAGCGCCTCCGGCGGTACGATCCCCCGCAACGCAGTCTGCATCCATCGGGAGGCGGGATGTGCGATCTCCTGCCTGTCACCATGCTTCAGGGCCAGCACCAGCTTGCGCCCTGTTTCACCGTATACGAGCGCCGCGCGCCCTTGCCCCCAGGGACGCGGGGTGGCCATGCAATCGTCGCACTGCACGTCCCCGGTGGAATCCGCGCCCGGCAGCGGGACACCGCAGCTGTCGCAGATCGTCCCGCCAATGAACGACGTATCGCGCCAGCACGGACCGCAGAGGCCAAGATCGCTGTCCACGGTTACCCCGCAGGTCAGGCACCGCGCCGGATAGATCGCCGAAAGCGCGGTTTGAAATCCTCCCAACAACGTCATATTGACCCCTGATGACCCCGCAACCCGCCATGACCGACCGCACCGCCCTGACCCGTCATCGCAGCCGGGCCACGCCGACTGGCATGTTCCTGCAACAGGCCGCCGCAGACGAGATCGAGGATCGTCTGCAAATGGTTAACAAATCCTTTAATGCCGGAGTCATCGTGGCTGGGTTTGCGGATATCTGGTCCGCGCGCTTTCCCGATCTTGCGCTTCTGCGGGACGAAGAGACCCTCGATCTCCAGCCCGCCGCCCATGACCTGATCCTGCATGCCATGGCCCTGCATTGGTCCAACGATCCGGTCGGCCAGTTGATCCAATGCCGCCGCGCGCTCAGCGCGGACGGGCTGCTTCTGGCGGTTTGCTTCGGCGGACAGACCCTGACCGAACTGCGCGCCTGCCTTGCAGAGGCGGAGGCAGCGGTGAGCGGCGGTCTGTCCCCGCGCGTCGCCCCGATGGCAGACCTGCGCGACATGGGCGCCTTGCTGCAACGCGCGGGGCTGGCGCTGCCTGTGGCCGACAGTCTTCCCCTGACGGTGGAGTACACAGATGTCTGGCACCTGATGCGCGACCTGCGCGCCATGGGAGAGACGAATGCCCTTGAGGCGCGCCTGCGCCGCCCGACCGCGCGCGGCGTGATGACGCATGCCGCCGAACTCTACCAGCGCCACTTCGCCCTTGATAACGGGCGCATCGTCGCAACGTTTGAACTGATCTTCCTCGCGGGCTGGGCGCCCGACGACAGTCAACCTAGACCACTCAGACCCGGTTCCGCGCAGCAGCGGCTGGCTGATGCACTGCACACGGCAGAGACCAAACTGCGCAATTGACGCTACCCCCAAACCCTCTATTTCAGAACCGACCCGTTCAAAGGACCGATTAATGCAGGCCGCCCGCCCGGAACACGCCCCCGCAGACCACCCCAGCCTGCCCAAGCAGAAGGTGGGCATCCTGCTGGCGAACCTCGGCACACCGGACAACTACGACTACTGGTCCATGCGCCGCTACCTTGGCGAATTCCTGTCCGACCGGCGCGTGATCGATTACAGCCCCTGGCTCTGGCAGCCGCTGTTGCAGCTGGTGATCCTCAGCAAACGGCCCTTCACCAGCGGGGCGGCCTACAAGTCCATCTGGAACGAGGACGCGGGCGAGAGCCCACTGATGACGATAACCAAGGCGCAGACTGCCAAAATCGCGGCGGAGATGCAGGCCCGATACGGCGACGAAGTGGTCGTCGATTACTGCATGCGCTACGGCAACCCCTCGACCCGCTCGAAAGTCGCGGCAATGACGGCGGCGGGATGTACGCGCATCCTGTTCTTCCCGCTTTACCCGCACTACGCCGGCGCGACCTCAGCCACGGCCTGCGACTCCTTCTTTGCCGCTCTGGCCAAGGAGAAGTGGCAACCCATCGCCCGCACGGTTCAACCCTATTTTGACAGGCCCGATTATATCGACGCCCTCGCCCAATCCATCGAGCGCGCCTATGCGACCGCCGAGCACAAGCCCGACCTGCTGATCTGCTCCTACCACGGGGTGCCGATCCGCTATCTGATGGAGGGTGATCCCTATCACTGCCAGTGCCAGAAAACGACGCGCCTTTTGCGCGAACGACTGGGCTGGGACAAGACGCAGATCATGACGACCTTCCAGTCGAAGTTCGGTCCGGAAGAATGGCTCCAGCCCTATACGGTGGAGGAGGTCGCGCGGCAGGCCGAGGCGGGCAGGAAGAATATCGCGGTCTGTGCCCCCGCCTTTTCAGCCGACTGCATCGAGACGCTGGAAGAGATCAACGAAGAGATTCGCGAAAGCTTTGAACACGCGGGAGGCGAGCGCTTTACCTATATTCCCTGCCTCAACGACGACGACGCACATATCGAAGCCCTGTCGAATGTCATTCGCGACAACCTGCAGGGTTGGCTTGACTGACCGCCGCGGGACCGTTGAGCCCCGAAAGCGAAAAAGGCGGCGCACTGCACCGCCTTTTTCAATTTAGATACCGTTTCCGATTAGTTGGAAGCGACAGCCGCAGCAACCAGAACCAGCAGAAGCAGCGGGAGCAGAACGCCGGATGAGGAAGAAGTAGCTTCTTCAACGATGACCGGTGCTTCGATGATCGGATCAGCCAGCGAGCCGGCGAATGCGGTCGATGCAGATGCCGACAGAGCAGCTGCGAGAACGAGTTTCTTCATATCATAACCTCCAGTATAGGCGTGCTGCACGACGTGCAAACACGCACCCAAGACTTACCTCGTAAGACTTTGTAAACAGCATAACCGGAGGATTGCAAACCCGGATTCCGAATCCCGCAGGTACAATCAGCCCAATGTCGTCAAATAAGCAACACTTGTGTGCCGACCTTCGCCATGCCGAACAGCTCGGTAATGTGTTCGTTGTAGAGGCCGATGCAACCATTCGACGACCGGCGCCCGATCTTGCGCGTATCATGGGTACCGTGGATCCGGTAATAGGTCCAGCTGAGGTAGAGGGCAAAGGGCCCCAGCGGGTTGTCCGGGCCCGGCCCGATGACCGCCGGCCACTCCGGGTTCCGCTTCAGCATCGAAGGTGTCGGACGCCAGGTCGGGTCCACGACTTTCTGGATCACACTGGTCCGACCCCGGCGCGTCAGCTCGTCCGTCAATGGCACGCTGGACGGGTAGAGCTTGTAGACGGTCTGATCTTCGTTCCAGTAGTGGACCGCGCGGCTATCGATATCGACAAGGATGGCCCCATTTCGTGTGTTCGTGAAATAGGGACGCCAATCCAGCATGCGGAAGCTGGAGATATTGCGTTGAACAGACTCGTTGAGGTCACGCTCGGATTCGGTCGTGGCGGGGGAGTTCACGCCGCCGGTGGATTGCGCGAGGGCTGGCGCAGCCAGCATCGCAGCAGAACCAGCAAGGAATGCGCGGCGGCCGGTCAAAGAGAATCGCTTGTCAGACATGAATGTCTCCCATGGTGGGCGTTTGTTTGCTCTGCTGCATATATGGCTGGAAAGTCGCAGTATCAAATCAAAGGCGCGTCATCCGGCAGAGTAACGCCGATGTGCGTTTGTACTGCAACGCCGCTCACGTTAAGGACGGCTCATCAATTTCTTGCGTGGAGCCACACCATGATCCGTATTCTTTCCCTTATGCTGTCCCTGACCATCGCGCTGACAGCATGTGTTCCCGCGACGAACTCGTCCGACGGGCGCGCCAACCCGCGGGCCTATCGCATCAGCAGCGCCGAAACCGGGAAAATCCAGTTCCGAATGCTCGATTCCGTCAATGCCCTGCGCAGTGCGGCCGGGTTGGGTGCCGTGCAACTCGACTCGAAGCTCAACGCTGCCGCCGCGACCCATGCACGCGACATGTCGAACCAGAACCGCCCCTGGCACTTCGGCTCCGACGGCTCCTCGCCGCTGGATCGGGTCCAGCGCGTCGGCTACACCGGGCGCCTGATCGGCGAGAATATCTCCGAGACCTACGAGACCGAGCTCGAGACGCTGGCCGCCTGGATGGAACAGACAGACACCCGCCGGATCATCATGGCATCCGACGCCCGCAGCATGGGATTTTCCTGGCATCAGGAAGGTGGCGGCAAGGTCTGGTGGACGCTGGTGATGGGGGGCTGAACCAGCCCCCATTGCTTATGGAGTGATCAGGATCGGCGTGCCGTCGCGCACCATGGCATAGACATCCTCGATCTCCTTGTTGCTGATCGAAATGCAACCCCAGGTCCAATCGCCCCTGTCCTTCTTGCGCGGGTCCTTCTGGCCGTGGATGAAGATATCCCCGCCCGGCGTCTTGCCCATTTCCTCGGCTTTCAGCGCGTCGATTTCGTTGGGATAGGACACTCCCAGCGACAGATGGAACTTGCTGTCGGGATTGCGGCGGTCGATCCAGTAGTAGCCTTCGGGCGTACGCCCGTCGCCTTCGATTTCCTTGTGACCGACCGGGGCGAATCCCAGCTTGATCTGGTATTGCTCCAACACGCGGTCATGGTGCAGCAGCATCATCTTGCGTTCGGTCTTGTTAACCACGACATAGGTGACCTCAGGCCCCCTGTAGCGCTTGAATTTGCTGTCGCTGCATCCTGCCAATGCCACCATTGCGGTGCCACCAAGAATCATCGTCCTGCGGTTCATGTCCCTTGCCCTTTGTCGTCCAGCCGTTCCGGCCATTTTGTATCGGGCTAGCACATAGCCGAAAATTTCGCATTCAAAAAGAGGTGAACACAGGCGGTTTTGCGAGATTCACCGACCCCGCGCCAAGGCGCCGACGGGGCGGGATCAGACCTGACGCGTTAGTTGCGCGGCCAGTTCGACATGGCTGGACCAGCGAAACTGGTCAACCGTCTGCACCCAATCGAGAGTAAAACCCGCCTGCACCAGAACGGCAGCATCGCGGGCGAAAGTGATCGGGTTGCAGGAGACATAGGCCACGCGCCTGACGGTGCTCGCAGCGATCTCCGCCACCTGCGCCTCTGCGCCCGCGCGGGGCGGGTCCAGCACCACGGCGTCCACCTTTGCAAGCTCGTCGGGCAGCAGCGGCCTGCGGTACAGGTCACGCGCCTTGGTGGTCACGGGCTTCAGCCCCTTCGCCATCCGCCAGCCGTGATCGAGCGCCGCCAACATGCCCTCCTCCGTCTCGACCGCATGAACCGCCGCCGACTCGGCCAGTGGCAGCGTGAAGGTGCCGCAGCCCGCGAAAAGATCGACGATATGCGCCGCCTCGCCCACCGCCTCGCGGACGGCTTCCAAAAGTGCTGCTTCGCCATGCGCCGTGGCCTGCAGGAACGCGCCCGGCGGCGGCACCACATCAGCCCGGCCGAAGCACTGGTAGGGTGGTGTCCGTTGAGCGATCACCTCACCGTCCCAGCTAAGCCGGGCGATTCCGGTCTGATCGCACAGCGCCGCCAGTTCCTGCCGCAACGGCCCATCCAACGGCTTGCCATTCGCCACAGCCACGTCCAGCCCGTTCTCGGATGCAGTAAGCGTCGCTGCCAGCGCCGCCTTGCGGCTCGTCCCGACCTGCGCCAGCTTTTCGGCGACGGGAAGGCCTGCCATGACCTCCGGCAGCAGCAACTGACAGCCGGGGATTTCGACGATCACGTCAGAGGCGCGCCCGTGGAAACCGGCCATCGCGCCCTTCTTGGTGCGGCGCGCCGATAGTGTCGCTCGCCTGCGCGACTGGGGTGGCGAGGTCACGATTGGCCGCAACTCGGTCTCCAGCCCCTGCGCGGCAAGCGCGTGGCGCACCACATCCACCTTCCAGTCCGCGACGAGCGCGTCGGAGGCATGCTGCAACTGACAGCCGCCGCAGGTTTTGAAATGCCGACAGGGCGGCGCCACACGCTGGTCTGACGGCGTGACGATGCGGATGTCGCGCAGGGTCTGTCCGACAAGCGTGCCGGTCACCAGTTCACCCGGGAGGGTCAGCGGGGCAAAGACCGGCCCTTCGGCAATGCCGTCGCCATGCTGCCCCAACCGATGAATTCTGTATTCAGTCATGCCCCGGCCATACCCCGGCCCGCACGGCGGCGAAAGGCTCTATTCCGCGGCCTTCATGTTCAGGAATCCGCCCGACTGCCGGTGCCAGTAGCGTGCATAGAGCCCATCCATCGCCAGCAGCGCGTCATGCGTGCCCTGCTCCACGATTCGGCCCTCGTCCATCACCACGATCCGGTCCATCTCGGTCAGCGTCGACAAGCGGTGCGCGATGGCCAGAACCGTCTTGCCCTCCATCACGCGGTCGAGCGCGGTCTGGATCGCCGCCTCCACCTCGCTGTCGAGCGCACTCGTCGCCTCGTCCAGCACCAGGATCGGCGCGTCCTTCAGAATTGCGCGAGCCAGTGCGATGCGCTGCCGCTGGCCGCCCGACAGCTTCACGCCGCGCTCTCCAAGATGGGCGGCATAGCCCTTGCGCTTCTTGTGGTCCTGCAGGTCGAGGATGAACTCATGCGCCTCCGCCCGATTGGCGGCGGCAAAGACCTCTTCATCGGTGGCGTCGGGCTTGCCATAACGAATGTTGTCCATGGCAGAGCGGTTGAACATGGCCGTTTCCTGCGTGACCATGCCGATATTGCGCCGCAGGCTTTCCTGCGTGACAGTCGTGACGTCCTGTCCATCAATCAGGATCTTGCCGCTTTCCGCATCATAGAGCCTGAGCAGCAACGCGACGAGCGTCGTCTTGCCCGCCCCGGACGCGCCTACGACGCCCAGTTTCTCGCCCGGCTTCACCTCAATCTGCAGATGATCGATCCCGCCTGTGTCGCGCCCGTAGGCAAAACTCACGTCGCGGAAGGTCACGGCACCCGCATGCACGTCGAGGTCCGGCGCATCCACCGAATTCATCAGCCGGTGCGGCGGAGTCAGCGTGCGCATTCCGTCCTCGACCTCGCCCATGTTGGAATAAAGCCCCATCAGCGTGAAGCTGACCCACCCCGTCATTTGCGCAAGCCGCAGCGACACCGTACCCGTCGCCGCGATATCGCCCGCCGTGACCAACCCCAGTGACCAGTACCAGAGCGCACCGCCCACCAACAAAACGGGCAGCAGGCCCGCCAGCGTCATCAGCCAGAACCTGAACGCCACGCTGACGCGGCCGAAGGTGAGGCTGGTGTTCCGAAACGTACCCATCGCACCAAGCGCCGCGCGGTCCTCGTGATCGGCATGGGCGAAGAGCTTGACAGTCTTGATGTTGGTGATCGTGTCCACGACCTGCCCCGTGATCATCGCGCGCGCCGCCGCACGTTCCTTGGACGTCGCGCGGACCTTCGGCATGTAGTGGCGGATCAGGTAGACGTAGAACACCATCCACACCACCAGCCCCAAAGCAATGCGCCAGTCGACCGTCCCCAGCAACATCACCGCCCCGATGAAGGACGCGAGCGCAAACAGCACCGTCTGGATCATGTCGACCACGACGTCGGTCAGCGCGCGCGCGACCTGCATCTCCTTCTGCGAGATGCGCCCGGCGAAGTCGTTGTCGAAGAACGTCACCGACTGGCCAAGCGTATAGCGGTGCAGGCGCGACAGGATCAGCGTGAACATGTTCGGCGCGATCACGATGGACTGCATGTAGGACGACGCCCAGAACAGCAGCGGTCGCGCGATGATGAAGAACGCGAGCGCGCCCAGCATGATCGGCAGGTTGGCGCTGAACACCGCCTGCGGTTCCGACCCAAGTGCTGCGTCGATAACAAGGCCAAGGATCAGCGCGGCCATGACCTCAACCACGCCCGCCAGCACTGAGACGACGGAGGCCGCGCCGAGGGCGGGCGTGCTGCCGGACAGCGCCCAGCGGATGAAGGGCATCAGCGTCCGCGGCGGGGTGCCGACTGCGGGGCGGAAGGGGGGAATCCAGTCAGAAAGGGTCACGCGTCATCTTCTTCCGTTTTCAGGAATCCGCCTGACTGACGGCTCCAGAAATCTGCATATAGTCCACCCCGCGCCAAAAGCGCGTCATGACTTCCCTCTTCCGCGATCCGGCCCCGATCCAGCACCAGAATGCGGTCCATTTCCGCAATGGTGCTCAAGCGGTGCGCAATGGCGATGACCGTCTTGCCCTCCATCATGCCATAGAGTGTTTCCTGAATCGCCGCCTCCACCTCGCTGTCGAGCGCGCTCGTCGCCTCGTCCAGAAGCAGGATCGGCGCGTTCTTCAGGATCACCCGCGCCAGCGTTATCCGCTGCCGCTGGCCACCCGAAAGCTTCACGCCGCGTTCGCCCACGCGGGAATCATAGCCCCGGCGCCCTTCTGGATCGCGCAGGTCGAGAATGAACTCATGCGCCTGCGCCTGCTTCGCCGCCGCGATCATCTCCTCCTCCGTGGCGTCGGGACGCCCGTAAAGGATATTGTCGCGCACCGAGCGGTGGAGAAGGGAGCTGTCCTGCTGAACCATGCCGATCCCACGCCGCAAGGTGTCCTGCCGCACTGTCGTGATGTCCTGCCCGTCGATCAGGATTTTCCCGTGCTCGGGATCGTAGAAGCGCAACAACAGCTTCACGAGGGTTGATTTCCCCGCACCCGAACGACCCACGAGGCCGATCTTCTCCCCCGGCCTCACCACCAGATCGACCTCCTGCAATCCGCCCGACCCGCGACCGTAGTGATGGGTCAGCCCCTTCATCTCGATCCGACCTTGGGTCAGCGCCAGCGATGGCGCGGTAGGGTGATCCGTCAGATGGATCGGCTGCGCGATGGTCTCCATCCCCTCCGCCACGACGCCGAGCTCGCGGAAGAACGACGACAACGCCCACATGATCCAGGCTGTCATGGAGTTGAGACGCAGCGTCAGCGCGGCAGCGGCAGCAACCACGCCCACCGTCGCCTGCCCGCCCGTCCAGAGCGCCAAGGCCCAGCCGACGATACCGACAATGAGCAACCCGTTCAGCGCCACCAGCGTCACGTCCATCAGCGTGAAGATCCGCATTTCCTTCTGAAACGTCTGTCGCGCGTTCTCGATCGCTTCGCGAGCGAAGTCGACCTCCAGATCGTGGTGCGCGAACATCTTGACCGAATGGATGTTCGTATAGGCATCCACCACGCGCCCCGTCACCTGAGACCGTGCATCCGACGCGGCCTTGGAGGCTGGGCCGACGCGCCGCACCGTCCAGGCCACCAGCAGGCCGTAGAAGATGAACCAGATGAAAAGCGGCACTAACAAGCGCAAATCGGAGGTCGACAGCAACACCGCCGCGCCGATCATGTAAGCCAGAGAATAGGAGATCGCGTCGAACGCCTGAAACACCACCTCGCCCGCGGCAGGAGGTGTCTGCATGATCCGGTTGGCGATGCGGCCCGCGAAGTCATTCTCGAACCAACCCACGGATTGCCGCAAGACCTGCCGGTGCGCGCGCCAGCGGATCAGGGTGCCGAAGTTCGGCAGGATCGTGTTGTTGAGCAGTGCCACGTCCAGCCCCTGCAACACAGGACGGATCAGGACAATGAACAGCGCCACGAGAATCAGTTCGGTCCCGTAGGTCGCCCACATCTGCGCAGGATCGGTGCCCAGCACATCCACGATGCGGCCCATGTAATAGATCAATCCGATCTCGATCGCCGCCACGACAATGGACATGAAGGCGGTCAGCGCGAAGACACCCATGAAGGGCCGTGCGTAATCGAGCATGAACGGCCAGAGCCGCCGGGGCGGGGTGTCGTCAGAGGGATAGGAGACGTAAGGATCGACGAGGTTTTCGAAAAAGCGGAACATGGGGGGAATTCCAGAAATGAGTATCGGCAAAATGATCAGGCCCCGCGCTTGCTGGCCCGACATGTGGAGTGGTTATGACAGCCTCAGCTGAACCAGATCCCGCGATACATTTTGCATTCCTCCGCTTTCTGCCCCGGCTTTAGACTGTTTCGCCGGGGGTGTCGACCCTTCAACGCAGCGCAAGCAGGGCCGCGCGCGTCAGGGTGAAACCGCTGTCGATCCAGTGACGCTCCAGCGCCGCCAGCCGCTTTCCCAGCGCGGGGCCGGTGATGTCGGGCATGAGATCGGCGGCGCGGACGGGCATCCTTGCCTTGGCAGCAGCAGAAATCGTCTCTAACGCAGAGGGTTCGGGCGGTTTCTCCGTCAGCGCAGCGCGGAGAACCAGTGCATGCGTCGCCATCTCCTGCCCATGGCGATAGGCAATCTCCGGAATCGCAGTTCCCTCCGTCACACTTTCCCTTAGCGTGCCGAGGTGTTGCGCTTCGGCCTTGCTCAACCGCAGGCGCGCTGCCACCTCCTCCGCTTCACCACCGAGACAGGCAAGACGGCAAATCCAGGCGGGCGCGAGACCCAGCAGCGATTCCATATGGACCAGCGGCCCGATCCAGCGGTCGTCCGCGCCCGGCAGGATCGTGCCAAGCACACCCGTCTGCCGCATCACCGCAAGGACATGCGAGGGGTCGGGTGCTGCGAGCAGTTTGCGCATTTCCTGCCCGATCCGTTCTCCCGACAGCGATTCCAGCCCGTCGAGGTTGTCGGTAATCGCCGCCAGCACCTCAGGGTCCTGCCCACCTTCGGGATGGCCGTACCATGCAGAAAACCGGAAAAACCGCAGGATGCGCAGGTAGTCCTCCCTGATCCGCGCCACCGCATCCTGGATAAAGACGACACGGCCCGCCAGAAGGTCGGGTAACCCACCAAGCGGGTCCGACACGCGCCCCTGCGCATCGGCATAGAGCGCGTTCATCGTGAAGTCGCGGCGCCGCGCGTCGTCAGTGATATTGTCGGAAAAGGCCACGACGGCACGCCGACCATCGGTTTCCACGTCCCGGCGGAAAGTTGTGACCTCGAAGGGTGCGCCCTTCGCCAATATCGTCACGGTGCCATGGTCCAGTCCCGTAGGCACCGCCTTCAGCCCTGCGGCCTCTGCAATCTCCATGACCCTTTCGGGACGGGCATCCGTGGACATATCCACATCACTGTCGGACTTGCCCAGCAACGCATCGCGCACGCAGCCCCCGACGAAGTAGATGCGATATCCCGCGCCGCTCACGGCATCCGTCACGGCCTTGGCGGCCGGATCGTTCAGCCAGTGCGTGCCGGGCGGGATGCGGATGTCATCTGTTCTGTCCATGCCCGCAACATACGCGCGGTTGCGCCCCAGATGTAGTAGGGACCGTAGGGAACCACATAATAATGCCGCCGCTGCCCGCGCCAGCGCCGCGACTGCACCAGATAATTGCGGGCGTCCAGCACGTGGGACAGCGGCACCATGAAGACTTCCTCGACCTCGCCGGGCTCCGCCACGATGTCGAATGTGCCTCTAATAAAACCAATCACGGGCGTCACGATGAAACCCGTTACTGTCTCGTGCGGGGCGAGTGTGCCCAACACCTCGACCTGATCTGACGGCAACCCGATCTCCTCCCGCGCCTCGCGCAGGGCGGCGGCGACCACATCGGCATCGCCACCATCCTGCTTGCCGCCGGGAAAGGCGATCTGGCCGGGATGATGCTTGAGGGCCGAGGACCGCTTGGTCAGGATCAGTTCCAACCGGCCGCCCCGCTCGATGACCGGCGCCAGCACCCCGGCGGGGCGCAGCACCCGGTCCTTGGACAGCGTCACGTCCGGGTTCAGATCGAAATCGGACGACGTGACGCCGGTCTGCGCCAGCGCCGCCCGAAAACTCTGGATCTGGTCACTCATCCGCGGTTTCGGCCTCGAAGCCCACTGTCGCGGGGTCGAGGTCATAGTGCGCGCCGCAGAACTGGCAGTCCGCCGTCACGCGCCCGTCTTCCGTCGTCATCTGTTCGATGTCCCGGGTCGAATAGATCGAAAGGCTCTGCCGTACCTTTTCTTCGGAACACGAACAGCCAAAGCGCACCGCCTGCGCGTCGAAAACCCGGGGGCCTTCCTCGTGGAACAGCCGCAGCAGTAGGTCGGTCGGCGGCAGGCTCGGGCCGATCAGCTCCAGCTCTTCGACGGTGTCGAGCAGGATGTTGACGCGGCTCCAGTTCTCCGCCTCGTCGCCCTCCACCAGATCGGTCGCCTGCAACACGTCGCCCGTGCCCTCG
>JBBSJO010000055.1:0-21930 GCA_038257185.1 Rhodobacterales bacterium | reverse complement strand
CGTGCGCACCATCCGCGAAACCGCCATGGCCGAGCGCGAGAAGGCGCTTGCCCTGATCCGTGCCGCCGAGCAGGCGCAGGTCGACGACACCCGCGTCCGCTCCGAGGCCGACACGATCAAGATGCTGGCGGAGGCGCAGGCTAAGGCGACGCTGGACCGCGCCGGGGCCGAGCGCGACAGGATGCTGTCGGAGGCCAAGGGCCGCGCCGCGATGATCGAGGCGGAGAACGCCCAGAGCCCGGAACTGATCGCGATGAAGATGGACGAGGCGCGGCTGCGCACCCTGCCGCAGGTGGTGGAACGCATGATGAAGCCCGCCGAGAAGATCGAGAGCATCCGCATCAACCACATGACCGGCTTCAATGGCGCCAAGGGCGGCGGCAAGGGGCGCGACGGGTCCACCGTGAATCAGGTCGTCGATTCGGTGCTCGGCATGGCGCTGCAACTGCCCGCCGTGCAGAAGCTGGGCGAAGAAGTCGGCATGAACATCGGCGACGGTGTGCGCGGGCTTTCCAAAACGCTGGATAGAAAAAAGACCGGCGGCAAGCCGGACAAGGGATCGGGCGCAGGCACGTCCGACAAGAAACGCTGACGCCGCGCGCGTCCAACATCACCTCAAGGAGACACTGACATGGCACTTTCCCGCAGACAATTCGTCCTCGGCACCACGGCCCTGACGCTCGCGGCCCCGGCGACCATCGCCCGCGCGCAGTCGGACAACATCAAGTTCGCGGCCATCCTCGACCTGTCGGGCGGGCTCGACATCTATGGCGCCCCCATGGCCGAGACCACCAAGCTGGCGATCGAGGACATCAACGCCGCGGGCGGTCTGCTGGGCCGCGAGGTGGAGCTGAAGATGTACGACGCGCAATCCTCCATCCAGTTCTACACCCAATACGCCACGCAGGCTGCCGCCGGTGACAAGTCCGACGTCGTCCATGCGGGCATCACCTCGGCCTCTCGCGAGGCGATCCGGCCGACGCTTGGCCGCTTCAAGACGCTCTATTTCTACAACACCCAGTACGAGGGCGGTGTCTGCGACTACAACACATTCTGCACCGGCTCGACGCCCGCGCAGACCGTGGCCAAGGTCGTTCCCTACGCGATGGAGAAGTGGGGCAAGAAGGTCTACATCGTTGCCGCCGACTACAATTACGGCCAGATCACCGCGCAGTGGATGCAGCGTTTCGTCAAGGAAAACGGTGGCGAGACGCTGGACGTCGAATTCTTCCCGCTCGACGTCACCAACTTCGGCCCGACGATCAACAAGATCCAGACCGCCAAACCGGATTTCGTTATCTCGGCGCTCGTCGGGGGCGCGCATGTGTCCTTCTACCGCCAGTACGCGGCGGCGGGCATGCTCAAGGAGATTCCCATTGCCTCCACCACCTTTGGCGTCGGCAACGAGCAGAAGCTGATCTCGGCCGAGGAAGGCAACGGGCTGCTGGCGTCCTACAGCTATTTCGAGGGCATCGACAATCCGGCCAACAAGGCATTCCTCGAACGACTGGATGCCAAGCTGGGCACGGACCGGCCGGTGATGAACGAACTGGCGATCCGCACCTACGAGGGCGCGATGCTCTGGGCCGAAGCGGTCAAGGCTGCCGGAACGGCGGACCGCGAACCGGTCATCGAAGCGCTCCGCAACAACCTGAGCTATGACGGGCCGTCCGGCACTGTGACGATCGACCCCAAGACCAACCACTGCAACATGAACGTCTATATCGCCGAGTTGCAGGACCAGCAGTTCAACATCCTCGAGTCCTTCGAAAACCAGCCCCCTGCGGACACGCAGATGGTTTGCGACCTTGTGGCCAACCCCGATCAGGCGACCTTCCTGTTCGAGAACGGGCTCGAAGCCGCCGGTATCAAGTAAGAGGTTCGGCCCGGTTCACACCGGGCCACCTATTCCCCATCCCCGCAGGAGAACGCCTTGGATCTGGTCGTCGCCGTCTTGTTTCAGCTGATTTACGGCATCGCCAACCTGGCGCTGATCAGCCTTGGCCTCGCGATCATCTTCGGCATGATGCGGGTGATCAATCTGGCGCATGGCGAGTTCCTGATGCTGGGCGGCTATACCGTGCTGGTGGCCACCAACGCGGGTGTGAACGTCTGGGTCGCGATGCTGATCCTGGCCCCGCTGGTCGTCGGCATCATCGGCGTCATCGTAGAGCGGTTGCTGATCTGCTGGCT
This sequence comes from Rhodobacterales bacterium, assembly GCA_038257185.1. Lineage (GTDB taxonomy): Bacteria > Pseudomonadota > Alphaproteobacteria > Rhodobacterales > Rhodobacteraceae > Sulfitobacter. The sequence goes on along the minus strand of JBBSJO010000055.1, from coordinate 19,737 downwards.
CTACGGGCGCATGGTCGACACGCTGCTGGCGACCTGGGGCCTGTCACTGCTGCTGATCGGGCTCGTGACCTCGATCTTCGGAGCGTCGACGGCCACGACGATCTCCGCGCCTCTGGGGATCATCCGCATCGGGACATACTCCGCTTCCGGCTACGAGCTGTTCCTGATCGGCGTGACCGTGGCGCTCTTTGCCGCCGTATATGCGACCCTGAAGCTGACTAAACTGGGCCTCGTCGCCCGGGCAACCATGCAGAACCCAGAGATGTCATCGGCGCTCGGCGTCTCCACCACGCGCATCTACATGATTACCTTCGGGCTGGGCGCGGCAGTCTCCGGCCTTGCTGGCGGGCTGCTGGCCCCCGTGACTGGCGTGCTGCCGACCATCGGGTCGATCTATATCGCCAAGGCCTTCATCACCGTGATCTCGGGCGGAGCCGCGATCCTCGCGGGCACGGCGGCGGGGTCTATCCTGCTGGGCGGGATCAACGGTATATTCTCCTTCATCACCGGCCCGACCATCGGTGAGGTCGCCCTGCTGGTCGCGGCCATCGTCCTGCTGCGCCTCATGCCGCGCGGGATCACGGGGCGGTTTTTCCGCAAGTCGCTCTGATGGGGAACGGCACTCTGACCCGGATGAAGCCCGTCTTCGTTTTCGCGCTGATCGGTATCATTTTCATGTTCGGCGCGCCCTACGTGCTGCAGCTTTTCACCATCATCAACCTGACGACGGCGATTGCTTTGGCGGTGCTCGCGCTGAGCCTCGCTCTGGTCTGGGGCTACGGCGGCATCCTGTGCTTCGGGCAGGTCGCGTTTTTCGGTTTGGGAGCATACGCCTACACCATCGCCGCAATCAACTTCGGAGGCTCTACCTGGGCGATCCTCGCCGCTGTCGTGGTCGCGTCAGCCTTTGCGGCGCTGCTGGGATACTTCGTGTTCTTCGGGAGGGTGTCGGATGTCTATCTCGGTGTCATCACCCTGACCGTGACTTTGATCTTCTTCTCGCTGATCCGCCGCACCTCCGGGCCGGAGTACAAGATCGGCAACGCGTTAATGGGCGGCTTCAACGGTATCACCTCGCCGCCCCTCAACCTGCCCTGGGACACATCGTCGTTCCTGTTTCCCGAACACGTTTTCTATGTCGCCATGGCCGCGCTCATCCTCTGCTACGTCTTCTGCGGCTGGCTGGTGACGACGCACTTCGGACGCGTCTGCGCCGCGATCCGCGAGAACGAGTTGCGGGCGGAACTGCTTGGCTACGACTCACGGCTCTACAAGCTTGGGATATTCACCATCTCGGCAGGGATCGCGGGCATTGGCGGAGTGCTTTTCTGCAATGGGGTGGGACGGATCACGCCGGATGTGTTCAGTCTCTATAATGCGGCTTTGACGATCATATGGGTGATCGTCGGCGGGCGTGGGACGCTGATCGGGCCGATCATCGCAACCTTCGGGCTGTTCTACCTCACCGCCTCGCTCGGGGGGCAGTCTCTGCTGAACAACAACCTCGTGCTGGGCGTGATCCTGATCTTCTTCGTGCTGCTGGTGCCGCGCGGGCTGGCGCCCACCATCGCGGGTTGGTTCACAAGACGCCCCAGATCAGGCGCGGGTACAGGCCGCCGACGCCGCCGCAACGGGGCGCGTGCCACATGAGTGCGAAGCGTGACCGCCGGGAAGTGATTGTCGAAACGCGCAACCTGTCGATGCATTTCGGCGGGGTGAAGGCGGTCGATCAGGTCGATTTCACGCTCTACGACCGCGAATTGCGCTGCCTGATCGGGCCAAATGGGGCGGGGAAGTCGACCTTCTTCAAATGCCTCACGGGGCAGTTGGTGCCGAGCGAGGGCGAGATCCTCATCCGCAATCAGGACACCACGGGCATCGAACCGCAGCAGGTGGCGAGCCTTGGCGTGGGAATCAAGACACAGGTGCCCAATGTCTTCGACGGGCTGAGCGTGGACGAGAACATCTGGCTTTCCGCCCGCCGCTGGCACGACGCGCGGCGCGCAAGGGCCCTCACGGGGGAGACGATAGAGCGTCTCAAACTCGGGGATATTCGCCGTTCCAGGGTGGGGCAACTGGCCCACGGGCAGCGGCAATGGGTGGAGCTGGGGATGGTCGTGGTGGCCGAGCCCTGGCTTGTGCTGCTGGACGAACCCGCGGCAGGCATGACCCATGAGGAAACCGCCCGCACGGCGGAGCTGATCCACGAGATCAACGAGACGGCAGCGCTCATTGTGGTCGAGCACGACATGCAGTTCATCCGCATGATCTCCAGGCAGGTCACGGTGTTTCACGAAGGTCGCATTCTGATGGAAGACACGATGGACGCGATCTCCAGAGACCGGCGCGCGCGCGAAGTCTATCTGGGGCACCGGGCATGAGCGCTCTCTTGAAGGTGCATGCGTTGCAGGCGGGCTATGGCCGCGTGCCGGTGCTGCATGGCATCAACCTGGAAGTGGCGGAGGGCGAGATCCTCGGCGTGCTCGGTCACAACGGGATGGGCAAATCGACCCTGCTCAAGACCCTGATGGGCATCGTGCCCGCGACTGGGGGTCAGGTGATCTTCGACGGGCATGACCTGACCCTTGCCAAGTCCTCTGGCCGCGCGCGCGACGGGATCGGATACGTGCCGCAAGGTCGTGGGATCTTCCCTAACCTTACGGTTAGAGACAACCTTCGCATGGGCGTCGCAGCGCATGATGTGGACGAGACCGATGCCATCGACCGCGTGCTGACCCATTTCCCGCGCCTCGAACGGCTTCTCGACCGCGACGGCGGAGCTCTGTCGGGCGGGGAACAGCAATTGCTGGCGCTCGCACGCTGCCTGATTTCGCAGCCCGACCTGATCCTGCTGGACGAACCGACCGAGGGCATCCAGCCGTCGATCATCGACGAGATCATCGCGCTATTGCAGGATCTCAACAAGCGCACCGGCGTGACCATCGTGCTGGTGGAACAGAGCCTCGATTTCATCACCGCCTTGTCGGACCGCGTCCTGCTGATCCAGAAAGGTGCGATCATTGGCGAGGTTTCGGGCTCAGAGGCGTCCAACCCCGACCTGATCGACGAATTCACCGGCTTCGGGTCGTCCGGTGGCAATAAACCCAAGTCCCCACCGAAGCCCGCACCAACCAAACGTCCCGACGCGACCCGCCCCCATACCCCTTCGAGGATGCCCGCCCCTGCGGCGCCTCTCATGGAAAGGATGTCCTACATGACCGTCCAACGCCCCACCTTGAGCCAGATGAAAGATGTGGTCACCGAACTGGGCATGAGCATGTCGGACGCCCGCGTTCAGGAATTCCTAGACGTGATGCAGCCGACGCTGGATGCCTACGACCTGGTGGATTCGCTGCCCGACTACCTGCCGCCGGTGCTCTACCCCCGCACCTCGGGCTACCGCCCGACGGCGGAGGAAAACCCGATGAACGCCTGGTACGTCAAGACTGAGATCAAGGGTGCGCCGCGCGGGCCGCTGGTGGGACGCACCGTGGCGCTGAAGGACAACGTCTGCCTCGCGGGCGTGCCGATGATGAACGGTGCTGCGACCCTCAAGGGCTACACGCCCGATCTGGATGCCACCGTGGTCACGCGCCTGCTTGAGGCGGGGGCGACGATCATGGGCAAGGCGCATTGCGAGTACTTCTGCCTGTCCGGCGGGTCGCACACCAATGCCACCGGCCCCGTCCATAACCCGCACAAGCACGGGTATTCGGCGGGGGGCTCCTCCTCCGGCTCGGGCGCGCTGGTGGGCGCGGGAGAGATCGACATGGCCATCGGCGGCGATCAGGGCGGGTCGATCCGCATGCCCGCGTCCTTTTGTGGCTGTTACGGCATGAAGGGGACGCACGGTCTGGTGCCCTATTCGGGCATCATGCCCATCGAGAACACCATCGACCACACCGGCCCGATGACCCAGAACGTCGCGGACAACGCGCTGATGCTGGAGGTCATCGCGGGAGCGGACGGGCTCGACCCGCGCCAGTACGACGTGAAGACCGACAAGTACACCGCCGCCCTCGGGCGCGGAGTGTCGGGCCTGCGCATCGGGGTGATCAAGGAAAGCTTTGGGCAGGTCGGGGCGGAGTCCGACGTGAACGACAAGGTGCGCAAGGCGGCGGCCACGCTGCGCGAGTTGGGCGCAATCGTCGACGAAATCTCCGTGCCCTGGCACATGCACGGCGTGGCGATCTGGACCCCCATCGCGTTGGAGGGTCTGACCCAGCAGATGATGCTGGGCAACGGCATGGGCACGGGGTGGGAAGGGCTCTATACGACCTCGTTGCTGGAGTATCATTCCAACTGGCGCACGCGGGCGGACGAGTTGAGCGACAGCCTCAAGATCTCCATGTTGATCGGGCAGTATCATCTGAAGCACACGCGCGGACGCTATTATGCGAAGGCGCAGAACCTGTCGCGGCAGCTGCGCGACGAGTTCAACAAGGTCTTCGCTTCTTACGATCTGCTGCTGACACCGACGACCCCGATGAAGGCGCCGCCGCTTCCGCCTGCGGATGCGTCGCTGGCGCTCTATTGCCAGCGCGCCTTCGAGATGATCACCAATACCGCGCCCTTCGACGTGACGGGACACCCGGCGATGTCGGTGCCCTGCGGTATGTCGGACGGGCTGCCGGTGGGTCTGCAGATCGTCGGGCGACGCTATGACGAAAGCACCATCTACCGCGCGGCTTCGGCCTTCGAGCAGGCGGGCAACTGGCGCGGCATGTAGGGGGACCATAATGTAGGGGGACTATCATGACACGACCCATCGGCGGCCTGTCGCACGTCAGGGGCAGCACGGAACGCCCACTGATCGACGCCACGATCCCCGGTTTCCTCGCAGAGGTGCGCAGGCGTCATGGCGACCGGATGGCGGCGGTGTTTTCGCAGACCGGCGAGCGCTGGACCTACCACGACCTCGCGCGGCGGGTGGAGCGGTTGGCGGCGGGATTGCTCTCTATCGGTGTCTACAAAGGGGATCGCGTTGGGATCTGGTCGCCGAACCGGCCCGAATGGGTGCTGACACAGTTCGCCACGGCGCGGATCGGGGTAATCCTTGTAAATATCAATCCGTCCTACCAGACCGGCGAACTGGAATACGCGCTGAAGCACGCCGGGGTGAGTACGCTGATCACGGCGCCGGGGTTCCGCGACAGCGACTATCTCGCCAAGTTGCGGGACCTCGCGCCGGAACTGGCGCAGGCCCGGCCCGGACTGTTGCGAAGCGAAAGGCTTCCCGACCTGCGGCGCGTCGTGCAGCTGGGCCCCGACCCGATGTCCGGTGCGCTGTCCTTCGACGAGGTCATGGACCGGGGAGGGGCAGGGCCCAAGGCGCGGCTCGATGCCATCGGAGCGGGGCTGAAACCGGACGATGCGATCAACATCCAGTTCACCTCCGGCACGACGGGGCGGCCCAAGGGTGCGACGCTGAGCCACCGCAGCATCCTCAACAACGCGATCTCCACCGCCCGCGCGATGCGGCTGACGCCGGACGACGCGCTCTGCATTCCGGTGCCGCTCTACCACTGCTTCGGCATGGTGCTGGGCAACCTCGCGGCCATGGCATACGGCGCCAAGATGGTGTTTCCCGGCGAGGGGTTCGACCCGCTGGCCACGCTGAGAGCGGTCGAGGCGGAGGGCTGCACGGCGCTGCACGGTGTCCCGACGATGTTCGCGGCGATGCTGGATCATGCCGATTTCGACGGCTTCGATCTGCGCTCGCTGCGCACGGGCATCATGGCCGGATCGCTCTGCCCCGCGCCGCTGATGCGACGGGTGATGCAGGACATGCATTGCCGCGACATCACCATCGCCTATGGCATGACGGAGACCAGCCCGGTGTCGTTTCAGACTTCGCCCGACGATCCCGTAAGTGTACGGGCCGAAACGGTGGGCCGCGTGCAGCCGCATGTGGAATGCAAGGTGGTGGACGAGGCGGGCAAGACGCTGCCTGTCGGGCAGCCGGGGCAATTGCTGACGCGGGGCTATCTGGTGATGAAGGGCTACTGGAACGACCCGGCCTTCACGGCGGAGGCGATCCGGGACGGCTGGATGCACACCGGTGACATCGCGACCATCGACGCTGAGGGCTATGCGCGGATCACCGGCCGCGCGGGCGACATGTTGATCCGGGGCGGCGAGAACATATATCCGGTGGAGATCGAAGACCTGCTGGTCACCCATCCCGACATCGCGCAGGCACAGGTCTTTGGCCTGCCGGATGCGCGGTTGGGGGAGGAGGTCGCCGCCTGGATCATCCTGCGCCCGGGAGCCACGCTGACCGAAGATGCGCTGCGCGACTGGTGCCGCGACCGGATCGCCCGGTTCAAGATCCCGCGCCATGTGAAGTTCGCCAAGGACATGCCGCTAACGGCGACGGGAAAGCCGCAGAAGTTCAAGATGCGGGACGCGATGTGCAAGGAGCTGGGGATTGCGCCGCCGGGCTGACCGCCAAAGGAGAACCGCCATGCATACCCTCACCGCAATCATCCGCGCCCGCAAAGGCGACGAGCCGACGGTGCGCGCCGAGTTGCTGAAGGTCGGCGCCTTTGCCCGCGACCACGAGCCGGACACGATCGGGTTCCACGTGGCGCAGGACCCGGACGATCCGTGCCTCTTCACGACCTACGAGCGGTTCACCGACGCCGCCGCCATGCAGCGGCACAACGAGGGGCAAGGATCGCAGGGGTTCTTCGCCGCCGCCGGGGCGCTGCTGGACGGAGAGGTCACCGTCGTCACTGCAGCGGAAATCTGGCCGGAGTAGTCCCTAAAGCTGGACGCCCTTCGTCAGCGCCCCGTCGATCACGAGGTTCGTGCCGCTTGTGAAACTCGATGCGGGGCTGGCGAGGAAGACGACGCCACGCGCGATCTCCTCCGGCTTGGCCATGCGTCCCAGGGGGTTCATGCCGAGCGCTTCGGCGAAGAGGTCGGGGTTGTTCTGTTCGATGTTCTCCCAGATGCCGCCCTCGAAATAGGTGTTGCCGGGGGAGACAGTGTTGGCGCGGATGCCCTTGGGGGCGAGCTTCATCGCGAGGCCTTGCGCGTAGTGCACGAGAGCCGCCTTGAACGCGCCGTAGGCCGGGCCGGTAAAGTCGACCTCGCGTCCCGAGACGGAGGAGATCAGGGTGATCGACGCGGCCTGCGACTTCTCCAGAAAGGGCATCGCGGCGTTCACCAGCCGGACGGAGTGCATCATATCGACGCCGAAGCTCGCCTCCCATGCTGCTTCGTCGTCCGCCACGGCGAGGGCGGAGACGTTGGCGACCACCATGTCGATCCCGCCCAACGTGGTGGCGCTGTCGGTGACCCAGGATTTCAGCGCGTGCTTGTCGGCCACGTCCACGGCGCGCCCGATGGCGGTGACGCCCTTGGCTTTCAGCGCCTCGAGCGTCCTGGTCACCCCCGCCGCGTCACGGGCGCAGACGGCGACATGCGCGCCTTCGTCGGCGAAGATCTCGGCACAGTGACGGCCGATGCCCTTGGTGCCGCCGGTGATCAGCACCCGCTTGCCCTTCAGTCCCAGATCCATGGCGAAACCCTCCCTAGCTGATGTATGATTTGAGCATCGACGCGCCCATCGTGTATTTCGGATCGACCATGTTGCCGACCCGCATCCTGCCCGCCTGCGTGGCAAGGAAATAGGCCTCCGTCTCCTCGAAGCCGTAGTCCTCGACCAGCCAGCGGACGAGGTCGCGGTAGGCCATGCGGGCGGCGTCTTCCATCGGGCGGGCGCTGCCGAGGGACATGATGAAATCCTCCGTCTCGATGCGCACACCGGGGATGGACCAGCCCTTGATGAGGTCGAGCTGCACCGTCACTGTTGCGGGGATTTCGACGGCCACACCGCAGAGCTCGCCGTCACCCTGCCGCCCGTGGCAATCGCCGATGAAGAAATGCGCGCCGTCGCGCTGGACCGGGAAATAAATCATGGCTCCCGGGGCGACGTCGGGGCAGTCCATGTTGCCGCCCCAGTAGTCGGGTTGCAGTGAACTCACCGCTTCCTGCTGTGGGCTGACGCCCATGGTGCCGACGAAGGGTTCGTAGGGCAGGGTGACGCGGTCGGAGAACTTGACGCCGCCTTCGGGAGTGACCTCCATCTTCTTGACGCGCTCGGGGATTGCGGCGTTCAGCATCAGGTTCGGATCGGCCACTAGCGCGCCGAAGCCGGGGATCAGCGCGGTCGTCCCCGCCGGTTGCGGGCCGCGCGGCAGGAGCGAATGGATGTGAACGGCCAGCACGTCGCCCTTCTGCGCCCCGTCGACCGCGATGGGGCCGTTCTGCGGGTTCACGAAGGGCATGTTCAGCACCTTCGAGGGCAGATCGTCCTCCGTCTTGATCGCACCGCCGAAGGCGTCCAGCGTTTCGACCGCTACGACGTCACCGGGGGCGATGGTCATGACCGGTGCCGCGTAAGGGCCGTAGACGTAGTGATATTCGCCCTGCTGTTCCTCGGTCAGCGAGTGCTGCTTTCCAGGCTTGCCCTTGGCGACCGCATTGCGGCCCATGAATGAGGTGTCCGTCCATGTCATGTGGTGTCTTCCCGTCTATGAAGGATTGCGTCAGGTCATCGGGGGCTCAAACGTGTGCCAGTCCGTCGCGTTCTGGTAGGCGTCCGCCGCGCGGATGATCGTGGCCTCGCCGAGGTAGGGGCCGACGATCTGCATGCTCAGCGGCATGCCTGCACTGTCGATGCCGTTGGGCAGCGTGATCGTCGGCGTGCCGGAGAAATTGAAGGGTGCCGTGAAACGCATGATCGCGCTGAGGACCTCCGGGTCCTCTCCGTATGCCGTCATGTCGGCGAGTCTGGGGGTCGGCGTGGGCATGGTGGGGCAGAGCATGCAGTCGACCGCGCCGAACATGGTCGCCAGCACCTCCGTGAAGGCGAGGCGCATGTGGTGGCCGCGGGCGGCGTCCAGCCCTGAGGTGTTGCGGCCCTCCTCGATCAGCTGGATCAGGTCAGGGCCGTATTCCGCGGCGCGGGCGGGATAGGTGTCGGCGTGCGCCACGGCGGTCTCGATGGCGCACATGCGGATCCAGTTGGCGGCAAGCGCCTCCCAAGGCGGCAGAGTGACCTCGACGATGCGCGCGCCGAGGGATTCGAAGACCGCGATGGCTTTCTCCAAGGCTTCCGAAACCTGCGGGTCGATGCCCTCCATGGCATAGGCCCGGTCCACCCCGATCGCCATGTCCCGCACGGGCTTGCCCAGTTCGGCGAGGTAGTCCGGCACGGGGGCGTCAATGGAGGTGGGATCGTGGCGGTCCCAGCCCGCGATGACCTGCAGCACGGCGGCGCAGTCGGCGGCGGAGCGCGCCATCGGCCCGACGTGATCCAGCGAATCGGCCAGCGCGAAGACACCGTGGCGGCTGACCCGGCCCCATGTCGGCTTGATGCCTGTCAGTCCGCAGGTCGCACTGGGATATCGGATAGAGCCACCAGTATCACTGCCTAGCGACGCAAAGCACAAACCGGCAGAGGTCGCCACGCCAGACCCGGTGGAGGAGGAGCCGACCCAGTGATCCGCGCTCCAGGGGTTGGGGGGCAGGGGGATGTCGGGGTGGTGACTGGTGTAGGCGCCCTCGGTCATGGTGAGCTTGCCGAGGATGACCGCGCCCGCTGTCTCAAGCCGGTCAACCACGGTGGCGTTGAAGGACGCCATGAAGCCTTCGTGGATCATCGTCCCGGCGCGGGTGGGCGCATAGATGGTCTGGCAGAGGTCCTTCACGGCGATGGGCACACCGTGCAGTGGGCCCTTGCACAGACCCTTGGCAATGTTGTCGTCCGCCGCCTGCGCCTGTTCCATTGCGCGGTCGGTGCAGACGTGGATGTAGCTTTCGTAGCCGGGGTCGACCTGTGCGATCCGGTCGAGCATTGCGCGGGTCACTTGCGCCGACGTCGTCGCGCCGGATGCGATCATGTTGGCAACCTCCCGCAGTCCCTTGAAGTGCAGTGCGCGTGAGGTCATGTGCTTGCTCCGGTCAGGGATGTGTTGTCCAAGCGTTACGTCTTTCTGATCCGGAAACAAGGTCAATGAAGCATCGCTGAAAGCGGCCCGCGACGTGTTTGCCTGAGGCTTTTCGTGCCGGGTTTTGTAGCCGCACGCGGGACGCGCTTCAGACGTGCTGGCCGCCGTTTACCTCAATCTCCACTCCAGTGACGTAGGAGCTTTGGTCCGAGCACAGGAAGTAGATCGCGTTGGCGACTTCCTGCGGTTGACCGAGGCGGCGCATGGGCAGGGTTGCGATGATCTTGTCGGTGCCTTCGCTGAGGATGCTGGTGTCGACCTCTCCGGGGGCCACGGCGTTGACGCGGACGCCTAATGGCCCGAAGTCGTGCGCCATTTCGCGGGTGAGCGCGGCGAGGGCGGCCTTGGAGGTGGCATAGGCGGCCCCTGCGAAAGGGTGCACGCGCGAGCCGGCGATGGAGGTCACGTTGACCACCGATCCCTTGCCGCGCGACAGTTCGTTCTGCAAGCCGCGGGCCAGTACGACAGAGGCGAAGAAGTTGACGTGAAAGACTTCGCCCCAGACCCGCAGATCAGTGTCTAACGTGCTGATCCGCTCGCCCTCTGGCCCCTTGGGAGAGATGCCGGCGTTGTTGACCAGTGCGTGCAGCGCGTTTCCGTCGAGAAGAGTGCGGATTTTCTCCACTGCCTCCATGATCTTGTTGGGGTGGCTGAGGTCGACCTGAACGTGGTCGCGTGCGCCGCCGGGCCAGGGACATTCGGGCGAGAAGGGTTGGCGCGAGCAGCTGATGACACGCCAGCCTTCGCTCGCAAATTTCTTGACGGTGGCGTGGCCGATGCCGCGGCTGGCACCGGTAAGCAGCAGGGTCTTTCTGTCCGGGTCGGCTTCGGTCATGGGATGTCCAGTACAGACGGGGTGACGCTATGTAGCCTGTGCGAGCGCGCGTTCGTATTCCTGACCCGGGATCGCATCCAGAAGACTTTGGGTATAGGCGGTATCGGGGTGTTGCAATACCTTTCCGGTGGGGCCGATCTCGACGATCTTCCCCTTCTGCATGACGATGATGCGGTCGCAGATGCGGGCGGCCACGCGCAGGTCGTGAGTGATGAAGAGCATCGACAGGTTCAGGCGCGTCTTTAGGTCGGCGAGCAGGTCAAGCACCTGCGCCTGAATGGAGACGTCGAGGGCGGAAACCGCCTCGTCCGCGATGATGATGGAGGGGTCGAGGGCGAGCGCGCGCGCGATGCCGATGCGTTGACGCTGGCCGCCAGAGAACTCGTGCGGGAAGCGGCCCATGGCAGAGGGGTCGAGGCCGACCATCTCCAGCAGGTCGCGCGCCTTGTCCATCGCCTCTGCCTTGGGGGTGCCGTAGGCAATCAGCCCTTCTGTCAGGATGCGCGAGACGCGGGCCCGGGGATTGAGGGACGAAAAGGGGTCCTGAAAGATCATCTGCATCTTGCGGCGCTGGTCGCGGAGTTCGGCCCCCGACATCTCGGCGATATCAGCGCCGTCGATCATCACGCGACCGGTTTCGGGGTCGATCAGCCGGACGAGGCAGCGGCCGACCGTGGACTTGCCGGAGCCGCTTTCACCGACGATGCCGATGGTCTCGCCGGAGAAGAGCTCGAAGCTGACGTCCTGCACCGCCTTGACCACGCGCTTCTTGCCGAAGAGCTTGCCCGACCCGGTGGTGTAGGTCTTGTTCAGACCCTCGACGGAGAGCAGGGGCGTTCGCTCCATCTCCGCCTCGGGCGCGCGGTGGTTGAGGCGGGGGATAGCGGCGATCAGGGCGCGGGTGTAGGCATGTTTGGGGTGGAGCAGGACCTCATCCACCGTGCCGGTCTCCACGATCTCGCCGGTCTGCATGACGATGACGCGGTCGGCAATGTCAGCGACGACGCCGAAGTCGTGGGTAATGAAGATCACGGCCATGCCGCGGGACACGCGCAGGTCCTCGATCAGCTTGAGTATCTGCGCCTGCGTGGTCACGTCGAGCGCGGTGGTGGGTTCGTCTGCGATGAGAATATCAGGCTCTAACGCGAGGGCCATAGCGATCATCACGCGTTGGCGCTGGCCGCCGGAGAGCTGGAAGGGGTAGGCGCGGATGGCGGCTTGCGGATCGGGGATGCCGACCTCGTCGAGCAGTTTGAGCGCACGGGCGCGGCGTTCGGAGGGTGTGAGCAGCCCGTGCGCCTCGAAGACCTCCGCGATCTGGGCACCCACTCGCATCAGAGGGTTCAGCGCGCTGAGCGGTTCCTGAAAGATCATCGCGAAACGCTTGCCGCGCAGGGCCATCATCTGCGGCTCGGTCAGGCCGAGGATTTCCTGTCCGTCGAAGGTGATCGTGCCCGCGACGGCCTTCACGCCCTGCGGCAGCAGACCCATGACGGCATTGGCGGACATGGACTTGCCCGACCCGCTTTCGCCCACGATGCAGAGGATCTCTCCCGGGGCAAGGTCGAAGTCGATGGACTTGGCGGCGTAGGGACGGTCGGCGCCGGGGGGCAGGGCGATGTCGAGGTCGCGGATACGCAGGAGGCTCATTCGGATTTCCTCGTCAGGCGCGGATTGAGCGCGTCGTTCAGGCCTTCGCCGATCAGGTTCAGCGCGAGCACGGTCAGCAGGATTGCCATGCCCGGCAGGAAGGACAGCCACCAGGCGGTGCGGATCACGGTGCGCGCGGCGCCGATCATATAGCCCCATGACATGATGTTGGGATCGCCGAGGCCGAGGAAGGACAGCGAGCTTTCCAGCAGGATCGCTTGCGCCACCATCAGCGAGGCCAGCACGATGATGGAGGGCAGGGCGTTGGGCAGGATGTGGCGCAGGATGATCTGGACGTTGCCGAGGCCAGAAAGCGTCGCCGCCTCCACGAATTCGCGCGTGCGCAGGCTGAGCACCTCGCCGCGCACAAGGCGGGCGACGGGGGGCCAGGACACGATGGCGATGGCGATAATCACGTAGGTCAGGCTGGGCTGGAAGATCGCCAGAAGGACGATGGCCAACGCGAAGCTTGGGATGGTCTGGAAGAACTCGGTGAAGCGCATGAGCGCGTCGTCGGTGCGCCCCACGAAGTAGCCCGCGAGCGCGCCCACCGGCACGCCGATGGCCAGCGCCACGATGGTGGAGACGAGACCTACCAGCAGGCTGACGTAAGCGCCGTGGGCGAGGCCGGACAGCACGTCGCGCCCCAAGGCATCGGTACCCAGCAGCAACGAGTCGTCGGTGAAGGGCGGCAGGAAGGGGCGCTGTACCATCTTCCACGGACTTTGCGGAAAGACAAAGGGGGCTGCGATGGCCGTCGCGATGACGAGGGCGAGGATGACCAGCCCGATGACGGCACCGCGGTTGTTGGCGAAGCGTTTCCAGAAATCCTTCATTTGGTCAGCCTTATGCGCGGATCGACGAGGACGTAGACGACATCTGTGATCAGGTTGAACAGCAGCACCATCGCGCCGGAGATGAAGAAGACGCCGAGGATCACGGAATAATCGCGCTGGTTGATCGCCTCGAACATCAGCCGCCCGATGCCGGGCCAGGCGAAGACGGTCTCGGTCAGGATCGCGCCGCCGAAGATCTGGCCCGCCTGAAGGCCCGCAAGGGTGATCACCGGCAGCAACGCGTTGCGCAGGATGTGTCGGCGCTGGATCACGCTGCGCTTCAGACCCTTGGCGCGAGCCGTCTTGACGAAGTCGAGGCGGCTGACCTCCAGCATGGAGGAGCGGGTCATGCGCATGTAGATCGCGGTGAAGAACAGCCCCAGCGTCGTCGCGGGCAGGACGAGGTGCTTGGCGACGTCGAGGACATGCGCGAAGCCGGTGTAGCCCGCGCCGATCGTCTCGTAGCCGAAGCCGGGCAGCCAGCCGAGCCAGACCGAGAAGACGAGGGAGGCCATGAGCGCCACCCAGAAGAGCGGCGTGGCGTAGAAGAGCAGCGCAAGGGTGGAGATGATCGTGTCGCCCCATGAGCCCTGCCGCGCAGAGGCGGCGACCCCGGCCACGACGCCGAGGACCAGCGACAGCACGAAGGCCACCCCGGTCAGCAGGAGCGTGGCGGGCAGGCGCGCGGCGATGAGGTCGGCCACCGGCATCTGCTGGCGGTAGGAGAATCCCAGATCGAGCTGCACGGCACCCTTGAGATAGGTCCAGAGCTGAATGTGGAGCGGCTGGTCCAGACCGAAGCGCGTGCGCAGGTCCGCGAGAAACTTGGCGTCGGCGGCACCGGCCTCGCCTGCCATGACGGCGGCGGGATCGCCGGGTGCGGCGTGGATCAGCAGGAAATTGAAGACGAGGATGGCCAGCAGGATGAACACTGCCTTGACGAGCCGTCCCAGAATGAATCGTAGCACGCGCGGCACCCCGTTCTAGGTTTGTGGTCGATCCGGGCCGCGCAGGACGCGGCCCGGATCAGGGTCAAAAGCTTACTTCTGGTCGATCCACACATCGCGGAAGCCGTCGTTCACGCCGAGGGCGGTGTTGACGGGGTTCTTGATGTTGCAGCGCGAGATCGTGGGGAAACCCAGTTCGAGAAGCCACAGGTTCGGCACGTCGGAGACGATCTGATCCTGAATCTTCTTGTAGGCCGCCGTGCGGTCATCCGGGCTCGCCATCAGGGCCGCCTCGTCGAACATCTTGTCTGTTTCGGGGTTCTGATAGTTCGACACGTTGTTCCAGGGGGAGCCGGGTTCAGCATTGGTGGACATGTAGGTCCGAGACACGCCAAGGGCCGGATCGCCGTACTGGTAGAGGTAGGTGAACGCCAGATCGAAGTCGCGGTCGGCGACCTTCTGGTTCCAGCCCGCAACGTCGGAGGGGACCAGTTCCACATCCATGCCGATCTCGGTCAGGTTCTGCTTGACCGCTTCGGCCCAACGCTGCCAGGTCTCGCCGTAGGGCAGACCCAGGAGGCGGATCGTCTCGCCGTTGTAGCTGGACTCGGCCAGCAGAGCCTTGGCCTTTTCGACGTCATAGCCGATGTCCGGCGTGTCGCCGGCGTAGAAACGGGTGGAGGACGACAGCGGGCCGGTCGCGACCTTGCCCAGACCATTCCACAGCGCGTCCTTTGCGAATTCGCGGTCGAGCGCGTGCATCATGGCCTGACGTACCTTAACGTCGTCCAGCGGCTTGTTGTTCTGGTTTATCCAGATCCACGACAGCGGACCGAAGTATTCCCAGCCCTTGTCGGTGATGCAGGTGTTCTCCATCTCGCGGATGCGGGGCACGTCGAAGTTCTCCACCGAGCCGCCAGGCAGCACGTCGACCTTGCCGGTCTCGTAGGCCACCGCGCGGGAGGCCGCGTCGGGGATCACGTGGTAGTAGATCTCGTCGACGTAGGGTTTGCCCTCCATGTAGTAGTCCTGGTTCTTGACCAGATGGATGTAGCTGCCCTTGACCCATTCATCGAACTTGAAGGGGCCGGTACCGATCGGCGTGTTGTTCGCCTCGTTGGTGGTGAAATCGGTGCCCTCGTAGATGTGCTTGGGGATCATCGGCGCGGTGCCCTGCTCGAAAATGCCGATGAAGGGGCCGAAGGGCTGCTTGAGGTTGAAGACGACCGTCAGCGGATCGGGCGTGTCGATGCTTTCGACATGCTCCATGTAGGTCCGCGTGCGCGAGTTGGTTTCGCGCAGGAAGACGTCCATCGAGAATTTCACGTCGTCTGAAGTGAAGGGCGTGCCGTCGTGGAAGGTCACGCCGTCGCGCAGCTTGAAGGTGTAGGTCTTGCCGTCCTCGGAGATTTCCCAGGATTCCGCCAGCTGGCCTTCGGGCTTGAGGTCGAAGTCGTAGCGCAGGAGGCTCTCGTAGATGTCGCCCGCGACCATCTGGGTCGGGCCGTTCTGGATGATGCCGAGCATCAGTCCCGGCGGTTCGGGCTGGATCACGACGTTGAGCGTGCCGCCTGCCTGTGGTTCCCCGTCCTGCGCGGCCAGCGGCCCCGCAAGCGCCAGGGCCGCGATGGCGGCGATGATCTTGAGTGGTTTGAACATATGTCTTTCCCCGTTTGTTGGTGTCCGTTGGGACTGTTTGTGCGGCTCAAGGGTGAACCGTTCTTCGGCAAGGTGCCACCCCAGTCATCGGGAGATGGCACGTCCAGACGCGTCATTCTTGGGTAAGCGACTGGATATAATTGGTAATTCCTTGTTTTGGTTTCTCGAGGTCGGCCTGCATCGCAGCGCGGGCGGCGGGCGCGTCACCGGACTCGCAAGCGGCGATGATCAGATGATGCTGTGCGACCATGTCGTTGTGGGTCTTGGCGTAGTAGCCTGAAATCAGCGGCCCGGTGCGCAGCCAGAGGCGGCTCAGCAGGTCCAGAAGGATCGGCATGCCCGCGATCTCCGCAAGGGCGAAGTGAAACTTCTGGTTCATTTCGATGGCCAGTGGCCAGCGCCCGGCGGCGGATGCCTCCTCATTGCGCAGGACAATGCGTTTCAGCAGTGCGACGTCCTTATCCTGCGCGACCGTGGCGGCACCGGCGGCGGCGCGGCCTTCGAGCTCCGCCCTTATCCCGGTGATTTCGAGGTAGGCCTCGGTGGTGAGGACCGGCACACGCACGTCGCGCACGCTGCGCTGTTCCAGCGCTTTGTCCTGCAGCAGACGCTGCACGGCATCGCGCACGGGTGTCGAGCTGGTGCCGAGGGATTCGGCGAGGCCCCTGATGGTGATCTTCTGATTCGGCCGCAGTTTGCCGCAGATCAGGTCCTGCGAGACCCGTCCGTAGATGGCATGACCCAACGAATCCTTGTTGATTTCCGTCATCGGTCCCCGGTCGGCAGCGGCCTGGAATGGCCAAACTATTGGTGCATGATGCATCAATATTATTGTCACGGCAAATGTTAACTGCGATAGTCCCCCCAAACGTGCCCGGTGACGCGCCATTGCCCAAAAAAGCTACACTTGCAGAAGGTCCTGACATGAAAGTCTATTTCGACCCACGCCAGCTGGGTCATGCACCCGAAATCTATTTCAGGCGCGGGGCGGCAGTGCCGCACCCGGAACAGCCTCAGCGCGCCGAGATTCTGCGCGACATGCTGATCGGCGAGGGATTCGAGATTGAAGCACCCCGAGATCATGGGGTGGGGCCGATCAAGGCGGTGCACAATCCCGGTTTCGTCGACTTTCTGCCCGACGCTTACGACCGTTTCGTCGCAGACGCGGGGCCGGAGGCGCTGGCGATCCCCACCATGCACCCCGGTGTGCGGCGCGGGAAGGAGCCGCGCAACATTCACGGGCAGCTCGGGTGGTGGATGACCGACACCTCCACGCCGCTGACGCCCGGCAGCTGGGATGCCGCTTACTGGTCGGCGCAGGCGGCGGTCGAGGCGGCGGAGAGTTTGATGTCGGGTGCGCGCGCGGCCTATGCGCTCTGTCGCCCGCCGGGACACCACGCGATGCGCGACGGATCCAACGGGTTCTGCTTTTTCAACAACGCCTGCATCGCGGCGCACCACCTGACATCGAAGTACAAAAAAGTCGCGCTGATCGACATCGACGTGCACACTGGCAACGGGTCGCTCGATATCCTCTATGACCGCGGCGACATCTTCTTCTGCTCACTGCATCCCGATCCCGCCACCTATCCCACCTTCTTCATCGGCCACGCAGACGAGACTGGCTCGGGGGAGGGCGCGGGCAAGAAGCTCAACCTTCTGCTGGAGCACGGGGCCAGCCAGGACGATGTGCTGGCCACGCTGAAGAAGGGCATCGCGGCGGTGCAGGACTTTGGCGCGGAGGCGCTGGTGATCTCGCTCGGTTTCGACATGGCGGCGGACGATCCGCTGGCCGCTGTCGCTGTCTACCCCGATGGCTTCGCCGCGATGGCGCGCGAATTGGCGGCGATGAACCTGCCTACGGCGCTGGTGCAGGAGGGTGGTTATCTTGGCCCCTCTCTGGCCGACAACGGGCGCGCATTTTTAACAACCTTCCGCGAGGCAATCCAATGAAAGACCATCCCACGTCCATGAACGGCGCCGAGAGCGTCGTGCGCAGCCTGAACGATGCGGGCGTAGATGTGTGTTTCGCCAATCCCGGCACGTCGGAGATGCAGTTCGTCGATGCACTGGACCGGACCAAGCTGATGCGCTGTGTGTTGGGCCTGTTCGAGGGGGTCGTGACCGGGGCCGCCGACGGCTACGCCCGGATGACAGGCAAACCTGCAGTGACGCTGCTGCACCTTGCACCCGGTTTCGCCAATGCCGCCGCCAACCTGCACAACGCACGCAAGGCGCGGGTGCCGATGGTGAACCTCGTGGGCGATCATGCGCTGCGCCACCAGAAATACGACGCGCCGCTTTCGGCGGATGTCGAGGGAGCATGTGCGCCGTTCTCCGACTGGGTGCGGTCGGGCAAGGATGCGGGCAGTTTCGCCAAGGATGCCATGGATGCCTTGCAGATCGCCAAGGGCAAGCCGGGCCGTATCGCCACGCTGATCGCGCCTGCCGATATCGGCTGGGACGAAGGCGGGGTGATTGCCAGGGAGCTTCCGCCAGAGGGGCCGGTTGCACTTGTCGCCGATGCGCTGGACGGGGCAGTCGCCGCGCTGGAAAGTGGCAAGCAGACCGTGATCATCGCCGGTAACGGCGTGCTTGAGGATGTCGCGGCGATGGCCCTGTTGCAGGGTATCGCGGACAAGACGGGGGCCAGGATCCTCGCGCCGACTTCCAACCGGCGTATCGAGCGCGGGCAGGGGCGCACACCAGTCGAGAAGATCCCCTATCCCATCGACGCAGCGATGAAGTGCCTGGCACCCTACAGCCATGCCATTCTGATCGAGGCGAATCCGCCCGTGGCCTTCTTTGCCTATCCGGGCAAGCCGAGCCTGTTGCTGCCCGAAGACTGCCACACGGTCACTCTTGCAGGGCTGGACGGCGATGGGCCGGGGGCCATCGCGGCGCTGGCCGATCGCATCGGCGCCCAGCCCGCCAAGGCCGTGGACACGCCCATGCCCGGACGCCCCGGCGCGGGAGGGATCACGTTGCGCAACATCGGTGCAGCGCTCGCCAATGCGCTTCCAGACGACGCCATCGTGATCGACGAAGCGGTGTCTTCGGGCGGCGGCACCTTCCCGGCGGGCGACTCGGCCAAACCGAACTCCTGGCTCGCGCTGACCGGCGGGTCCATCGGCATCGGCATTCCGCTTTCTGCAGGGGCCGCTGTCGCCTGTCCCGACCGCCCTGTGATCACGCTGCAGGCCGACGGATCGGCGATGTACACCATCCAAGCGTTGTGGACTCAGGCGCGCGAGGGGTTGAACGTGACGACGATCATCCTCGCCAATCAGGCCTACGAGATCCTGAAGGGCGAGTTGCACAACGTCGGCGCGCAGCCGGGGGAGGACGCGCTGAGCATGCTGAACCTCGACCGCCCGACACTGGATTTCGTGTCCTTGGCCAAGGGCATGGGCGTGCCCGGTCGTCAGGTCGACGATATCCGCGACCTGATGCAGGCCATCGAGGACGCGGCGAAGGAACCCGGCCCGTACCTCATCGAAGCGTTGCTGTGACCCGAAAGGCTTGACCATGACACTGTCCCCCGACCTGCGCGACCGCATCATCAAATCCGTCGCGGACGGGTTCGACGAGCAAATAGCCTTCACGCAGAAACTGGTTCAGATGCCGTCGCTCAGGGGGCGGGAGCATGCGATACAGGACCTCCTGTTCCGCGAGCTGCGCGGACGTGGCATGACCATGGACCGCTTCGCGATGGACCGCGCGGCGATCGAGGCGCATCCGGGCGGGGCAAGGTTTACGGAGGAGCATTCCGACGCGCCCATCGTCGT
>JBBSJO010000054.1:0-21983 GCA_038257185.1 Rhodobacterales bacterium | reverse complement strand
CCTTGAGCTGGTTGTCCCCCAGCTCGAACCCCAGATCATTGAGCTTGGACCGCAGGGCCGCGCGGCCCGAGTGCTTGCCCATGACGATGTTCGTCTCGGAAAGGCCCACATCCTCTGGGCGCATGATTTCGAAGGTTTCGGCGTTCTTCAGCATGCCGTCCTGATGGATGCCGGATTCATGGGCGAAGGCGTTCTTTCCCACGATGGCCTTGTTGAACTGCACGGCAAAGCCCGACACGGCGGCGACGCGGCGCGAGATGTTCATGATCTTGGTGCTGTCGATCTCGGTCCGGTAGGGCATGATGTCGTTGCGGACCTTCATGGCCATCACGACCTCTTCCAGCGCGGTATTGCCCGCGCGCTCGCCCAAGCCGTTGATCGTGCATTCGATCTGGCGCGCCCCCGCTTCCACGGCGGCGAGGCTATTGGCCGTCGCCATGCCGAGGTCGTTGTGGCAATGCGTGGCAAAGACCACCTCGTCGGCGCCGGGTACGTTCTCCAGCAGCTTGCGGATCAACTCGGCACTTTCGCGCGGGGCGGTGTAGCCCACGGTGTCGGGGATGTTGATCGTCGTGGCCCCGGCCTTGATGGCGATTTCGACGACCCGATAGAGGTAGTCGAGCTCGGTCCGGGTGGCATCCATCGGCGACCACTGCACGTTGTCGCAGAGGTTACGCGCGTGGGTCACCGTCTCGTGGATCCGGTCGGCCATCTCGTCCATCGTGAGGTTCGGGATGGCGCGGTGCAGGGGCGAGGTGCCGATGAAAGTGTGGATGCGGGGCTGGCGGGCGTGCTTCACGGCTTCCCAACAGCGGTCGATGTCGCCCAACTGCGCGCGGGCGAGGCCGCAGATGACGCTGTTCTTCGACAGGCGCGCGATCTCTGCCACGGCGGCGAAATCACCTTCGGAGGCGATGGGGAAACCGGCTTCGATGATGTCCACACCCATCTCGTCCAGCAGCCCCGCGATCTCCAGCTTTTCGGCGTGGGTCATGGTGGCGCCGGGCGATTGTTCGCCGTCGCGCAACGTGGTGTCGAAGATCAAGACACGGTCCTGAGTGCTCTGGTCGGTCATTTTAGGGTTCTTTCGTTCTGCTGCTTGTGAAAATCCGTGGCGCGCTGGCACTCCCTCTGAGCGGGCGCGCCGGGATGGCACGCTCAGAGGCGGATTAGCAGCAGCAGGGTGGCACGCAGCGACGCGGCGCAAGGGCGCGGCAGAGTCGGGGTATGGGCTGCGTGTGTCATGGGTCCATTTATACGCAGCCAAATCCAAATGGGAAGAGGGGCCGCGCAGATTGTTGTTGTGCGATCCCGACAGGGCGTTTGTGCACCGGCGCGGTTCGCCGCGCGGTTGAAGGCATGCCAACCTCCGCTAGGTTCCGAGCGAAGGAGAGAGACATGACCGAGATGACCAAGACCAGGTTGGTGGGCCTCAATCACATCGTGCTGGAGGTGGACGACCTCGACGCAGGATTGGCCTTTTACGGGACCATCTTTGATTTCGAAATGCGCGGGCGCAGTGACACGATGGTCTTCATCGATATGGGCGACCAGTTTCTGGTCCTGTCGGAGGGCCGCAGTCAGGGCCCGGACGGCGAGCGGCACTTCGGTCTCGTGGTTGAGGACCGCAGCGGCGTACCGGATCTCGTGCGGCGGGCGGGCGGCACGATGCTGGACAACGGGTTCATGGATTTCCGCGACCCCTGGGGCAACCATGTGCAGGTGGTCGAATACCGCGATCTGCAGTTCACCAAGACCGACGCGGTGATGCGCGCCATCGGGGCGAGCGCGGAGAAATCCGACGACGCCAAGGCTGAGTTGCGCGACAAGGGCATGCTGTGATGGCGCGCGCTCTGGTCATCGGCGCGTCCGGTGGCATCGGGCGCGCCTTGGTCGCGGCGCTGGAGAGTCGTGGCGACGAGGTGACGGGCCTTTCGCGCAGCGTGGACGGCTTGGATATCACCGAGGAGTCCTCGGTCGATGCCATCCTCGCGGGGGTGGCGGGGCCGTTTGACCTTGTGATCGTCGCCACCGGCGCGTTGGAAATCGACGGGGCGGAACCGGAGAAGACCATCAAGGCGGTTTCGCAAAAAGCGATGATGGACCAGTTTGCCCTGAACGCCGTCGGTCCCGCGCTGGTGCTGCGACACGCGGCGGACCTCATGCCGAAAGACCGGCGCGGGGTTTTCGCGGTTCTCTCGGCCCGTGTCGGCTCCATCGGGGACAACCGGATAGGCGGTTGGATCAGCTATCGCAGTGCCAAGGCGGCAGTGAACCAGATCGTCCATACCGCCGCCATTGAACTGACGCGGGCGCACAAGGACAGCATCTGCGTCGCCCTGCATCCGGGCACTGTCGCCACGCCCTTCACCGAAAAGTACCTTGGTCGCCACCCGTCCGTGCCGCCTCAAGAGGCGGCCGCCAATCTGCTCGGCGTCCTTGACGGGCTGACACCCCAGGAGACAGGGCGCTTTTACGACTGGGCGGGCAAGGAAGTCCCGTGGTAGCGCGGCTGGTCCTCGTCCTGGGTGATCAGCTTACCCCAGGGCTGAGCGCGCTTGCGAAGGCCGACAAGGCCCGCGACGTGGTGATGATGTCGGAGGTTGCAGAGGAGACTGGCTATGTCCGCCACCACCCCAAGAAGATCGCGCTGATCTTCGCCGGTATGCGCGAGTTCGCCCGCGCGTTGCAGGACAACGGGTGGGATGTCCGCTATACTCAATTGGACGATACGGACAACGCAGGGTCCATCGTGGGCGAGATATTGCGCCGCGCCGCAGAGACAGGCGCGCAGGAGGTGCTGGCGACCGAACCCGGCGAATGGCGTCTGATCGACAAGCTGAAATACGCTCCCATCAAGGTTCATCTGCTGGCCGACGACCGCTTCCTCGCCAGCCACGCCGAATTCGAAACCTGGGCAAAGGGGCGCAAGGCCCTGCGGATGGAGTATTTCTACCGCGACATGCGCCGCAAGACCGGGCTCATGATGGAGGATGACGAACCGGCGGGCGGGCAGTGGAACTACGACCACGACAACCGCAAGGCTGCACCGGAGGAGGTGACGGTTGAGGGCCCGCTGACCTTCGAACCCGATGATATGACAGAGGAGGTTCTGGCCCTCGTCGAGGCCCGTTTCGGCGACCATTTCGGTGACCTGCGGCCTTTCACGTTCGCCACCACCCGGGACAAGGCGCTGAAGGCGCTCGATCATTTCATCACCCATGCCCTGCCTCGTTTCGGAGACTATCAGGACGCGATGCTGAGCGGACACGACTTCCTTTACCACGCGGTGATCTCCCCCTACATCAACATCGGCCTGCTCGGTCCGTTGGAGGTCTGCCAAGCGGCTGAAAAGGCATGGAAAGACGGCGATGTCCCGATAAACGCCGCCGAAGGGTTCATCCGCCAGATCATCGGCTGGCGGGAGTACATCCGCGGCATCTACTTCCTCGAAGGGCCTGACTACACCGCGCGCAATCAGTTGAAACACGACCGCGACCTGCCGGGGTTCTACTGGGGTGCCGAGACGCGGATGAACTGCGTTTCCCACGCTGTGGCGCAGACGCGGAAACACGCCTATGCCCACCACATCCAGCGTTTGATGGTGACGGGCAACTTCGCTTTGCTGGCGGGCGTGGACCCCGCGCAGGTCCACGAATGGTATCTGGAGGTCTACGCGGACGCCTACGAATGGGTCGAGGCACCAAACACCATCGGCATGAGCCAGTTTGCCGACGGCGGCGTGATCGCGTCAAAACCCTATGTGTCTTCGGGCGCCTACATCAACCGCATGTCGGACTACTGCAAGGGTTGCCACTACATGGTCAGCGCCAAGACGGGGGAGAAGGCCTGCCCGTTCAACCTGCTTTACTGGCACTTTCTGGACCGCCACCGCGAACGGTTCGACGGCAACCCGCGCATGGGCAACATGTACGCCACGTGGGACAGGATGGACCCGGACAGGCGCAAGACGGTGCTGTCGGACGCCGAAGTCTGGCTGGCTCGGCTTGATGCGGGAGAAACGGTTTGACGGGCTTGCAAGAGCGCCGATTTGGGTAGTTAGTCCGGAGCGGCGCGATGTGCCGCGCTGTTAGGGACTGAAGATGGAAGACCCGGTTGTGCCCTTCGATCTTGTGCGGATGTTTCTGGGCACCGACCCGCCGCTCTTCTATCTCGAAATCGCGTTCCGCATCTGCGTCGTCTACCTCTATGCGCTCGTCCTGATCCGCTGGGTCGGCGGGCGCGGTATCGCGCAGATGTCGACCGTCGAATTCCTGCTCGTCATTGCGCTCGGCTCCGCCGTGGGCGACGCGATGTTCTATCCCGAAGTGCCGATCCTGCACGCGGTGCTTGTGATCACTGGCGTGGTGGTCATCAACAAGCTGTTGGACGCGATGATCTTCCGGTTCCGATGGTTCGAAAAGGCGCTTGACGGCCGGACGGCGGAAATCGTGCGCGACGGCGAGATCGTCGGAGCCACAATGCGGCAGAACAACGTCGGGCGCAGCGAGCTTTTCGAGGGCCTGCGCGAACAGGGTATCCGCAACTTGGGCGAACTGCGCGCCGCCTATCTGGAATCCTCCGGGACGTTTACGGTGTTCCACCGCGCGCCCCCCGTGCCCGGTCTGCCCGTGGAGCCGCCATGGGACGTCGCCCCACCGCCGATCGTCAAGTCGGGAGAGATGGTGCCGGCCGGGACGCGGCTGAGTTGCTGCCTCTGCGGCCATGTCCTGCCGCAGGCCGACACCGCGCCTGCTGGCTGTCCCACCTGTCACGGCGTGCTGTGGACCCCGGCCGTTCTGGTTTCGGACCGAAAGGCGACAGGATCGTAGCGCCGCAAGAGGATCACTGCCCGTCGTGCGCCGCCTTGCTGTCCTCTGGTGCCTCGTCCCGGTCGAACATCCCGTAGTCGCGCATCACATGGGCGATGCGCAGATGGTAGTCGCTGAATATCCCCTCCCGGCCAGCCTTCTGCGCACCGCGGTGCGCGGTCAGTTGTCGCCAGCGATCCAGCGCCGCCTCGTCGCGAAAGAACGAGATCGACAGCAGTTTGTCGGGGTTCGTGAGGCTCTGGAACCGCTCGACCGACAGGAATCCGTCCACCTGCTCCACCAGAGGACGCATCTTGGCGGCCATGTCGAGATAGTCGTCGCGGCGGCCTGGCGCGGGGAAAACTTCGAAGATGACGGCGATCATGCGGGGTCTCCATGTGGGGTCGAGACCAGTTTGAGAAAGGTCCGGTCCTCGCGCAACAGGAACTTTTCCGATTGTGCGAAGGCGTAGTTTTCCTGCCCCAGCGGATCGCCGGCAAGGCGCGCGCGGTAGGCCTCGTAACCGGCGAGGCTGGGGATGTTATAGATGCCGTAGGCGAGGGTGGAGGAGCCTTCATGCGGCGCGTAGTAGCCGATCAGGTCCGCGCCGCAGCGTGGGATCGCCTGACCCCAGTTGCGGGCGTATTGGGCGAACTGGTCCTTCTTGGTGGGATCGATGTGGTAGCGGATGATGCAGGTCAGCATGGTGTCTCCATTGGTGTGCTGGCCCTTCGTAGCCGATTGATCGGTGCAAATGCTTCGGCTAGGGTCGAAGTATGAAGGAAGGTCCTGACATATCCCGAATCGCGGCGCTGATCGGCGATCCGGCGCGTGCGAACATCCTGACGGCGCTGATGAGCGGCAAGGCTCTGACTGCGACGGAACTGGCGGGCGAGGCCGGCGTGACCCTGCAAACCGCCAGCGCGCATCTGGGCAAACTGGAGGGCGCGGAGCTGATCGCCTGCCGCAAGTCGGGACGGCACAAGTATTTCACGCTGGGCGGCGATGATGTGGGCCATGCGCTGGAGGCGCTGATGGGTCTGGCTGCCGGGGTGGGGCACCTGCGCACGCGGACGGGGCCAAAGGACGCGGCCCTGCGGGAAGCGCGGGTGTGCTACAACCATCTTGCGGGTGAGAGGGGCATCGCCCTTTACGACGCGCTCTTGGCGCAGGGGGCTGTGGAGGACCGCGATGATGACATTTCCCTGACGGACCGGGGCGCGGCCTTGTTGGAGGGGTTCGGCATCGATCTGGCCGCGCTGGAACGCAGCCGTACGCCGATGTGTCGGTCCTGCCTCGACTGGAGTGCGCGGCGCTCGCATTTAGCGGGCAGCGTCGGTCGGGCGCTGCTGGCGCGGATGGAGGCATTGGACTGGTGCAGGCGCGTGAAAGGAACGCGCGTGGTTGCGTTCAGCGAGGCGGGCAGGGCGGCGTTCGACGGGATGTTCGGCCAGACGTCGGCCTAGATTTCCCCTGCCGCCCGAAGCTGCTTGATGGCGAATTGCAGATGTTCAGTGCGGAACGAGTGCCCCCCCGGGAAAATACAGAAATCCAGGATATTGCCTTCGGCATTGGTTCTGTGGATGCAGTCGAGGTCCCCGGACTTTTCTGTCGTTGCCGGACCGAAATCCCCGAACACTTCGTACATGTCGAGCGCTTCCGCGACTTTGCCCTGCGTTGTCTCCCCGATGGGTCGGCCCGTGAGCGGTACGGTGGTGTCCGCGTCGCCGTGGATGTGCACGACGCTCGAAACAGGTTTCTCGCAAGTCTCGGGCGGCTTCAGCCAGAAGGTGCCAGACATCGGCACGAACCCCGCGAAACGGGCAGGGTGCGAACAGGCGAGGTTCCAGACCATCATGCCCCCTGCGGAAAACCCGCTGACGACGATACGCGCCGGATCGATCCCCAAGCGCTCTGCTACATCCGCGACCACCGCGTCGAAATAGGCGAACTCCGCCGCACCCGTGCTGTCGTAGGAGCCCGGCCCGTATGGCAGGTCCCAAGTGCCGTCTACGCCCTGCACCGCGATGAAGGCGAGACCCTGACCAAGGATCATGCCTCGCATCGATCCGTTCTTCATCACGCCCGCCGCTGTGCCGCGATACCCGTGGGCAAAGATGACGGCACCCAAGGGCTTGCCATCATCCTGCACGTCCGGCAGCGCGATGCGATAGCTGCGGTCCCCGACCATGCAGTCGCTGTCGCTGCCGCAGGCGAACGCGGGCGCGCCTGCGGCAAGTAACAGCAGCAGGCAGAGCCGCCGCAACATCACGCGATCATGCGCTTGGTGATGTCCACCAGCCGCGTCATCTGGTGCGCGACGGACTTCTTGCCGGTCTCGTCGAATTCGTTGGCGGTGCCGGAATAGCCGTAGGGATTACCGTCCTCGAACTTGATCGGGTCGGAATAGCCCGGTGCCACGATGATCGCGCTCCAGTGGATGAAGGTGGTGTAGAGCGACATGAGCGTCGTCTCGCGCCCGCCGTGCATCGTTCCGGCAGAGGTTGTGGCGGTTGCGGTCTTGTTGACCAGCTTGCCTGCCTGCCAGAGCGGACCGAGCGTGTCGATGAAGGCCTGCATCTGGCTCGGCGCGCTGCCGTAACGGGTCGGCACGGAGAAGAAGTAACCGTCGGCCCAGGTCATGTCGTCGTGCGTGACCTCGGGGATGTCCTGCATCTTTTCCAGTTGCTTCTTCCAGCCTTCCTGGCCGTCGATCACCGATTGCGGCGCGGTTTCCTTCGCACGAACCAGGCGGACTTCTGCTCCCGCCTTCTCGGCGGCTTCCTTGGCGGCCAGAGCGATCTGATGGTTGGTGCCGTAGGTGGTGTAGAATATGATGGCGATTTTCGGGGCGGACATGGAATGTCTCCTTGTTGGTGTATCCGCTAAAGAGATAGTGGCCCGGCCCCGCCAGACCATGTTCGATTAACGCACATACCCTGTGTCTTTCCGCTCAGGACGGATCGCGCCAGCGGTTGACAATCGGATAGCGCCGGTCGAGCCAGAAGGCCCCCTTGGTCAGGCGCGGCCCGGCGCGGACTGGAAGCGCTTGTATTCGGAGATGTAGATCAGCCGTTCCACCTTCCTTGCCACCTCCCGGTCGAATCCGGCGGCGACGCAGTCTGAGATCGACCCGTCCCGGTCCACGAGAATAGTCAGCATCGTGTCGAGCTCGGGATAATCGGGCAGGCTGTCGCTGTCCTTCTGATCTTCGCGCAGTTCCGCCGAAGGCGGCTTGGTGATGATGCCTTCGGGGATGACGCGGCCTTCGGGACCCATCATCCAGTCGCGGTGGTTGGCATTGCGCCAGCGGCAAGTCTCGAAGACGCGGGTCTTGTAGAGGTCCTTGATCGGGTTGTAGCCGCCCGCCATGTCGCCGTAGATCGTGGCGTAGCCTACCGCGACCTCGGACTTGTTGCCGGTGGTCAGCAGCATCTCGCCGAACTTGTTGCTGAGCGCCATCAGCAGCAACCCGCGCAGGCGGGACTGGATATTCTCCTCGGTCAGGTCCGGGTTGTACCCTTCGAAAAGGGGTGCGAGCGTTTCGGTGATCGCCCCCCGCGCCTGTTTGATCGGGACGTAATCATAGCGGCAGCCGAGGGCCTTGGCGACCGCCTCCGCATCGTCGAGCGAGGCTTGCGAGGTGTATTCGGACGGCAGCATCACGCAGCGCACGTTGTCGGCCCCCAAAGCATCCACCGCGATGGTCGCCACGATGGCCGAATCGATGCCGCCCGAAAGCCCCAGCAGAACCTTCCGGAACCCGGTCTTCGCCATGTAATCACGCAGCGCCTTCACCATGACGCGGTAATCCTGCTCCCATTCGTCGGGCATGTGCGCCAGAGGCTGCGGCACAACGCGCCAGCCTTCGGGCTCGCGTTCGAGGTCGATGTGCCGGGTCACGCTGTCGAAGGCGGGAAACTGGACCGCCAGCTTGCCGCCGGGGTTCAGTGCGAAGGATGCCCCGTCGAAGACCTGGTCGTCCTGACCCCCCACCATGTTGAGGTAGATCAGCGGCAGCCCGGTCTCGATCACCCGCGCGACCATCATGTTCATGCGGGTTTCCAGCTTGTTGCGGTAGTAGGGCGAGCCGTTCGGGACCAGCAGGAACTCCGCCCCTGTCTCGGACAGAGTCTCGGAGACTTCCGGGTGCCAGGCATCCTCGCAGATGGGCGATCCGATGCGGGTGTTGCCGACCGAATAGGGGCCGCCAAGGGGTCCGGAATCGAAGATGCGCACCTCGTCGAAGACGGTCTCGTTGGGCAGGTTGTGCTTGAGCACCCGGCTGGCGATCTTGCCGTTCTTGAGGATCAGGTAGGCGTTGAACAGCTCCGCCCCTTCGGCCCAGGGCGCGCCGATGGCCAGTGCGGGGCCGTCCGCGCACGCCAGCGCCAGCGCCTCGATATGGCTCATCACGTCCAGCTGGAACGCGCGTTTCATCACGAGGTCCTGCGCGTTGTAGCCTGTGATGAACATCTCGGGCAGGGCCACCAGATCGGCACCTGCGTCCTTGCCCGCCTGCCATGCCTCGTGCGCCAGCGCGGCATTGCCTGCCAGATCGCCGACGGTGGGGTTGAGCTGACCCAGAGTGATGCGGAAACGGTCTGTCATGCGAGGGGCCCTTGCCTGTTCCGGCACGGGTTTAGCAGAACGCGCGCGAGGGGGAAGACTGTGGCGGGCGTTTTCCCGCCTTGTGCGGCGGCAAAAGACGATTGCCCCGCTTGCGCCCATTGCTTAGTCTTGGATGCAACCGCCGCAGCGCTTGCGGCCACAAGCCAAAGCAGGTCCGTCGATGTCGTTTCGTTCCCTTGTCCTTTGCCTCGCGCTGATGCCTTTGCCCGTGCTGGCACAGGACGCGCAGGTTCTGACCAAGCAATACGATGATGGTGGTGTGTACGAAGGGACCTTCCGGGGCGGGTTGCAGCATGGGACCGGGACCTACAAGCTGCCCAACGGCTACGAATACTCCGGCCAGTGGGAAGACGGCGAGATCAAGGGCGAGGGTGTCGCGCGTTTCCCCAACGGGTCGGTCTACGAGGGCAATTTCGCCAAGGGAAAACCGGACGGATTCGGCAAGATCACCTTTGCCGATGGCGGCACCTATGAGGGCGACTGGCAGGCGGGGGCGATCATGGGCACCGGTGTGGCGCTCTATGCCAACGGCGTGCGCTACGAGGGGCAGTTCCGCAATGCCAAGCACCATGGCAAGGGCGTGATGCAAAGCCCCGGCGGCTATGAGTACAAGGGCGACTGGATCGATGGCGTCAAGCAGGGCGTGGGGACCATCACCTATCCAGACGGCGCGGTCTATGAGGGCGATATCGCAGACGGCAAGCGCAGCGGCACCGGCACGCTGACGATGCCGGACGGGCTGGTCTATGTCGGCCTCTGGAAGGACGGGCAGATCGACGGCACCGGCAAGCTGACCCAGCCCAATGGCGATGTCTACGAGGGCGATCTGGTGGGCGGGCGCCGCGAGGGCAAGGGCCGCGTGACCTACGAGAACGGGGATACCTACGAAGGCGATTTCAAGGACGACCGTCGCGACGGGCAGGGCACGTTCACCGGATCGGACGGCTATGTCTACACCGGCTCCTGGGTCGCGGGTCAGATCGAGGGGCAGGGTCAGGTGACCTATCCCGATGGCTCTGTCTATGTCGGCTCCTTCCGGGACGATCTGGCGGACGGGCAGGGCAAGATCACCTATCCCGACGGCTCCAC
Organism: Rhodobacterales bacterium; assembly: GCA_038257185.1. GTDB lineage: Bacteria > Pseudomonadota > Alphaproteobacteria > Rhodobacterales > Rhodobacteraceae > Sulfitobacter. The sequence continues at coordinate 11,451 of JBBSJO010000054.1, read as the reverse complement.
TTACGAAGGTGCATGGGCTTCGGGCGTGATCGACGGCAAGGGGATCGCGACCTACATCAACGGCGTCACCTACGAAGGCGATTTCAAGAACGCGCGCAACGATGGGCAAGGCGTCATGACCTACGCCGATGGCTACCGCTATGAGGGCGGCTGGAAGGACGGCCAGCGTCATGGGAAGGGCACGGCCACCTATCCTGACGGGACGGTCTATGAGGGCGATTTCGTGGACGGACAGCGCGAAGGGCAGGGCAAGATCACCATGGCCAGCGGCTTTACCTACGAAGGCGCCTGGGCGGGGGGCGAGATCGAGGGGCAGGGCAAGGCGACCTATGCCAACGGCGACGTCTACGAGGGCACCTTCAAGGCCGGCAAGCGTCAGGGGGCAGGCACGATGCGCTATGCCACCGGGCAGGAGGCCACGGGCGACTGGGACAACGGGGCCTTGAAGGATGGCGGCTGAGAGGCAACCCTTTGCGCAGGCGTCAGGCGTCCAGAAAGGCCCGCGCGGCGGCTTCGAACTCGCGCGGCTTTTCGGCATGCAGCCAGTGGCCGGCACCGGGCAGCTTGGCAAATCGGGCGGCGGGGAAAAGCGCCTTGATGTGATCGCGGTGCGACCGCTGCACGTAGTCGGAATCCCCGCCTGACAGGAACAACGTGGGCCCGGTAAATGACCCCGTGACGTCCTCTGGCCAGCCGATGATCTTGTCCATCTCCGCCTCCAGCACGTCGAGGTTCAGCCGCCAGCGCTTGTTGGGCACGTCCAGCGACTGGGTGAAGAAGCTTTGCAACGTGCGCTCAACTCCGGCTGCGGCAAGCTGGCTTTCAGCGTCCGAGCGGCGGGTGAGGGTCGCAAGGTCCACGCTGCGCATGGCGTCGATGAACATCGCCTGCGTGTGGGTATAGGCCACCGGCGCGATGTCGGCGACGATCAGGCGGCGCACCAGATCGGGCTGCGTCAGCGCCAGCACCATCGCCGCCTTGCCGCCCATCGAGTGCCCGCAGACATCCATCGGGACACCGATTTCGCCCACGACCTCCGCCAGATCGGCGGCCATGTCGGGGTAGCCTTGTGTTTCGGCGCGGGGGCTATCCCCGTGATTGCGCATGTCCACCGTGATCACGCGGCGGCTGTCCGACAGCCGCTTTGCGATGACGCCCCAGTTGCGGCCCGACCCGTAGAGCCCGTGCACGATGAGCAGGGCGGGGGTATCGGGGGTTGCGGCAGTATCGCCGAATTCGGAATAGCTGAGCATGGCAGAAGAACTAGTGCCATTGCAGGCGATGCACCAGCGGGATTAAGCTGCGCCCATGATGGGACAGACCGAAATCGCAGCGAAGTGCCAAGATGTGCGCCAGTTGATAGACACCCGGCTCGGGGTCAGGGGCCACGATCTGTCACAGGCTCTGCGTCGCACCGGGCGTTTGCTGCCGCGGCGCGTGCGGGCGCAGGCGGGGCTTCTGGTGGCGGCGCAGGAACAGGCGGGACACCCCCGGCTGGCCCGACAGGTGGACCCGGCGGCGGTTGCGGTGGCCCATGCCGCCGTCGTGGCGCATCTGAGCGCCATCGACGCCGCGGATGCCCGCAGGGGGCGGATGCTGAGCCTTGCCGGGGTGATCGCCTTCAACCTGCTGGCCGTTGCTGCAGGCTTTGTCTTCTGGCTCTGGTGGAAGGGCTATGTCTGAGGGGGCCGGGGTGGACGATGCGTCCACCTTACAATCAGGGACGCAATAGCCTGAGCCCTACAGCGCGGCACGACGGTGCAGGGGGCCTGCACCTTACGTCAGGCACCGTAGTCCGTGTCGCTGACCTGTTCCATCCAGTCCACCGCCCTGCCGTCCAGTTCTTCCTGCAGGGCGATATGGGTCATGGCACAATCCGGCGCGGCACCGTGCCAGTGTTTCTCACCCGGTTCGAACCAGACCACATCGCCGGGACGTAGCTGCTGAATGGGTCCGCCCTTGGTCTGGGCGCGCCCCGCACCGGCGGTCACGATCAACGTCTGACCCAGTGGATGGGTGTGCCAGGCCGTGCGCGCGCCGGGTTCGAAAGTGACCGTCGCGCCGCGCAGGCGCGCGGGGTCCGGCGTGCTGATCAGCGGGTCGATGCGGACGATGCCAGTGAAGTAGTCGGCCGGACCAGAACCGGAGGGGCGCGACCCCGAAGGATGTATCTTCATGTCGGCTCCTTCAAGTTGGACAGGTCACTGATCAAGGCGGGTAAAGACGGCGTCAAGTCCGGTAGAGGGCAAAGCGACAGCCTTGGCGCCGGCCTCGTTCGCGTTGAAGAAACGCACCTCGAAGGGGGTGCCGGTTTCGAGTGCCTTGCGCATCTCGGGCGTCAAATCGGCGCGCGCGGTGCATCCGGCGGGCAGACAGACCTTGAAGGGCACGGCAAACGCCTGCTTGTCGGCGACGATCTGGATGCCGGGTTCGAGTGCCACGCCGAGCGGCAAAGTGACCAGCACCGATTTCGTGGGATTTCCGGCTTTCGCGGTAAAGACCACTGTGGCCAACTTGGTGCCGCCTTCTGTCTCGGAGGCACTGATCTGGCTGACACAGACGTCATTCTGGCATTCTGCATGCCAGGTGGTGCTGTCCTGAGCACTGGCGCTGCCTGCCAGAAAGAACAGGAGGGCGGCAAGGGAGTAACGCAGGGGCATGCAATCTCAGGTCTGAAAGATCATTGGCATCATTAGGCACAGAAAAGGGGGCTGCCGCAAGCGACAGTGCCTCCGTTCTCGGCGCATAAGCGCGCAGGTACCGTTCAGGCAGCACGTGCCTTGCGGCTTCGCAGGCCAGCCAGAGCGCCCAGACCGGAGAGGATCAACAGACCGGCCGCAGGAACCGGAACACCGCTCGGGGTGGGATCGGGAACGATGATCACGCCGCCAACGCCGGCGAAACCGAAGATGAAGGTGTTACAGCCACCCGCACCCGTGGCGGCGCCATCCGAGGAGCACTGACCGAGGGAGTAAAGCTCTGCATCGACTTCGCCGAGTGCGGCAAGCGCACCCGCTCTGTCCCGGCAGCGCCGTAGAAGATATCGAAGGTAAAGGTTTCACTGGCCAGCAGAGCGCCGAAGCCGAAGTCGATGCCGTGATCGTAAGGGTCCGCATCGACGAAGTCGGTATCGGCCGCAAAAGCACCAATCGAAAGGATTGGAGTTCACAAAGCCGTAGTTGACAGAACTCAGCAGGGATGGGGTCGACCCAACGCCTGCATGTGTCACCAATTCGTTAAATATGGCAGCGGCAACCTTGCGCTAGCGCTCACAGATTCGGGTATACCGGGAACCGGGCGCAGAGCGCTTCGACCTCGGCCTTGACCCGCGCCTCGACCTCCGTGTTGCCGTCGGGGCCGTTGGCGGCCAGACCGTCCACCACCTCGATGATCCAGTCCGCGATCTGGCGGAACTCCGCCTCGCCGAAGCCGCGCGTGGTGCCCGCAGGCGATCCCAAGCGGATGCCGCTGGTCACGGTGGGCTTTTCCGGATCGAAGGGCACGCCATTCTTGTTGCAGGTGATATGCGCGCGGCCCAAGGCCTTTTCGGTGTCGTTGCCCTTCACACCCTTGGGGCGCAGGTCCACCAGCACCACATGGGTGTCGGTGCCATGGGTCACGGTGTCGAGCCCGCCCTTGATCAGTTGATCACTGAGCGCCTGCGCGTTGTTCACCACGGCCTTGATGTAGGTCTTGAACTCGGGCCGCAGCGCCTCGCCGAAGGCCACGGCCTTGGCTGCGATCACGTGCATGAGGGGTCCGCCCTGGATACCGGGGAAGATCGCGGAGTTGAACTTCTTCGACAGCGAGGCATCGTCGGTCAGGATCATCCCGCCACGCGGGCCGCGCAGGGTCTTGTGGGTGGTGGTGGTGGCGACATGGGCGTGCGGGAAGGGGGAGGGATGCTCCCCCGCCGCGACGAGACCCGCGAAATGCGCCATGTCCACGTGAAGGTATGCGCCTACGCTGTCTGCAATCTTGCGCATGCGGGCAAAGTCGATCTGGCGCGGGATGGCGGAGCCGCCGGCGATGATCATCTTGGGCTTATGTTCGGTCGCCAGTTCCTGCACCTGGTCGTAGTCGAGCAGGTTGTCCTGCTTGCGCACGCCGTACTGTATGGCGTTGAACCACTTGCCCGACTGGTTCGGCGCCGCGCCGTGGGTAAGGTGCCCCCCTGCATCGAGGCTCATCCCCAGAATGGTGTCGCCCGGTTGCAGCAGCGCCTGAAAGACGCCTTGGTTGGCTTGGCTACCGGAGTTGGGTTGCACATTGGCAAAGGCGCAGCCGAAGAGCTTGCAGGCCCGCTCGATGGCAAGGTTTTCCGCCACGTCCACGAACTGGCAGCCACCATAGTAGCGCCGACCCGGATAGCCCTCGGCGTACTTGTTCGTCATCACCGACCCCTGCGCCTCCAACACGGCGCGCGAGACGATGTTCTCCGAGGCGATCAGCTCGATCTCGTCGCGCTGGCGACCAAGCTCGTCGGTGATTGCGCCAAAGATATCGGGGTCGGTCTGGGAGAGCGTGTCGGTGAAGAAACCGGACATGATGGAATTTCCTCTCGGGGCAAGGCAGTTTGTGAGGTGGTAGCTGAAACAGAGTATCTCTGGAAGGCCGGATTCCGACCGGTCGGATGATATGTACGGCAAAGCTGGTAGCCGGGGGGAGAATGTGTTTGTTTCGACCCCAATGCGACTTGCATCGGAAACCGGGTCCCCAATATGAAAATCGCCTTCGCCGCCAGCAACGCCCCTGTCGCGCAGACCGCGCGGGCCGCGCTGATGGGCCGCTACGGCACGGTGCCGCTGGAGGAGGCGGAAGTGATCGTGGCATTGGGGGGCGACGGGTTCATGTTGCAGACCCTGCACGAAACGCAACCGATCGCAGCCCCGGTCTATGGCATGAACCGCGGCACCATCGGGTTCCTGATGAACACCTATTCCGAAAGTGATCTCGTCGAGCGCCTGCAGGCCGCCGAGGAGGCTGTGATCAACCCGCTGGTGATGGAGGCAACGCACGCAAATGGCTCCGTTTCCCATGCATTGGCGCTGAACGAAGTGGCTCTGCTGCGTGAAGGGCCGCAGGCGGCTAAGTTGCAGATCACCGTGGACGGGCGGTTGCGCATGCAGGAGCTGGTCTGCGACGGCGCGCTGGTGGCCACGCCTGCCGGGTCGACGGCCTATAATTATTCCGCCCACGGGCCAATCCTGCCCATCGGCGCGGATGTGCTGGCCCTGACGGCGATGGCGGCCTTCCGGCCCCGGCGCTGGCGCGGGGCGCTCCTGCCCAAGAAGGCGCGCGTGCGCTTCGACGTGCTGGAGCCCGGGAAGCGCCCGGTGATGGCGGACGCCGACGGAAAGTCGCACCGCGACGTCGTCCGGGTGGAGATCCATTCCGATTCCACCATCGAGCACCGCATCCTTTTCGATCCCGGTCACGGGCTCGAAGAGCGGCTGATCAGTGAGCAGTTTACCTGATCTTCGGGCCAAGGTCCTGCCGCGCCACATCGGACGCCGTCCAACGTCGGCGGGACCAGGGCGCAGATCACGATTCGTACAGCGGTAGGCAGGTTCCCTTCGAAAAAACGGGAACCCCGTGGACTGTAGGGGCGTTGGTGAATGAGAGGGCGGGAGTATCACCTACATCCTGCCCAGCAACCAAACGATAAGGAGTACCGTCATGAACTGGGACACAGTCAAAGGCAACTGGAAGCAGATGACCGGTAAGATCAAGGAAGAATGGGGCGATCTCACCGACGACGAGATTACCGAAGCTGAAGGCAACCGTGATCAGTTGGTCGGCAAGGTTCAGGAACGCTACGGCGTTGCAAAGGACGAGGCCGAACGTCAGGTCGATGCATTCGCTGCGAAGCACTGACTTCCGCCCGATAGAATTTCCGAGGGATGCTCCGAAAGGAGCATCCCTTTCTTGACGTCAGTCGAGCGTGAAAAGCTCGAGCCGGTCAGTGACGCCGCGCAGTCGGTACTGACCAAGCGAGACGACATCCGTCCGCGCCGCTCGAACCGCTTCGGCGACCTTTTCCGTCAGAATGACCGACTGACCGACCAGCGGACACATGCCAAGTACGCGCGCCGTCGTGTTCACAGCGGGCCCTATCACTGTGAAATCCAGCCGGTGCTTGCCACCGATATTGCCGTAAAACACGTCGCCTGCGTGCAGGGCGAGGGTGAAACCCGTGACCTGCAGGCCGTCACGGGCGCGCCGGTTGTTGATGGCTTCGATCAGGCCCGGCATCCGCGACGCCGCCTCCACCGCTTCGGCGTACGAGTCGGTTGCTTCCCCCATTGGAAAGATCGCCAGCAAACCGTCGCCCATGAATTTCAGCACATTTCCGCCGCTTGCCTCGATCAGGTCCACGACCTCCCCGAAGTAGTCGTTCAGCAGTTCGATGATGTCAGCCCCGGCAAGCGTTTCGGAAAGCGTCGTGAAGCCCTGCAGGTCGAAGTACCAGATCACCGCCGAGATCGTCTCCGACGAGCCGCGGACGATATCGCCCGACAACACCCGCCGGCCGGCATCGGCCCCCAGATAGGTGGCCGTGATGTCTTCGGCCATCCGGCGGTTGGAACCGGACTTGAGCGCAAGGCAAAGACCCGGCAGGAAGGCACGCAGGCTGTCGAGGTGGGCGTCCGAAAATCCGGCCGGGTGGGTTGTGGCGAAAGACATCAGCGCGCCTTCGTCCGAGATCGTCAACTTCGCGGCGCGGGCGTCATCGTCACTCAGGAAATCTCGTTTGAAGGCGATGTAGTCGGTCGCACCCATCTGTCGCAGATCGTCGAAGAAGGGAAAATCGAAGGCGGGTGCCGGGGCCGCAAGGTTCTGGCGCAACTCCGATATTTCGTTGACTGCGAGATAGTAGAACGGACTTTGCAGCCATGAGGTAGGGTCCGCGGTGGAGCGTTCGAACTGGTCGCGCTGACGGCCCGTGTCGTGTTGCCAGCGAAAGGCGACCGAGCCGATTTCAGGATGATGTGCGCGCATGGTGATATGCGCACGCGAAATCGGGATGCCTGCCGCGACTAGGCGGGTGCAACATTGTTCGAGCAGCAGATCGAACGCCGTACCCCGCAGACCCTCCCGGATGACCCAGTCGGTCAGCCCGCCCGGGGCCATGGTGGGTTGTTCGTCGGGAGGCTGCGCGGTCATCCCCACAGCATCCCACAATGGGTGCCGATTTGCTACTCCCGTGCGTAGCCGATTGTCTGCAGTGCCACCCTGATCTCGTCCAGGATCGCGGGATCGTCGATGGTCGCGGGAGGCTTGAAGGGCTGGCCGTCCGCGATCTTGACCATGGTGGCGCGCAGGATCTTGCCCGACCGGGTCTTGGGCAGGCGGTCCACCACCAGTGCCAGCTTGAAGGCGGCGACGGGGCCGATCTGGTCGCGTACACGTTTGACGCATTCCGCCGTGATCTCGGCGTGGGGACGGTTCACGCCCTTGGAGAGGCATACAAAGCCTACGGGGCTTTGTCCTTTCAGCGCGTCGCTGACCCCCACCACTGCACATTCCGCCACGTCCGGATGGCCCGCCAGCACCTCCTCCATCGCGCCGGTGGACAGGCGGTGCCCCGCGACGTTGATCACGTCATCGGTGCGCGCCATGATGTAGAGATAACCGTCCTCGTCGATCATCCCCGCATCCCCGGTCTCGTAGTAGCCGGGAAAGGTGGTGAGGTAGGATTTGCGGAATCGGTCGGTCGCGTTCCAGAGCGTCGGCAGCGTGCCCGGGGGCAGCGGCAGCTTGATCGCGATGGCCCCGAGTTCTCCGGGTTTCTTCGGGTGCCCGCCCTCGTCGAGGATCCGCACATCGTATCCGGGCATCGCCACGGTGGGAGAGCCGATCTTGACCGGCAGCGCCTCCAGCCCAGCGGGGTTGCCTGCGATGGTGTAGCCCGTCTCCGTCTGCCACCAATGGTCGTAGACTGGCTTGCCCAGCTTTTCCTGCGCCCAGTAGATCGTGTCGGGATCGGCCCGCTCCCCCGCGAGATAGAGCGCGCGCAGGCAGCTCAGGTCGTACTTCCCGATGAACTTGCCCTCCGGGTCCTCGCGCCGCACGGCGCGGATCGCGGTGGGGGCGGTGAAGAAGCTGCGAACGTTGTGCTCTTCGATGATGCGCCAGAAGGTGCCCGCGTCCGGCGTGCCGATGGGTTTGCCCTCGAAGACTACCGTCGTGTTGCCGTGGATCAGCGGCGCGTAGCAGATGTAGGAATGGCCCACGACCCAGCCCACATCGGACGCGGCCCAGAAGACGTCACCGGGATCGACATTGTAGATATTCTTCATCGTCCAGTTCAGTGCCACCAGGTGGCCGGCCGTGTGCCGCACGACGCCCTTGGGCGCGCCCGTGGTGCCTGAGGTATAGAGGATATAGGCCGGGTGGTTGCCCTCCACCGGGACACAGTCCGCCGGGGTCACACCCTCCTGCGCGGCGTACCAGTCAAGATCGCGGCCCTCGACCATCTCGCAGGGATGTTGCTCGCGTTGCAGGATCAGGCAGGTGTCCACCTTGTGCTGCGCCATCTCGATGGCCCCGTCCAGCATCGGCTTGTAGGGCACCACGCGCCCCGGCTCCAACCCGCAGGAGGCGGCGATGATCGCCTTGGGGGTGCAGTCGTCAATCCGCACCGCCAGTTCGTTCGCCGCAAAGCCGCCGAAAACCACCGAATGCACCGCGCCGATGCGCGCGCAGGCCAGCATGGCGTCGATCGCCTCGGGCACCATCGGCATGTAGATGATCACGCGGTCGCCCTTGGTAACGCCCTGCGCCACCAGCGCACCGGCCAGAAGGGCTACCCGCTCCTGCAACTCGGCAAAGGTGATCCTGGTCTGCGTGCCGGTGATCGGGCTGTCGTGGATGATCGCCACCTGATCGGCGCGGCCGTTCTTCACGTGCCGGTCCACTGCATTGTAGCAGCCGTTCACCCGCGCATCCGCAAACCATTCATAAAGGTCATCGCCGCGATCAAAGAGCGCCTGCGTGGGGGCGACGTCCCAGTCGATGGCCTGTGCCTGCTCCAGCCAGAACGCTTCCGGGTCCGCCTGCCAGCGCGCATAGGTGTCGCGGTATGCCATGATCTGCTCCTCCCTCTTCCTCCCGAAACGTGTTAGGCGCGCAGGCTGCCTTGGGCAAGGCGGATGCAACGGCAGGAGGCGTGTCGGGCAAGGTAAATTACAGCATCCGGGCCGGTGCAGTTCAGAAATTCACAACGCGATCCCGCCACATTGCCCTGTCAGAGCGGTCAGAACGTGTTAGGTCTGTTCCGACAGTTCAGTTCACCCCGACCGGAGTTTCCCCATGCGCCTTTCCCCGACCTTCACCCTGAGCCTCGTACTGGCGGCGGCAGCAGCACTTCCCGCCGCAGCGCAGGAGCGGTCGTTCAACTTTGCCCTGCGCGGCGGCGTGGGCACGGCACCGGACTATCCGGGGTCGGACAGCTATCAGGCGGTGCCGGACCTCGGCTTCACCTTCGGATCGCTCAAGTGGGGCAAGGTCAATACGGGCAATGGCATCTATGCGATCCCCGCCAACGGATTCGCCTTCAGCGGGGCGTTCCGCTACATCGGCGCGCGCAAGGCCTCGGACAATCCCGAACTTTTCGGCCTGGACGACATCGACGCGACGGTTGAACTGGGTTTCGGCATCACCTACCGCCAAACCAACTGGCAGGCCTTCGCAGAGGTGCGTCACGGCATCGGCGGGCATACCGGCGTGACCGGGACCGTCGGGGCCGACCTGATCTTCCGGCCCGACGATCGTTGGACCATCACCGCAGGCCCCCGTCTGAACCTCGGCAACGACGAATATGCTTCCACCTATTTTGGCGTGACCCCGGCGGAGGCTTTGCTCTCCCCGAACTTCGGCGCATACTCGGCGAGTGGCGGCCCGCTGGGGGCTGGCATCGAGATCGAGGCGACCTACCGGATCGACAACGATTGGGCCGTGGTCGGGGCAGTGACCTACGAAAAGTTGCTCAACGATGCGTCGGACAGCCCGATCACCACATTCGGTTCGGATGACCAGTGGTCGATCCGCATCGGGCTCAGCCGGGCATTTACGCTGCGGTTCTGACGCGACCTCTCTGCAGCTATGACGCGCCCTTCAACACCGATGCCAGCCCGCAGGTTCCCGGCTGGCTGGCTGATTTTCGAGCCCGATGGGGCATCGGCAAAGTTTGGCTGTTGCTGCATTGCAGCTAGGCAACCGGTTGCCTGAAAAGGGAAAATCGGGGAGGGGTGACAGAGCGCACCCCTTCCGTTTCTGCAGCGATATGCCATCTTGAATGCAGGCAGGGCATCCCGCCCCGCCCACTTGCAAACGAGAGTATGCACCATGCCAGAGACCCCGAAGAAACCCGCACCGAAGTCCAGCCCGTCCAAGCCCGGCGACAAGCCTTCCAAGAAGTAAGTCGGGCCTGAGCGCCTGAAAGACGCCGTCCCGGCAAAACCGGGACGGCGTTGTGCATTTTCGACATCGATGTCGAAAACATCGCAGACGGGAGCCCCTCCCGGTGCTCAACAGGAGACCAGACGCGGCATCGTGTCGGCGTCACGTCCATGCACAAAGGTCCATGACAATGGGTGACAAGATCGCCAACAAGAAGAAGAAAGCCAAAGCTGCAGCGCATCCGGCACCAAAGGCTCCCGTTGCTGTTGCACCGCTCGCGGCCGTCAAGGGCACGACAACGCCCCGCAAATAGAATGACGTAATCCTAGAGAACGTCCGCCGCCCTCTCTCCGGGGGCGGCGTATTTATGATGACCCTGCTGCTTTAGCCGTAATGCGCCACCGGCGTGCCTGCGATGGCACCGACGTTCAGCAGCCCCCGCGCGGTGATCGAGGGCGAAACGATGTGCGCGCGGTTGCCCATCCCCATCAGGATCGGCCCGACCTCCAGCCCGCCCCCCTTCATCTTGAGGATGTTGCGCACGCCCGATGCCGCGTCGGCATGGGCGAAGATCAGGACATTCGCCGCCCCTTTCATGCGGTTGCCGGGCAGCAGCCTTTCGCGCAGGTCTGCGTCCAGAGCGGTGTCGATGTTCATCTCGCCTTCGTAGCAGAAATCATGCGCGGAGGCGTCGAGAAGGGCGATGGCGGCGCGCAGGCGGCCGCCGGTGCCGTCACCCTGATTGCCGAACTGGCTTTGCGAACAGAAGGCGATCTTGGGCTCGATCCCGAATCGGCGCACGTGCCGCGCAGCACCTACCGCGATCTCCACGATCTGCTCGGGGGTCGGGTGCAGGTGCACGTGGGTGTCGGCGATGAAGAGCGGCCCGTCTTCGAGGATCATCATCGACAGCGCGCCCTGCGGGTGCAGCCCCTCGCGGCCCAACACCTGTTCGACGTAGTTGAGGTGCCAGCGGAACTCCCCGAAGGTGCCGCAAATCAGGCTGTCGGCCTCGCCGCGGTGCACCATGACCGCGCCGATGGCGGT
>JBBSJO010000053.1:0-22129 GCA_038257185.1 Rhodobacterales bacterium | reverse complement strand
CGGAGGTCTTGCAGACTTCCATGCGCGAGCATCAGAAGTTCTTTTCCGTCAGGAACCCCAAGACCGGGCGGATCGAAAAATTCATCACCGTCGCCAACCGCACCACGGCAGATGAGGGGGCGACTATCCTCGCAGGTAACGGGAAGGTGCTGTCGGCGCGCCTGTCGGACGCGAAATTCTTCTGGGAAAACGATTTGCGCGTGGCGCGGTCGCAGAAGGGCATGGAGACCTGGGTCGAGAACCTGCGCGACGTGACATTCCACAACAAGCTGGGCACGCAGGCGGAACTGATTGACCGCATGGCGGCTTTGGCCCGGGAGATTGCGCCTATGGTGGGGGCGGACCCGGACGAGGCCGAGGTAGCCGCACGGATCGCCAAGGCGGACCTGTCATCTGAGATGGTCTATGAATTCCCCGAATTGCAGGGGCTGATGGGCAGCTACTACGCGAAGGCGGCGGGCAAGTCCGACGCCGTGGCGGCGGCGGCAAGGGAGCATTACGCGCCCTTGGGGCCGTCGGACGATGTGCCGACAGCACCTGTGTCGGTGGCCGTGGCGCTGGCGGAGAAGATCGACAAGCTGACGGGGTTCTGGGCGATTGATGAGAAGCCGACGGGGAGCAAGGATCCGTTCGCGCTGAGGCGGGCGGCTTTGGGGGTTATTCGGATTCTGGTGGAGAATGACCTTAATTTCTCTCTTGAGACCGTTATTGCCCCAACGATAGGTTACAAGGTCTCTTACCTCGGGCTGAAGCGATCATCAGATGAAACGGTGAACCTCGGGCGCAAGCTCGCGGAGAAAGGTTAGTCTGAACTTTCCGAAGCAGTATACGCGGCTGTTCGAAAAGAAACGCAAAACGCTGAATCAGCAGCCATCTTCCTCGAAGTGTCGTTGGCTGCTATCGAAAACCTCCTCGCCTTTCTCCACGACCGCCTCAAAGTCTACCTCAAGGACCAAGGCATCCGCCACGACATCATCGACGCCTGCATCGCCATGCCGGGCAACGACGACCTGACCCTGCTGGTCAAACGCGCCCGTGCCCTCTCCGAAACCCTCGCCACCGATGACGGCGAAAACCTCATCCAAGGCTTCAAGCGCGCCAACAACATTCTGACGCAGGCGGAAGATATCGACGGCGTCGAATACTCCTACGGCGCGGACATCAAGTTCGCCGAAACGGACGAGGAGAGGGCGCTCTTTGGCGCGCTCGACGCGGCGGAGGCGAAGATCAAACCGGCCATGGCCGCGCAGGACTTCACCACCGCCATGTCGGCCATGGCCGCCCTGCGCGGACCCATCGACGCCTTCTTCGATGCGGTGCAGGTCAACAGCGACAACGGCATGGTCCGCCGCAACCGGTTGAACCTGCTCAGCCGTATCCGCAGCCTCTGTACCAGCGTCGCGGACCTCACGAAGGTGGAGGGGTAGGGCACAGCTTCGCCCACCTCGACGGGCTGCTTTCGACGGCGCTTGTCACAGGCCTGCAACACCCTATGCTGCAGCCGAAGCCAAAGGATGCCGCAGTGCAGAACGATCCCCATACCACCCTCGTGACCCAGACCGCCCCCATCGCCAATGACACCCACGGCGGGCGTGCGAAGTGTCTGCAGCGGTTGGTGCGCCTGGATCTGCCGGTGCCGCGCACCGTGGCGCTGTCCTTCGATGCCGTGGCAAAGATCGCACAGGGCCAGCTGCCGGACATGCAGGCCGTGGTGGCCCAGTTCCCCCAGGGCGCGCTGATGTGCGTACGGCCCTCAAGTGAGGACCCGGACTGGGGCGGGCCGGGGGCGGTGCTGAACATCGGGATCAACGACGCGCGGTTCCGTGAACTTTGCGACACCATCGGAGAACGGCCCGCGGCGTCTCTGTATACCCGTTTCGTGCAGTCCTATGCGGTGAATGTCGCAAGGCTCGACCCGGACATGTTCGACGATGTGAAGGGCGACGGGCGTATTGCGCTGCAGGCGTCCCTCAGTGCCTACGAGGCCGAAACGGAGGAGGAGTTTCCCCAGGACCCCGCCACGCAACTGGCTGGTGTGCTGCGGTCGATGGCGCGGGCGTGGAATGGCACCTCGGCCCGTCTGCTGCGGCAGGCAAAGGGGGCGCCGCTGGATGCGGGGCTGGGGCTGGTGGTGCAGCAGATGGCGTTCGGTGTCGGTTCCGGCCAATGCGGATCGGGTGTGCTGCAACTGGTGGACAGCGACACCGGCCTGCCGCAGATCACCGGGCGCTATCTCAGCCAGTCGCAGGGGCGCGATGCCCTGCAGGACGATGCCGCGGCGCTCTACCTCACCTGCGACCCGCGCGGGGCGTCGCTGGAAGAACTGGTGCCGGAGGCCTTTGCAGAGTTGAAAGCTCATGCTGCCCTGATGCGCCAGAAGCTGCGCGCCGAAATGCAGGTGGAATTCGTCATCGAGGACGGCAAGCTGCAAATCCTCGACGGGGTCCGCGTGGCACGGTCTTCGCGTGCCTCCGTGCGGATCGCCGTGGCGCTGGCGGACGAGGGCATCATCAGCCGTGAAGAGGCGCTGATGCGGGTGCAGCCGCGCACGCTCACCGAACTGTTGCACCGTCAGGTGGACCCCCGCGTCAAGCGCGACTGCATCGGCACGGGTATTGCCGCCAGCCCCGGCGCGGCGACCGGCAAGATCGTGTTCTCCGCCACGGATGCACAGGCCTATGCCTCGCGGGGGGAGCGCTGCATTCTGGTGCGGCGCGAGACCAGCCCCGAGGACATCCGCGGCATGCATGCGGCGCAGGCGATCCTGACCGAACGCGGCGGCATCACCAGCCACGCTGCTGTGATCGGGCGGGGCATCGGGCTGCCCTGCGTGGTGGGGGCCTCCAACATGCATTTCAACATGGCCAAGCGGACGATCACGGCCGGCGATGGGCGGGTGTTCTCGGCCGGAGACGAGATCACGGTGGACGGCACCAAGGGCGAGATCCTGGCAGGGGCCGCCGCCATGCAGGAAGCGGCGCTCGACGACACCTTCCGCCGCCTGATGGACTGGGCCGAGGCCGTGGCCGATATCGGCATCCGCGCCAACGCCGATACCCCCGCCGATGCCCAGACCGCGCGCAATTTCAACGCCCACGGGATCGGGCTGTGTCGGACGGAGCATATGTTCTTCGAACCCGGTCGTCTCACGGTGATGCGCGAGATGATCTTTGCCGCCAGCGGCGAGGACCGCCGCGCCGTGCTGGAGCGTCTGCTGCCGATGCAGCGCGACGACTTCACCCAGCTGTTCCGGATCATGCAGGGGCAACCTGTGTGCATCCGCCTTTTCGATCCGCCCCTGCACGAATTCCTCCCCGCCGACCGCGCAGGCCAGCGCGAACTGGCAGAGGCGCTGAGTCTGCCGCTGTCGGACGTGACCCGCCGCATCGAGTCGATGACGGAATACAATCCGATGCTGGGTCTGCGCGGCGTGCGCCTTGGTGTGACGGTGCCGGAAATCTACGAGATGCAGGCCCGCGCGATCTTCGAGGCGACCATCGAGGCCAGCCGCGATGGCGACCCGGTGGTGCCCGAGATCATGATCCCGCTGGTCAGTGCCCGGCGCGAGGTAGAGCTGGTCAAGGCCTCCGTCGATGCCGTGGCGGCTGCCGTGAGTGCAGAGCGGGGGGCGAAATTCACCTACCGTCTTGGCGTCATGGTGGAAACGCCCCGCGCCGCCCTGCGCGCGGGCGAGATCGCCCCCCATTGCGAGTTCTTCAGCTTCGGCACCAACGACCTCACTCAGATGACCTACGGCCTCAGCCGCGACGACGCGGGACGCTTCATGTCGAACTACGTGCAGCAGGGTGTCTTTGCGGAAGATCCCTTTCACGTGCTCGATATCGACGGCGTGGGAGAACTGCTGCAACTGGGTGCGGCGCGTGGTCGGGCAGCCCAGCCAGGCATCACCCTGTCGATCTGCGGCGAGCACGGCGGCAACCCCGAATCGATTGCGTTTTGTCGCGCGGCGGGCTTCGACTACGTATCCTGCTCACCGTTTCGCGTACCGGTTGCACGGCTGGCAGCGGCGCAATTGGCGATTCTGGACAAGATCGGGTAGGGCGTCGGCGGCAATGCGCTACAGATTGTTTCGATTGGCGATTCTCCGCGTAACATAACGTGCTCGACTTTACGTAAACTGCCAAGTTGGTTAAGCGCCCCTAAGTTTCAAAAACACAAGGGGCGCAAGATGCGTTTTCTTCGCGTAACATGTCTTGCGTGGCTGCTGGCCGCCACTGCGACCCTGCCGATGGCGGCTTTTGCCAATTCGGAAGACGCCGCCGAACTCGCCCGGATCGAGGCGCAGGGGCTGAAGGCGGCGGGCGGAAAACGCCTGCAAAACCTCATTGCTCAGCCTTCTGCTTCGGCCGGGACGGTGCAGTTTTCCCAAAGCTGGGTCGACCGGCAACCCAAGGCGGATGGCAGTGCCGAGTGGCGCTGCCTTGCCGAAGCGCTCTACTTCGAGGCCCGGGGCGAAACCGTGAAGGGGCAGTTTGCCGTGGCGGAAGTGATCATGAACCGGGTCCGCAGCGAGCGCTTTCCCGGCTCGCCTTGCCGGGTGATCCATCAGGGGACGGGGAAGAAATATCAGTGCCAGTTCACCTATACCTGCGATGGCTACAAGGACACGATCGGCGAACCGCAGGCCTTTGCACGCGTTGCCAAGGTCGCCCGCGCGTCGCTTGATGGCATGGCGCCGCCGCTGACCGGCGGGGCCACCTATTACCACACCACAGCGGTGAAGCCGCGCTGGTCCAAGGCGTTCACCCGCACCGCACAGATCGGCGTGCACCTCTTTTATCGCGCCGGGGTCAGGACCGCCTCCAACTGACGCCGCTTTTGCGCGCAGTCCTGCCGCAGGCCCCCTGCACAGAGGGCCTGTTTGCGATTAGTCTGGCGATGAGTTCCTCCCAGCAAAGGCCGCCCCGATGCCCGATGAAGTCCGCCTTGCCTTTGCGCACCCCGCTGAACGTGCCGCCGCCATGGCCGGCACCGTGCCGCTCGACCGCATCTCGCTGCGCGATCACATCGTGGAGGTGGAGATCGGGGCGTTTCAGGCCGAGCGCGGCGTTACCCAGCGCATTTGTTTCAACGTGGTCGTCGAGGTCGAGCCGCTGACGGGACCGGTCGATGACGACGTGGACCGCATTCTGAGCTATGACCGGGTGACCGAGGCGATTGCCCATGCCCTGGCGGATGAGCGGATCAACCTGCTGGAAACGCTGGCCGCGCGTGTGGCGGAGCGGATACTGGACGAGCCGCAGGCGATGCGGACCTTCGTGCGGATCGAAAAGCTGGACAGGGGGCCGGGGGCGCTGGGGGTCGAGATCGTGCGCGCCCGCGATGGCGCGCCTGCGGCCGTGCGCGGCCACCAACATGCGATGCACCCGGAGCTTGTCTATCTCAGCAATGCCGCCATCGCCTCTCCGCATCTCAAATGCTGGCTCGATCAGCTTGAAGCGCTGGAGCGGCCGTTGATCATCTGCGTCGGGGCGGCTGACACGCCCGCGCCGCAGGTGCCACACCGGATGGCGCAGCGGCGGATCGACCTTCTGGCCATCGAGCAGAACGCCTGGGTGCTGGCCGCACGCGACCCGCGCTGTGTGGTGGTATCGACCCGCACCGAACTCGACTGGGCGATGAAGAACGGCCAGACCTGCGTCTGGGCACCCTCGAAGATCGTGCTCGATGCCGTCGACACACCCTCGGCCCAGCCCCGCGATGCGGTTGCGCTGGCGGCCTGGTTCGCTGCGAGCTTCGATGCAGAGGAGATGCTGGTGGTGGGGGCGGACCTGCCGGGCGCGGCCTCGGTCCCGCTGCGGGCTGTTCCGGCGGACCGGGAGATACTGTGAGCGGGCAGGACGTATACTTTCGCCCCTTGGTGCAGATCGGCCCGGCGCGGCCCGAAGGAGCCTTGCCCCTTGCCGGGGGATGGGGCTGGTTCACGGATGTGGAGGTGCTGGAGCGGGGCGCGCCTTTGCGGGTGATCCCGGTGCATGAGGTGCCGGAGGATGTGGCGGCACGTCTGAGTGGCGCGCGGGCACCGGTGGCCGGGCTGGGCATGGATCGCCCGCGCATCATGGGCATTCTGAACGCGACACCTGACAGTTTCTCCGATGGTGGCAAGCACGCAGCCGTCTCCGACGCCGTGGTGGCGGGTTGCGCAATGCAGGCGGCAGGGGTGGACCTGCTGGACGTGGGCGGCGAATCGACGCGACCCGGCGCTG
This sequence comes from Rhodobacterales bacterium, assembly GCA_038257185.1. GTDB lineage: Bacteria > Pseudomonadota > Alphaproteobacteria > Rhodobacterales > Rhodobacteraceae > Sulfitobacter. Next base: position 15,902 of record JBBSJO010000053.1, on the reverse strand, counting down.
CGGAGGTCGCGGTGGCGGAGGAGATTGCCCGTGTCGTTCCCGTGATCGAGGGGCTGCGGGCGGCGGGCGTGACCTGTCCGATCTCCATCGACACGCGCAAGGCACCCGTTGCGGAAGCGGCAGTGGCGGCCGGGGCGACGCTGGTCAACGATGTGTCGGGGTTTTCCTTTGATCCCGCCCTCGCGCCCGTCTGCGCCGCCAAGGGCCTGCCGGTCTGCGTGATGCATAGCCAGGGCGATCCCGCCACGATGCAGCAGGACCCCTGCTATGACGACGTGCTGCTGGAGGTCTACGATTTTCTGGCCGCGCGGATCGACGCGCTGGTGACGCAGGGCATCCCCCGGTTCCGTATCGTCGCCGACCCCGGCATCGGTTTCGGCAAGACCCAGGTGCACAACCTCGCCCTTCTGGGGCGGCTGGGCCTGCTGCATGGTCTCGGTGTGCCGATTCTGCTCGGGGCCTCGCGCAAGCGCTTCATCGGCACCATTGCGGCTGTGCCGCAGGCGGCGGATCGTGCCGCAGGATCGGTGGGGGTGGCATTGGCGGCATTGTCCCATGGCGTTCAGGTGCTGCGTGTGCATGATGTGCCGCAAACCATTCAGGCAATTGCGCTGTGGCAGGCCGCCATGGCAGGAAGACATCCATGACAAAACTTTTCGGTACCGACGGCGTGCGTGGCACGGCCAATATCCACCCCATGACCGCGGAGATGGCGCTGCGCATCGGCGCTGCAGTCGGGCGCTATTTCCGGCGCGACGGCAAGGGCGTGCACCGGGTCGTGATCGGCAAGGACACGCGCCTGTCGGGCTATATGTTCGAGAACGCGCTGACGGCGGGGCTGACCTCCACCGGCATGAACGTGCTGCTTCTGGGGCCGGTGCCGACCCCGGCCGTCGCCATGCTGACCCGCTCGCTGCGCGCCGATCTGGGCGTCATGATCTCGGCCTCGCACAATCCCTTCGAGGAGAACGGCATCAAGCTGTTCCGGCCCGACGGCTACAAGTTGAGCGACAAGGCGGAGGCTGAGATCGAGGAACTTGTGGCGGCGGGTGTCGAGCCCACGGCGGCGGGAGAGATCGGGCGCGCCAAGCGCATCGACGACGGGCGATATCGTTATGTGGAGCGGGTGAAATCCTCCTTCCCGCGTCAGATGCGTCTGGACGGGCTGAAGGTGGTGGTGGATTGCGCCAATGGCGCGGCCTACAAGGTCGCCCCCGAAACGCTCTGGGAACTGGGGGCGGATGTAATCCCGGTGGGGGTCAGCCCCAATGGCGACAATATCAACAAGGGCTGCGGATCGACGCATCCGGACCTGGCGGCCGAGACGGTGCTGGCGCATGGCGCGCATGTGGGTATCTGTCTGGACGGCGACGCGGACCGGGTGATCCTGCTGGACGAGAACGGCAAGGTCGGGGATGGCGACCAGTTCATGGCCCTGATGGCGGCGCGGTGGGCCTCGGAGGATCGGCTCAAGGGCCGTGCGCTGGTGGCCACGGTAATGAGCAATCTGGGGCTGGAGCGGTTTCTGGAGAACCGCGGGTTGCGGCTGGAGCGCACCGCCGTCGGGGACCGCTATGTCGTGGAGCGGATGCGGGAGGGCGGCTTTAACCTTGGCGGCGAACAATCCGGCCACATCGTGATGACCGACCATGCCACCACGGGTGACGGTTTGATGGCGGGGCTGCAGTTCCTGGCCGAGATGATCCGCGCGGGCAAGCCATCCTCGGAACTGCTGCACCAGTTCGACCCGGTGCCGCAGTTGCTGCGGAATGTCCGTTTCAATGCGGGTCAGACGCCGCTGGAGGATGCAGGCGTTCAGGCCGCGATTGCGCAGGCAAAGGTGGATCTGTCGCAGGGCGGGCGGTTGCTGATCCGCAAGTCGGGCACGGAGCCTTTGGTGCGGGTAATGGCGGAGCATGAGGATGCGGCGTTGATGGAAGGGGCAGTGAACCATGTGGTCACCGCAGTGGAGCAGGCCGTCAGGGTCTGATCCAAAGGCGCGGGCAAGCCCGCAGAGGATGTATTTGTGCTAATGAGGGGCGCTGCCCCTCAAACTCCCCGGAGGTTTATATTGCAAGATGAACGGGGGATCGGCCCTTGCGCGTGAACAGGCGTTTGAGTGCGCCATACTGGCTGAGGCCCACGCCTGCGAGGATGAACCCCATGGCGGCCAGCAATAAGGGCGGCAGGGGTTCGTGCAGGACCAGCGCCCCGAGCAGCACCGACCAGACCGGGACCTGATAGTTCACGAGGCTCATGAACACCGGCCCCGCGCCGCGTACCACCAGCACCCGCAACAGGTTGGCAGCCGCCGTGGGCACGAGGCCGAGGAACGCCAGAACCGTCAGGATATGGACAGAAGGCAGGGGCGGCGGGCCTTCGACGGCAAAGGCCATGGGGATGCTGATGCAGGCCCCGATCACCAGCAGGATCGTCGCCAGCCCGATGGAGTCGACGGGCGGCAGGCGACGCATCAGGATCGAGCTTGTGGCATAACAGGTCGCGGCCCCAAGGCAGGCGATGCGGCCAGGAATTTCGAACGCGGTGCCGGTACTCTCAAAGGCCCTTCCGCCGATCAGCAGGCAGACCCCGGCAAAACCAAGGATGAACCCCACCACCTTGCGAGCGTTCAATCCTTCGCCCGGGATCAGGAAATGTGCCATTGGCAGCACGATCAGCGCCACCGACGCCATCGAGACCCCGGCAAAACCGGAGGTGACATATTGCTGGCCCCAGGCCAGCAGGGAAAACGGCAGGGCCGAGCTGACGGCCCCGATGGTCAGGAGTGCTGCAAGATCGCCCCTGCCGGGCCAGGTGTCGAAGAGCGCGAACCCCCGCACCGCCCAGACCGCCAGCATCACCAGTGCCGCGAAACCGATCCGCGCGGCGGCGAGCCAGAAGGGCGTCATGCCGGTCAGCGCCACTTCGGTCACCAGAAAGGTGCCGCCCCAGACGAAGGCCAGGACGGCGACCATGATCCAGCTTCTCAGGGTGATGTGGGGGGTATCTGTCATGGCGGTGCTCCGGTTCCGGAAGCAAAGACCCCGGCGCAGAGCCGGGGTCAATGCAGAACGCTTCGCTGTGGATCGAAGTATGTCCGGTCAGTTCTTGGCCTTGTCGACCATCTTGCCGGCCGAGATCCACGGCATCATCTCGCGCAGCTTCTCGCCGACCTTCTCGATCTGGTGCTCGTCGTTGATCCGGCGGGTCGCCTTGAAGGAGGGCTGGCCTACCGCGTTCTCCTGCATGAAGTCTCGCACGAACTTGCCGTTCTGGATGTCAGCGAGAACCGCCTTCATCTTCGCCTTGGTCTCGTCATAAGGCAGGATGCGCGGGCCGGAAACGTATTCACCATACTCAGCCGTATTGGAGATCGAGTAGTTCATGTTGGCGATGCCGCCTTCGTAGATCAAGTCCACGATCAGTTTCACCTCGTGCAAGCATTCGAAATAGGCCATCTCGGGGGCGTAGCCCGCCTCCACCAGAGTTTCGAAACCCATGCGGATCAGTTCGACCAGACCGCCGCAGAGTACGGCCTGTTCGCCGAAGAGGTCGGTTTCGCATTCCTCGCGGAAGTTGGTCTCGATGATGCCCGAGCGTCCACCGCCGATGGCGGAGCAATAGGACAGGCCGATTTCCAGCGCCTTGCCGGAGGCATCCTTGTCCACCGCGACAAGGCAGGGCACGCCTCCGCCCTTGACGTATTCGCCGCGCACGGTGTGGCCGGGGCCCTTGGGCGCCATCATGATGACATCGATGCCGGCCTTGGGTTCGATCAGTCCGAAGTGAACGTTCAACCCGTGGGCAAAGGCGATGGCAGCACCTTCGCGGATGTTGTCATGCACGTATTTGCGGTAGGTTTCGGCCTGCAGTTCGTCGGGCATGGTGAACATGATCAGGTCGGCCCACTTGGCCGCTTCCGCGATGCCCATGACCTTGAGGCCTTCGCCGGTCGCCTTCTTGACGGAGGGGGAGCCTTCGCGCAGGGCGACGACGAGGTTCTTGGCACCGCTGTCGCGCAGGTTCAGCGCGTGGGCGTGGCCCTGGGAGCCATAGCCGAGGATGGCAACCTTCTTGTCCTTGATGAGGTTCACATCGCAATCGCGGTCATAGTAAACGCGCATGGGGGCGTCCTTTCTGGTTGGTTTCCAGGTGCACCATAGCGATGGCAGCGAAATTGGCTATTGCTGGATTATGAGTTTATTCGGCAAGATGAAGATGGTAATGCGCCGTATGGTGGGAAAACGGAAAATTCATGCTTGATGATGCGGATCGGCGGCTGTTGCGCTACTGGCAGGCGGAGCCGAGCCTCAGTCCCGGAGAACTGGCAGAGCGCTGCGGCATGACGCCGGGGCGGGCTGCGCGGCGGATTGCGCGGTTGCAGGAGACGGGAGTCGTGCAGGGGGTGGGCGCCGTCGTGGACTGGGCGGCTTTGGGTTTTGCGGTGGAAGTGTCGCTGCGGATCACATTGGACAAGACGCAGGGCAACGCCTTTGGCGCCTTCATTGCAGCGGCGCGGCAGGTGCCGGAGGTGCTGGAGATCCAGACCTTCCTGGGCCGGGTCGACGTGCGGCTGTCGATCATTGCGCGCGACATGGAGGACTACCAGCGCATCTACCGCGACCACATCCTGACCCTGCCGCATATCACCGATATCGAGGCGCTGATGCATGTGGCTCGGATCAAGTCGGCGGAGGTGCTGCCGCTGTGATCGACCTCGACGATATCGACCGCGACCTGATCCGCGCGCTGGCGCGGGACGCGAGCCAGAGTGCCTCGGCGCTCGGGCGGCGCTTTGGTCTCTCGCAGCCCGCCACCTGGCGGCGGATCCGGCGGCTGGAAGAGTCTGGGGTGTTCCGGGGCCGTCGGCTGCGGCTGGATGCGGAGGCACTTGGGTTCGGCGTGACGGTGTTTCTCGGCGTGAAGCTGGCCGCGAAGGGGCGCGTGAGCCTTGAGGATTTCGAACGGGCAGTGTCGGCCATTCCGGAGGTGCAGACGGTAGAGCATGTGCTCGGCCTCTACGACTACCGGCTGCGCGTGGTGGCCCGCGACCTGCCGGATTTCGAGCGGGTGCTGCGGCGGCGGATCATGACGTTGCCCGGGGCAGGGCAGGTGGAGGCGAACGTGCTGCTGAGCGAGGAACGGCTTGCGGGACCGTTGTGAGCCCGGGGCCGTAACGAAGGTTTGCCAAGCCCCGCGCCAGTTCCTATCAAGGGCGCAACCCGCAACAGGAGATCACGCATGGCACTGCTCAACACGGTAGACCCCACGGGGCTGGAAGAATTCTCGGTGGTCTTCACGGACCGCTCGCTCAACAGCATGTCGGCGGCTTTCCAACAGGTGATGCGCGACATCTCTGGCATGCTCAAGGAGGTCTACAACGCCGATGCCGTGGTCATCGTACCCGGCGGCGGCACCTACGGGATGGAGGCGGTCGCGCGCCAGTTCGCCCGCGACAAGGAGGCATTGGTCGTGCGCAACGGCTGGTTCTCCTACCGCTGGAGCCAGATCATCGAGACCGGCGGGCTGACCGCCAGGGCCACGGTGATGAAGGCACGGATGCAGGGCAACGATGCACCAGCGCCCTTTGCGCCCGCGCCCATCGAGGATGTGGTGGAGGCAATCCGCACCGAGAGGCCGCAGGTGGTCTTTGCGCCGCATGTGGAGACGAGTGCGGGCATGATCCTGCCCGACGACTACATCACCCAGATGGCGGCGGCGGCGCATGAGGTGGGCGCGCTGACGGTGCTCGACTGCATCGCTTCGGGATGCGCCTGGGTCGACATGAAGGCGCTTGGGGTCGATGTGCTGATATCTGCGCCGCAAAAGGGCTGGTCGGCCTCGCCTTCGGCCGGATTGGTCATGCTCTCGGCCCGCGCCGAGGCGAAACTGGCGGAGACGCAGTCGGACAGTTTTGCCATCGATCTGGGCAAGTGGCGTGCGATCATGAAGGCCTACGAAGACGGCGGCCACGCCTATCACGCGACGATGCCGACAGACGCTTTGCGCGCCTTCCGCGATACGATGGTGGAGACCAAGGACTATGGTTTCGAGCGCCTGAAGGAGGCGCAGTGGCGTCTGGGTGACGGCGTGCGGCAGATGTTGCGCGACAAGGGCGTGGTGTCGGTCGCGGCCCAAGGGTACGGCGCGCCGGGGGTTGTGGTGAGCTATACCTCCGACCCGGACGTGAAATCGGGCAAGGCCTTTGCCGCGAAGGGCATGCAGATCGCTGCGGGGGTGCCGTTGCAGGTGGGCGAGCCGGAGGGGTTCAGCACGTTCCGATTGGGGCTCTTCGGGCTCGACAAGCTCTATGACGTGGACGCGACGATTTCGCGGCTGAAGGCGGTGGTCGACGAGGTTTTGTGAGGCACGGTGGGGCGAACCCCACCCTACGGCGTGTCTTCGGAGGATGCGGGTGCAGAGGCGTGGCGCATGCCGAGGCCCATCTGCATGAGCATTTTTCGCACCGGGGCCATCGCGTAGAGCGCGTTGAGCCCCATTGCACGGGCATCGCGGGCCAGCGGGCTGCTGGCCTGGGACGCGCGGTTCAGCAGGTCGATGCCGCGCACGCGGAGCTGAATGTCGGGGTGGCGCGCCTTGTGGTAGGCCTCCAGCATCGCCGCGTCGCCAAGGGTGTCGGGGCTTTTCTGTGCCAGATCGAGCAAGGTGGCCAGATCGGTCAGCGACATGTTCAGCCCCTGCGCGCCGATGGGGGGCAGCACGTGCGCCGCCTCCGCGATCAGCGCCAGCCGTTCGCCTGACAGGCGCGCCGCGTGCTGGCTGATGATTGGCCAGACTGCGCGTTCGCTCGCAAGCTTCAAAGGTCCGAAGAGGTGGCAGGAGCGTTCCGACATCTCCGCCTCGAACTGCGCTACAGGGGCCTTCGCGCGCGTGGCCTGTGCGGGGCCGTCGTCCATCCAGACGATGGCAGAACAGGGCAACCCGTCGCGGTCGGGCAGGGGCACCAGTGTAAAGGGGCCGCCGGAGCGGTGGATCTCGGTCGAGACATTGTCATGGGGAACAGGGTGCGTGGCCGCGAAGGCCAGTGCCTTCTGCCCATAGCGCCGCGTGGTGACGGGAATACCTGCCGCGCGGCGCATCGGGCTGTCGCGGCCATCTGCGGCGATGACCAGACGCGTGTTGATCCGGCTGCCGTCGCTGAGACCGACGCGGGCTGAGGCGGTGCGCGTGAAGAGCGTCGTGGTGCCGGTGCCGGGACGAAAATCGACGTTGGGCAATTCCGCCAGCCGCGCCAGGACCTCGCGGCGCAGCAGCCAGTTGGGGAAGTTCCAGCCGAAGGGTTGATCGGAAATCTCGGCGGCGTCGAATTCGCGGGTGACGCGGGGTTCCGGTGTGTCGCCGCCTGCGTCCACGATGCGCATGACCTGAAGCGGGGCGGCGTGGGGGGCAAGGTGCGTCCAGATGCCCGCCGCCTCCAGCGCCCTGCGCGCGGGTTGCAGCATCGCGGTTGAACGCATGTCGGCACCCACTGTCTGCGCGTCAGTGATCGGGGGCGCGGGATCGACACAGACAACGGAGAACCCGGCGCTGCCGAAGGCCGCCGCCGCCGTCAGCCCGGCGATGCCGCCGCCCGAAATGAGGATGTCGCAGTCGAATGTCATGGGTGTGAGCTAGCGCGTCAACTGGGCAAGGAAACTGCCCAGATCGTCGGTGTGAAAATGGATGTGATCGCCCGCATCACGGGTGGGTGCCACATGGACGGTCCGCATCCCCATGGCGTGCGGGGCGGCAAGATTGCGAGGGTCGTCCTCGAACATCGCGGCGCGGGCCGGGGTCAACCCGTCGCGCGCGAAGACAGCGTCCAAGGCCGCGCGTTCGGGCTTGGGCAGGAAGCCCGCATGCTCCACCCCGTAGACGGCATCAAAGAGCCCGCCGAGACCGCGCGCGTCAAGCACGCGGTTAGCGTAGGGTTCGCATCCATTCGTGTAGACGATGCGCCGCCCGGGCAGGGCGCGAATGGCCTCGGCCAGTGCCGGATCGGGGGTAAGTGTCGCCATCGAGATGTCGTGCACATCAGTGAGATAGGGGCCGGGGTCGAGGTCGTGCTCGCGCATCAGCCCGGCGAGCGTGGTGCCATATGTCCGCCAGTAATGGACGCGCAACCGGTTGGCCTCTGCCTCGTCCACCTGCAGGGCGGCCATGACCCATGCGGTCATGCGCACCTCGATCAGGTCGAAGAGCCGCGCGGAAGGCGGATAGAGCGTGTTGTCGAGGTCGAAGACCCAGGTATCGACATGGGAGAAGGCATCGCGCGTCATGGCTCCCGTGGTAGGGCCTTGCGGATGCCCCCGCAAGCCTGCGGTCTTGCGCAAATGGTCGCGGGCGGTAAGGTGGCGGGACATTAAGGAACCTCGCCCCATGCCCGCGCCCAAACCCGGCCCGACCGACGCCTATGCCATGATCCTCGACGCCATCGACGGAGGCACCTACCGCCCCGGCGACCGGCTGGTGGAGAGCGAACTGGCGGATCGCTTCGGCGTATCGCGCACGCCTGTGCGGGAGGCGCTGCAACGGCTTGAGACCCAGTCGTTGCTGGCCCGCGACGGGCGCAGCCTTATCGTGGCCTCGCTCGATCACAGCCAGATGGCGGAGCTTTACATTGTGCGCGGCGAGCTCGAAGGGCTGGCCGCGCGCCTCGCCGCGCGTCACGCCACGGAAGAGGAAGTGCGCGTGCTGCGCGAGATGGTGGAGGCGGACAACGCGCTGACCGGCAACCCCGGCGCGCTGGCGCGGGCAAACCGGCGGTTCCACAAGCAGGTGCATCTGGCCTCGCACAACCGCTATCTGGTGCAACAGCTCGACCTTGTTTACCGCTCCATGGCGCTGATGGCAGTGACATCGCTGGCCGCCGAAGGCAGGGGCGCAATCGCGCAGGCCGAACACGACCGCATCGTCGCGATGATCGCCGCGCGGGATGAGGACGGGGCGGACGAGGCGCTGCGGAGCCATATCTCGGTCGCCTTCGTCACCCGGCTCAAGCAGGACGCGGCGCGGCGCGAGGCGGAGGGTTAGCACCCTCAACCGGTCCGGTTCGTGACCCCGTGCTCCGTCTTGTCCCAGAAGAACGGGCGCACCACGAATTCGTGCAGCCCCTTCATGGCCGCCAGGGCCCCCATCGGAAAGTAGAACGGAAGCGTCAGGACCCAGCCCATCAGGTGCCTGTGCTCCCTGCCGGACACCGCAACGGCTGAAATCGCGAGGTTCAGCAGGCCCGATGCCACAAAGAACCCCACCATCCCCCAGAGGACGACAGGGCCGAAGGTCAATCCGATGGGATGCGGGATGCCGAGGATTGTCAGCCAGAACGACCACAACAGTGGGGCGCAGGCGAACTGGCTGAAAGTGGCGAGGAACATCGTCTGCACCCCCAGGAACCGCAGCGGCCCCAGGTCGCGCAGGAGTGTCGCGGGGTCGCGCATGTGGACGCACCACGTGATCAGGAAGCCCTTCAGCCAGCGCGAACGCTGCCGCACCCAGGGCCAGGGGCGGCAATTTGCCTCCTCATAGGTCACCGTCGGCAGAAGCTCCGTCACATAGCCGTGCCGCGCCAGCCGCAGGCCAAGGTCGGCATCCTCCGTCACGTTGTGCGCGTCCCAGCCACCGAGACGTTCAAGCGTGTCGCGCCGGAAGAACAGCGTCGTGCCGCCAAGGGGAATCACCAGTCCCAACCGCGCGATCCCCGGCAGCACGACGCGCCACCATGTCGCGTATTCGATGGCAAAGCAGCGCGCGAGCCAGTTGGCGCGGGGATTGTAGTAATCGAGCACCCCCTGCAGGCAGGCGACATTGTCCGGCGCGGCCTGGAACCGTGTCACGACGCGTTCGATCTGGTCCGGTTCCGGGCGATCCTCCGCGTCCCAGACGCCGATGATACTGCCGCGACAGAAATCCAGGGCGTAGTTCAGGGCGCGCGGCTTGGTGGTGAGGCGATTGGCGGCGGGCACCTCGATCACGGCGATCCAGTCCGGCATCTCGGTCCGGTCGATGGTGTCGCGTGTGACCGTGTCGCCTTGTTCCAGCACCAGCACCACGTTCAGCAGCCATTTCGGGTAGGTCAGACGGGATAGTCGGGCGATCAGGGCCCCGGCGATTTCCTCCTCCTGCAGCAAGGGGACAATGACCGAGACATAGGGCAGCCTGAACGGCCCGGTCTGCATGTCGGGAAAGGACGGTCGGTCCGCCACCTTGTGCGACATCTGCGCCCAGAAGGCGCAGGCCTTCAGCAGCGTGGTCATTGCCAGCGTCACGACAGCCCAGAGCGTTGCGATGCTGAGCGTCCAGAGCGGGGCAAGGACCAGGGCAAGTGCCACCAAGGCCAGAACGACCCCGGCGACCATCTTGCGCCGCTTCGGGTTCACCTCCCATTGGCGGCAGCTTTCGGCGACGGGCACACGGGTCGCGGCGCGCTGGGCCAGTTCGGAACCGTAGAGACGACCCAATTGTTGCCGGATCTGGTTTTCGTCCGCGACCACCAGCACCATACGGTCGCCCAAGGGCCCCATGCAGGCGCGGAATGCATCAAAGCGGTCAGGGCGGTTCGTGGCCACCAACAGGGTGTCGCCCAGCATGACCCAGGGCACCACATGATGCCTCAGGCAAAGCACGGCGGGCAGATGCTTTGCCATGTGGCGCGGGGGCGGGGCACGGTCCAGATCGACCAATTGCGCCTGATACTGCCGCGACAGAGCTGTCAGCACCTCTGCACGGCTGGCCAGCCCTTCGGCCACGATGACCTCGCCCAGCGGCGCGTCGGTGTGGCGCTGAAGGTCCAGCGCATGGATCAGATCTTGCTGATCTATGATGCCCGCATTCACCAGGTAGCGGCCCAACGGCAGATGCGGAGCATCCAACGGGGTGAGGCGCGGCTCTGACAGATGCAGACGTAGGTTGCTCATACCAAACTCGCGCATCGCAAAACAATGCGACAGAGCCTGCCAGCCGCGCGGTTAAAGATGAGTTAACGCGCGAGCGACAAATGCCTCAGACGGTTTCGGCGAGCTGCTTTCGCGCCGCCATCGCCTCGGCAAAGCGTTCGAACAGGTAATAGCTGTCCTGCGGTCCGGGCGAGGCTTCTGGGTGATGCTGCACGGACCAGACGGGCCGGTCCTCCATCCGGATGCCGCAGTTGGAGCCGTCAAAGAGCGACACATGGGTCTCCAGCACACCTGCGGGCAGGGTCTGGCCATCCACGGCGAAGCCATGGTTCATCGAGGTGATCTCCACCTTGCCGGTGTCCATGTCCTTCACGGGATGGTTCGCGCCGTGATGGCCGTGGCTCATCTTGATGGTCTGCGCGCCAAGTGCGAGCGCCAGCATCTGGTGGCCGAGGCAGATGCCGAAAACCGGCAGCTCGGTCTTGTCCAGCACGTCGCGGATCATCGGGACGGCATATTTGCCCGTCGCGGCCGGATCGCCGGGGCCGTTTGACAGGAACACGCCATCGGGCGCATGGGCCATGATGTCGTCATAGGTGGCGGAGGCGGGCAGCACCGTGACGTCACAGCCGGCCGAGGCCAGACAGCGCAGGATGTTGCGCTTGGCACCGTAATCCACCGCGACGACCTTGTGCCTGGCGTCCGTCTGGGTCGGGTAGCCGTCGGGCCAGGCCCACCGCATCTCGTTCCAGCGATAGGACTGGGCGCAGGTGACGTCGCGGGCCAGATCCATGCCTTCAAGCCCGGCGAATCCGCGTGCCGCCTTGATCAGCGCCTCGATGTCGAAGTTGCCGTCCGGGGCATGGGCCAGGGCCACATGCGGCGCGCCGGAATGGCGGATGGCGCGGGTCAGGCGGCGTGTGTCGACGCCGCCCATCGCGATGCGGCCCCGCGCGGCCAGCCAGTCCGACAGCGGCTGCACCGTGCGCCAGTTGGAGGGGTCGGTCGGCATCCACTTGACCACCATGCCTTCGGCCACCGGATCGCCGGTTTCGTCATCCTCCGGGTTGGTGCCAACGTTGCCGATGTGGGGGAAGGTGAAGGTCACGATCTGGCCCGCGTAGGAGGGATCGGTCATGATCTCCTGATATCCCGTCATGGCCGTGTTGAAGCAGAGCTCCGCCACTGTCTGGCCGGTCGCACCGAAGCCCATGCCGTAGAAGAGGGAGCCATCCGCAAGGGCGAGGCAGGCGGTCGGGCGGGTATCTTCGGGCGCGGGCATGGGGCAGCCTCCGGGCAGGGTGTGTGGGGATAAACGTCTGCAACCTATCCATCCGTCCGCGCAGGGTCAAGGGAGGGGGTGAAATGAGATGTCTTTAAATATCAATGCTTTACAATACATCAGACCCCATTGCCTGCGCCGCCCCTCGGCGTTAGTCTGCGGGGCTCAGCGATCCCCACGAGGATAGGACAAGGTCATGGCATTGCGCACACGCATCTCGGATGCAATGAAACAGGCGATGAAGGACAAGGCGGCGGACCGTCTGTCGACCCTGCGGCTGGTGAACGCCGCCATCAAGGACAAGGATATCGCCGCGCGCGCCACCGGCAACGACGACGGCGTGAGCGAGGACGAGGTCCTGGCGATTCTGGGCAAGATGGCCAAGCAGCGGCTGGAAAGCGCGCGGGCCTACGAGGAGGGCGGCAGGCTCGATCTTGCCGACCGCGAGCGCGAGGAAATCACGGTGATCGAGGAATTCCTGCCCCGCCAGTTGAGCCCCGAGGAATCTGCCGCTGCCGTGGACGCGGCGGTTGCCGAGGTCGGCGCGGAATCGATCCGCGACGTGGGCAAGGTCATGGCGATTCTCAAGGCGAAGTACACCGGGCAGATGGATTTTGGCAGGGTCGGGCCCTTGGTGAAAGATCGTTTGAGTTAAGGCGCTTCCGGCGCACTTCTAAGGTGATGCATCAGGCGTCATTTGGCTCCGTCACCCCGGTAGGTGCGGCCGTCTTCCGTGCAAGGGTTCAGCGGCGCAGCGTTCGCTTCAGGTCATCGTAAAGCGCGATGCGCTCTTCCTCGCTGAGAAATCTGCCGATTTCCACCTCGCGTCCATGGCCCCGCAGCGTGACGTAATGCGGCACCGGGCCATCGGTTTCGTACTTTGTGACAGTGGCCCAATGGCGGTTGCAGTCCCATTCCTTTACCTCGCCCTTCGGCGTGGTGTGGGTCAGGCGCGCTGTGTCGCTATCGAGGGTCAGCACCTCCTCGATCCGGCGCGAATGGTGATTGCGCTGAAGCGCCAGATACAGCCCTGCCACGGCCATCAGCAAGAAGGGCAGAAGACCCCAGAGCAGGGTGGTGCCCAGAAGGGGCAGGACCGGGATCAGGATCAGCGTGAAGGTGGTCAGGACGAAGGCCGCGAAGCCCTTCGCAGGCAGCGACTGGTGCGGCCAAAGGTGCATCCGCTGGAGGGCGGCTTCCGGGGGGGTGGTCCATCTATAGGGCATTGCGGTGTCCGGCTGCGTTTCCCGTTGAGAATAGCGGGGCCGGGCGGCTTGGCAATGCGGCAGGGCGCTGCAGTGATCAGGGCCCGATGAGATCCCAGCGGTTGCCGAAGATGTCACGGAAAACGTCGACTGTGCCGTAAACCTCGACGCGCGGGGTTTCCTCGAAGGTGACACCTGCAGCGGTCAGCGCTGAGTGGTCGCGGGCGAAATCGTCGGTTTGCAGGAAGAGCCAGACACGGCCTGCACCCTGCTTTCCGATGGCGGCGCGTTGGGGGTCGCTGGCGGCTTGCGCGAGGATGAACCCGGTGCCGCCGCCGGGCGGGGTGACGCGGACCCAGCGCTTGTCGCCCTGGTCAATGTCTTCGGTCAGGGTGAAGCCCATGGTGCCGCAGTAATAGGCGATGGCGGCATCATAATCGGGGACGATGAGGGTAAGGGCGGAGAGGTGCATGGTGAGCCCATGATGTGTAGGTGAAGGCAAGCTATAGGGCTGGCGATAACGTAGCCATAATCAACGAAGCGCCGGGACATCGCCGACCTGCCGGGATGGGGATGCGACAACAATTCCGTGGCAATTTACCTCCCAGCCTTGCGTTTGGCCATCTGATAGAGACCCGACCTCCCCAAATTGCCATCGACACGCCAAAGGCGTGCCTGCGGTACGACGCAGCGGGGCGACGATGGCCCGGCGCCTGCGGCTTGATTCCGGGCCGGGAAAGAACCGAGCGTCAGCGACCTGCTATTCCAACTCCACCAGCAGATCCTTCGCATCGATCTGCCCGCCTGCATGGACGTGCACCGCCTTCACGACCGCATCGCGCTCGGCGTGGATACCCGTCTCCATCTTCATCGCCTCGATGGTCAGCAAAAGATCGCCTGCGTGAACCTTCTGGCCCACGACGGCACCGACCGACGCCACAACCCCCGGCATCGGCGCGCCGATGTGGTTTTCGTTGCCGGCTTCCGCCTTGGGCCGCTGCGCCGTGGTGGCCTTGACCAGCCGGTTCGCCACCCGGATCACGCGGGGCTGGCCGTTGAGTTCGAAGAACACCTTCACCTCGCCGTCCTCGTTGGTGTCGGAGGCCGCCTGAAGCCGGATTTCAAGCGTCTTGCCGGGGTCGATCTCGGCGCTGATCTCCTCCGACGGCTCCATGCCGTAGAAGAACGTCGGCGTCGGCAAAGTGCGCACGGGCCCGTAGATGCGATGGCGGCCCATGTAGTCGAGAAAGACCTTGGGATACATGAGATACCCGCAGAGGTCCTCATCGTCGATCTTCATGCCTTCGAGTTCCTTGGAAACCTCCGCGCGCGTCTTTTCCAGATCGATGGGGGCGAGGTGTTTGCCCGGACGCTCGAGATTCGGTTTCTCACCCTTCAGAACCTTGTCCACGATGCCTGCGGGAAACCCTCCCGGAGGCTGGCCAAGGTTGCCGCGCATCATGTCGATGACGGAATCGGGGAAGGAAACTTCGACGTCCGGGTCCTCCACTTGCGCGCGGGTCAGGCCCTGACTGACCATCATCAGTGCCATGTCGCCCACTACCTTGCTCGACGGCGTGACCTTCACGATATCGCCGAACATCTGGTTCACATCCCGGTAGGTGCGCGCGACCTCGGGCCAGCGGTCTTCGAGACCCAAGGACGCTGCCTGCGCCTTGAGGTTGGTGAACTGGCCCCCCGGCATCTCGTGCAGATAGACCTCCGATGACGGCGCCTGCATACCGGTCTCGAAGGCCGCGTATTGGGTGCGGACCTCTTCCCAGTAGTCGGATATCTCGCGCACGGCTTTCATGTCGAGCCCGGTGTCGCGGTCGGTGTGGCGCAAGCTTTCCACCACGGTGCCGAGCGTCGCCTGCGAGGTGTTGCCCGAGAGCGCGTCCATCGCGCAGTCGACCGCGTCCACGCCAGCCTCGGAGGCCGCGAGGATCGTGGCACAGGCGCTGCCCGCCGTGTCGTGGGTGTGGAAGTGGATGGGCAATCCGACCTCGGACTTCAGCGCCTTGACCAGAACCCTCGCCTGATTGGGTTTCAGCAACCCGGCCATGTCCTTGAGGCCCAGCACATGCGCGCCCGCGGCCTTCAGGTCCTTGCCCATCGCGACGTAGTACTTGAGGTCGTACTTCGCCCGGTCGGGGTCGAAGATGTCTCCGGTGTAGCAGATCGTGCCTTCGCAGACCTTGTTCGCCGCAACGACCGCGTCCATCGCGACGCGCATGTTCTCGACCCAGTTCAGGCTGTCGAAGACGCGAAAGACGTCGACGCCGGTGTTGGCGGCGGTGGCCACGAACTTCTCCACCACGTTGTCGGGGTAGTTGGTATAGCCCACGCCATTGGACGCGCGCAGCAGCATCTGCGTCATCACGTTGGGCAGGCGCGCGCGCAGGTCGCGCAGGCGCTGCCAGGGGCATTCCTGCAGAAAGCGGTAGGCCACGTCGAAGGTCGCCCCGCCCCAGCATTCTATGGAGAAAAGCTGCGGCAGATTGGCGGCATAGGCGGGGG
>JBBSJO010000052.1:0-22167 GCA_038257185.1 Rhodobacterales bacterium | reverse complement strand
GGTCGGGTCCCACAGGCACATGCCGAGGATCATCACCGCGTACATGCAGGCCAATACCAGCCCGGGGATCATCCCCGCGACCAGCAGATCGCCCACGTCGAGATTCGCCAGCGTCGCCAGCAAGACCGCCAGCGCGGAAGGCGGGATCAGCATCGCCAGCCCCCCGGTGCCCAGAATCGGCCCGATGGCCATGTGCTTCTTGTAGCCGCGCTTTTGCATCTCGGGCACCATGAGAGAGCCCAGCAGGGCGGTGGACCCCAGCGAGGACCCCGACAGCGTGGCAAAAGCCGTTCCCCCGGCCACCGTCACGAAGGACAGTCGGCCCGGGATTTTCCCCATCAGCTTGTCCACGGCAGAGAACATCTTGTTGGCAAGCCCGGTGTGGAAGAAGATCTCCCCCATCAGCAGGAACATCGGCACCGGCATCAGGTTGAAGGTCGTGACCGTCGGCAGGGCGTTGTTGACCAGCTGCCCAATGCCCCGCGACATCTGCCGGGCCAGATCGCCCGAACCACCCATGAAATAGGTGGCCCCGACCATGTTCGCGGCAAGGAATGCCAGCGCCACGGGGATACCCATGAACATGAAGAACAGGATCATCCCCAGAAGGAATCCGAGCGCGTAGTACCATTCCATCAGGAAATGCTCCGAAGGTTATTCATGCACGCCGGCTTCGCCGGAATGCAGCGTTTCGGTGCCAAAGACGAAACGGAGGAAATTCAGTGCCATCAGCCCGAAGCAGATGGGCATGGACCCCAGCAGAAGCCACTTGGGCATGTCGAGCGAGCGCATGTCGGCATCGCCAAAATTGTAGGCGCGCAGCGTGGTGGTGCCCGAGTACCAGACGAGGAACAGGCAGATCACCGCGCAGACCACCGCCACGAAACGCGAGTAGGCGGGGCGGATCGAATGAGGCATTGCCGCGGTAAAGAGCTCGATGAAGACGTGCCCACGCAGCCGCACCAGCCAGGGCGAGGCGGCCATGACGATATAGAGCAGCCCGTACTCGGAGAAGGTGAAGATGTGACTGGAGCCCGAATAGTTGAAGGTGCGCACCGTGGCCTGGAACACCGTCCCGAACATGATGGCCACAAGGTAGGCGCCCGCAAGGATCGCGAGAAGGTTGCAGATGGCGTCGAGCAGTTTCATGGGGACTCCCACGCGAGGCTCCAGCACCGGCGCGAGGCCGGTGCCGGACCGTGACGTGCCTTAGTTGCCGGGGGCGTAGTGGGTGCGCATGGTGTCATAGGCTTCCGCATCGCCCATCTCGTCCAGGCGTTGTTTCATCCGGCCCCAGACGGCGTCGTCGGCCATCTTGAGATATTTGGCGGCGCCTTCCTCCGACATCGGCACATAGCTGACACCGCGCTTTTCAAGCTCGGCACGGTCCGCCGTCACGTCGGCCTGGCGATCCTCGAAGGACTTCTTCTCCCACTCGATCACGACATCCTCGATAAGCTTCTGCGCTTCCGGGGTCCGCGCGTCCCAGCTGTCCTTGTTGAAGATCACGCCGATGTCCGTGTTGTAGAACTGCGGCTCGACCGCGTACTTCACGAACTTGTCCCATTTGAGATCCATCAGACCGATGGACGTCCAGGCGGCGGCATCGACCACGCCCTTTTCCAGTGCGGAATAGACTTCCGTGGAGGGCATGGAAGAGGTCGTTGCGTTCATCGCCTCGAAGAAGGCGTGGTAGATCGGGTTGTCGCGGAGTTTCACGCCGGTCAGGTCAAGCACGCCTTCAGCGTCGAATTTCGGCTCGGTGACGGAATAGATGTAGAACTGCACGCCGCCGTCGATCCAGCCAAGGTGCCGCACGTTCATCCGCTTCTGGTGTGCCGCGTCCATCGCCGCGGCACCGCCGTTTTCACGAGCCTCCAGCGGGGTGACCTGCGAGCCGACCATCGCATCGATCTCCGGCACCGAAGCACCGTAGAAGCTGCCGGGCGTCTGGACCATGTCCACCACGCCGTCGCGCACGGCGGCGGGCTGCTGGAACATCTCGATGGCCTCGGGGCCGCCGCGCACTTCGATCTGTACGATGCCCTTGCCGCGGGTATTGATGTCCTCGACCATCGCGAGGAAGGTCTTGGTATAGATGAGGAACTCCGGGAAGGCGTGGACCGCCGTCACCTTGTCCTCGGCAAGGGCAGAGGTTGCGGTGATCGCCAGTGCCGCCACGGCGGTCGTGGTCCGGAATGCAAACTTGTTGAAAATCTTCATGTGATCGTCTCCCTTTGTTTTCGTGTTTTTATGCTTTTAATAGATGCATTTTCATGTAACCAAAGCAATAGATATCATTCATAAACGTGTCCATACGCCCGGTTTTGAGGCAGACGTCGGGTGTTCCGCCGCTTTGGCGGACGTTTCCGGCGGGGGCAGGAGCAAAGGAAGTCGGCTATGGAAATTGCGGTTCTCGGGGGTGGCAACGGTTCTGCCGCTGCGGCGGTGGATCTGATGGCGCAGCGTCATGGCGTGCGGCTCTGGCGGCGCAATGCGGCGGGGATCGCGGCGCTCCGGGCACGTGGCAACCGGCTGACGCTGAAGGACCATACGGGATCGGCGGAGATAACGATCTCCACGGTGACCGACGACATCGGCGAAGCGGTCAGGGGTGCCGCGCTCATCGTCTGCCCGACCCCTGCGACGGCGCAACCCGACATCGCCCGCGCTCTCGCGCCACATCTGGCTGACGGACAGGTCGTGTTCCTGCCGCCCGGCAGCTTCGGCAGCGTGCTCATGATGCAGGTCGCGCGCGAAGCGGGCATGACGGCGGACGTTACCTTCGCCGAGGCGGGCACCCTGCCTTACCTCACGCGCTGGCACGGTGATGACACGGTCGCCATCACCACCCGCGCCACGCGCCTGCCCACAGGCGTTTTCCCGCGTCGCAACGCAGATCACGCGTTTTCGGTGATACGCGCGGCCTACCCTTCCGTCGAGGACTGCGGCGACGGCTTGTCCGGTGCCCTGATGAACGCGGGCCCGATCATCCATCCCCCGCTGATCCTGATGAACGCAGGCCCCATCGAACACTTCGACCACTGGGATATCCACAACGAAGGCACCCAGCCCGCGATCCGCCGCGTCACGACGCGGCTCGATGCCGAACGCATGGCCCTGCGCGAGGCCTTGGGCTACGGCGCGCCGCACTTCCCGCTGGCTGATCACTACACCCCCGACGGCGACGAATGGATGTACGGCAATGCCGCACACGAAAAGCTCACTGATTCGGGTGATTGGCGCGAGAACCTCGTGCTGACCGAGCACCGCTACATGCGCGAAGATGTCGCCTGCGGCCTCGCCTTCCTCGTCAGCGTCGCGGACTGGGCGGGCATTCCCGCCCCTACGGCGCGGGGCCTGCTGGCCGTGGCCTCCGCGATCTGCGACACAGACTTCACGCAGACGGGACGGACACTGGGGTCGATGGGCCTCGCAGGGCTGTCCCGCGACCAGATGCGCGACCTGCTGGACAAAGGCGCATGACACGCGAGATCATCGCGGCCGTCGGCGCAGGCCGGATGGGGCGCGGCATGGCGGTGGCCTTCGCTTATGCCGGACACGATGTGTTTCTGATCGACGCCAAGGACCGCTCGCTGGCTGACTTCGGCAAACTGCAGGCTGCCATAGATGCGGAACTGGCGGCGACGCTGGCGCTGCTGGTCGATGTCGGGATGTTGGAGCCGACAGAAGTCGAAGCGGTCCGCACGCGCATCTCCACGATCCCGCTTGACGACTGCGCCCCCTTCCTCGAAGCCGCGGATGTGATCTTCGAAGGCGTGCCAGAGGTCATGGAGGCCAAGCGTGCGGCCTTTGCCCTGATCTGCGATCACGCCGCACCGGGGTCCATCGTCGCCTCCACCACCTCCACCATCCTCAGCACAGATCTGCAGGGCTTCGTTACCCACCCGGAACGCTTCCTGAACGCCCATTGGCTGAACCCGGCCTTCCTCGTGCCGCTCGTCGAGCTCTCGCCGACCGACGCCACGGATCCCAGCATAACCCAGTCCCTCAAGGACCTGCTGGAACGCATCGGCAAGGTGCCCGTCGTGTGCAAGGCCAGCCCCGGCTACATCGTTCCCCGCATCCAGGCACTCGCGATGAACGAGGCCGCACGGCTGGTCGAGGAAGGAGTCGCAAGCGCCGAGGACATAGACAAGGCCACGAAGTACGGCTTCGGCTTTCGTTTTGCCGTGCTGGGCCTGCTGGAATTCATCGACTGGGGTGGTGGCGACATCCTCTACCATGCCAGCAACTACATGACGAAGGCCACCGGCGAGGACAGGTTCACCGCCCCGAAAATCGTGCAGGACAACATGGCCGAGGGCCGCAACGGGTTGCGCGACGGCAAGGGTTTCCTCGACTACGACGGAATGGACGTTCCCGCCTACCAACGCGAACGCCTCGGTGCCTTCGTGGCGATGCTGCGTCACCTGGACAAGATGCCGCCCAAAGGCTGAACACCCCTCCCCCCTTCATTTTGCCAGATAAACTCCCGCCGGAGGCACCGATTTGCCCCCTTGGGGCAATCCTGAAATCGTGTCGCGGGGGCTTGCCCCCCGCGTCCTTCGGATCACGCCCGCGCCCGGACGAACCGCCCGATGCTTTCCAGCAAGGCATCGTTCTGCGCAGGCGTGCCCATCGAGAACCGCATATAGTGCTCCAGCCCCGCCTCGCGCGTCCGGTTGACCACGAAACCGGCGTCGTCAAAGACATGCTCCACCAGCGCCTCGGTCGCCTCCGGCCCCTGCCCTTCAACCGTCACCAGCAGGAAATTCGTGGCGCTCGGCAGCGCGGCAATGCCCATGCCGCGCAATGCATGCACCAGCCTTTGACGTTCGGAAACCACCTCGGCCACGCGCCCATGCACCACGTCGATATCCGCGACCGCCGCGACTGCGGCCTCCTGCGCCATCCGGTTCACACTGCCCATGCCGCGCGCGGCATAGAGCGCCGGCAGCATCGCGCCTGGCGCCTGGGCCCAGCCGACGCGCAGTCCCGCCAGCCCGTAGGCCTTTGAAAAGGTACGCGTCACGATCACGTTGTCGAACCCACCTGCAAGGGCGTGGACGGCGGCACAATGGCTGAACCCCGCGAATTCCCCGTAGGCCAGATCCAGCACCAGAACCACATGCGGCGGCAAGCCACGCGCCAGCTTCTCCAGCTGATCGACCCCGACCATGGTCCCTGTCGGATTGTTGGGATTGGCCAGAAACGCCACCCGCGTGCGGTCCGTCACCGCAGCGAGCATCGCGTCGATATCCGTGACCCCCTCCCGCTCCGCCGCCTTGACCAGCGTCGCGCCCACCCGCCGGGTGACCATTGCGAACTGGATATAACCGAATTCAGAGATCAGGATCTCGTCCCCCGCCCGCGCGTAGGTGCGCCCGATGACATCGAGCAGTTCCTCCGACCCGTTCCCGCAGATCAGCGTCTCCGCATCCAGCCTGTTCGCTGTCGCCAGGGCTGCCCGCAATGCGTCGCAATGCGGCGTGCCATAGCTGTTGATCCCCCCCGCCTGTTCGGCAATCGCCGCAGCGACCCGCGGCGTGGGGCCATAGGGCAGTTCATTGTAGCCGAGGTTGATGACCGGAAGGCCCTTGGGCTGGTCCCGCGCGATCCGGCCCCGCACGACAAGCGGCTCGATGTAGGAAACGGGCGCGGTAGCGGCCGGGGGTCTGGTGCCGTCGGGACTCATGGGAGCATCCTCGCAGGGTCAGGTCCTGGCGGTAGTGTCCTGTCTCACAAGGTCCTTGTAAAGCGCCTGAATCCTTTGGGTCACACGGCGATCCCCCGTACCGATCGGCTTGCCGTCAATCTCCGCCACCGGAGTCTGCGCCCCGAAGGTCCCGGTCAGGAAAGCCTCGTCGGCGCCATAGGCCTCATAAAGCGAATAGTTCTTCTCGAACACCGGGATGCCGTTCGCGCGGCAGAGGTCGATCACCTTCGCCCGCGTCACCCCGTTCATGCAATAATCCCCGGTGGAGGTCCAAACCTCCCCCTTGCGCACGATGAAGAAGTTGCAGGCATTGGTCGTGTTCACAAAGCCATGCGGGTCAAGCATCAGCGCCTCGTCCGCCCCCGCCTGTTCCGCCTGCAGGCAGGCGATCACGCAGTTGAGCTTGGAATGGGAGTTCAGCTTGGCATCCTGGCTCGTCGGCAGCCCCCGCACCTGCGGCACCGTGGCGAGCCTGATCCCCACTGTGTGCAACCTGTCCACGGGTTTCGAGTGCTCCATGATGATCACCAGCGTCGGCCCCGACCGGCTGAGACTGGGGTGCTGGAACGGCTTCACCTTCACCCCCCGCGTCAGCATCAGGCGGCAATGCACGTCCGTCACCATTCCGTTGGCCTCCGCCGTGCGGGTCAACGCGTCGAGAATGCCCGCACGGTCCATCCCCACCTCCAGCGAGACCGTCTTGCAGGAGGCAAAGAAGCGGTCCATGTGTTCGTCGAAGAAGGCCCAGTGCCCGTCGTAAAGCCGCATCCCCTCCCACATGCCGTCGCCCAGCAGAAAACCACTGTCATAGACGGAAACCTTTGCGTCATCGCGGTGCACGATCTCGCCATTTACGTAGATGCGGATGTCGCGGTTGCGGATATCCTCGTCGGCGTCGTGCGTGGTCTGATGGTCGGTCATGTCGGGTCCGTTCGGGCTGGAATGGCGGTCTGTTCTCCTTCTGCCATGCCCGCGGCCCGCCGTCACGACGTTCCGCCATCCACAGCGATGACGCTCTTTCGCGACACTTTGAATGCAAACTGCGTCGAAAAAGCGTCAGGCTGATCGGAATCCTGTCATAGTCTTCGATCAGCAACTCCAGACTCCTGAGCGAGGTCCGCCCGTGGCACAGCCCTTTATGAAGAACTCCACCCTGCCGCCCCATGTCGCTGCATTCGTGCGTCAAGCCAGCGTGACGATCCCGAAGGGCGTGCTCGACCGGGCGGCCCTTCTCCTGCTGGACACCCTTGGCATCGCCATCGCAGCGGCACCGATGGAGGCGGGCGTGCTGGCGCGCGAGACCGCTGTGCGCCTTTACGGGGCAGGCGCGGCGGAGGATCGGGCGTGGATCATGTTCGACGGCCGCAGCGCCAGCATTGCCGGGGCCGCCTTTGCCGCCGCGACGCAGATCGACAACCTGGATGGTCACGACGGCTACAACCCCACCAAGGGGCACATCGGGGTGGCGGTCGTCCCCGCGCTGGTCAGCTTTGCCCAGCACTTGCCCGACTTGTCCGGCATGGAAGCGCTGGCCGCGCTGGTGGTGGGATACGAGATCGCCGGACGCGCGGGCATCGCGCTGCATGCCAGCGCGGCCGACTACCACACCTCCGGGGCCTGGAATGCGTTGGGGGTGGTGGCCCTCGGCGCGCGGCTGCGCGGCACCTCGCCGGAGCACCTGCGCGAGGCTCTCGGCATCGCCGAATACCACGGCCCCCGCAGCCAGATGATGCGCGAGATCGCGACGCCGACGATGCTGCATGACGGCTCCGGCATGGGCGCGATGATCGGCGTGTCGTCCCTGATCATGGCCGAGATGGGATTCACCGGTGCCCCCGCCGTGACCGTCGAAGCCCCCGCGGCCGCACCCTTCTGGCGCGATCTCGGCAGCCTTTGGCAAACTGATCTGCAATACATCAAACCCTATCCGACGTGCCGCTGGGCTCATGCGCCCATCGACGCGGCGCGCGAGATCTGTCTGGCGCATCGGGTCACGGCGGATCAGATCGAGCGCATCGACATCCGCACCTTCCACAATGCCGTGCAGCTTTTCTCCGGCAACCCAGACACGACCTCCAAGGCGCAGTATTCCCTACCTTTTGCGGTGGCGGCAATGATCGCGCATGGTCGGATCGGGCTTGAACAGATCTCGGGCGCCGGGCTGACGGACCCGGTCGTGGCTGGGCTCGTGGCGCGAACGAAAACCTACGTCGGGACGGAGCATGAGGCCCGCTATCCTGCCGGTCGCTGGGCCGATGTGACCCTGACACTGAAAGACGGTCAGGTCCTTCGATCCGGCGACGTCCATGCCCGTGGCGGACCGGAGAGGCCCTTCAGCGAGAAAGACATCCTTGCCAAGTTCATGGCCTTCGCCACCCCCGTGGTCGGCGAGGCGCGGGCCGGTGCGATCCGGGACGCCTGCCTTGGTCTGGCGGAGGGGACATCGACCTTTGCCACCCTATTGAGACATCTCAAGGCACCCCCGGCGGCGGGTTATGCCACTTCAGACAACGCATCCAGGGTCTGGCGTGTGTCATGACCACACGCCGCGACGTCAGGGCCGAGCGGCTCCTTCCCCCACCACCATGAAAGGTGCCCAATAGGCGGGGTGGAGCTGCCGTGCGTCGCTGGCGGGATCGTCGACGATGCCCAGCATCACGAGCCGCAGGGCATCTGCGTATCCCAGCCGCGCGTCGCTCGCCTTGCGCGCAAGCATGCCCGTCGTCAGCGCGGTGGCCGCATCAGAATAGACCGGCCAATGCGACACCAGAATGCTGCGCGCGCCAGCATAGAAGAAAGCGCTTGCGAGCCCCGATAGCCCTTCGTCAGTCTCACCACCACCCGCGGCGGTATTACACGCCGACAGCAGCACCATGTCCGCATTCAGAGTCAGCTGGGCGATATCGCCCGTCGTGAGGATACCGTCGTCAGTGGCAGTTGCCACCTTGGGCGGGGTCAATACGATGCCTGCATCGAATTCACCGACCTCGCCCGCGATCAGCCCGTGGGTGGCAAAGGAGATTGTCTGGAATGTCGACAGAATGCCCGAAGCATCCAGCGCCTTGATCCGGCTTTCGGTCGCGTCACCGTGCAACAGCAATCGGCTCTCCGGCCCGAAGAAGTCCGCCGCCGCCTGAAGCTCGCAGCGCGTGTCCGGCAGCGCCGCGAGCTTGGCCAGCATCCCCGGATCGGCCAACGCCCCGCGCATCACGGCGCCCTCGGGCACCGCATCCAGTGCCGCAAGGCTTTGCGTCACGCCAGCGCAGTCGTAGGGCAGCGGCCCCTCGACCTGCGCCCCGATCAGCGGATCGCCGACCCCCAGAAACCGCGCATCGGCCACCTGCACCGGGGCGCGCCTGCGCAGCGCGTCGAGGCTGGCAACCGTGGGGACGACGAAGACCGACATGTCCCGCAATAGCCACCCGGCATCGCGCAGGGTTGTGGTGTCTTCGGGAGTGCGGCGCACCAGCGTGTGGAACGGCAGCGCGACAAGCGAGGGGTCCGGCACCACGATCAGGCGGGTCTTGCCTTCGAGCAGCGGCTCGACCGGGGCCAGCAGCGCGGTGTAAGCCTCATGTGCGAGGCCGAGGTCGAAGGTGTCGGCAGCCGGGTCGACGATATCCTCGTCCTCCTCCAGCGTGAAGAAGTTGCGCGTACCGGCACGGGCAGAGGCACAGGCGCGGTCGGTCAGGGCCGACTGACACCGCAACGCGCGCGCGATGCGGCTCAGTTCACTTCGTGCCAGCGTGCCGCCCGACATCACCCGATCCTGCGTCACCGCGATCACGGTGCTGCCGAAATAGTCTCCGCCATTGGACTCGTCGCTCGTGGCGAAGATCACCAGAACCTCGTCTGGTCGCAGCCATCGGGCCACTTCCTGCACGGAGACGGCAGAGGGATCGACCGCCTCGGCATAGCGGGGATAGTCGCGCGCTACCGCCTGTTGCAGGGCGGCATGGGACTGCGTCGCGCGCGTCAGCGCCGTGGCGGTCTCCGCTCCGCTCTCGCCGCGTGCCAGCGCCCGCCCATAGGCGGCATTGAGGGTGGCGATGCGGTCTTCGGCGTCCTGCAAATCACGCACCTGTCGCGCCAGCGCCGGTTCGGTTTCCCAACGCGCGGCGGCCTGCGCCATCGCGGTCCCCGCTGACAGGGCGGCGAGCTTCTGGCTCACCCGGAACGCCTCGTCGAGGTAGGTCAGGTAGTCGCTGCCACCGCTTTCCTCTGCCACCCGCAGGGCCGCTTCGATCTGCAACGGCAGAGTATTGCGCGCCGCCGCCAGCGCATCGCGGCCCGGTTGCAGACGCGCGGCACCGACCTCGCGAAAAAGCTTCAGCGCGTCGAAATTGCGGTTCTGCGCGATTGCGACACGGCCCTTGAGTTCCAGCATCGGCAACCTTTGGGGGTCCGCCTCCGGCAGCACCGCTAGCGCGTCGTCGGCATAGGTCTCGGCCTGCACCAGATCACCCGATTCCCAGGCATCCTTGACCAGCGCCGTGAGGATCGGCATCGCCTGGGCGGGATCGCGGATCAGGTCGGGACGCTGCGCCAGTCGCGGGCTGACCTTGGCCATGACGGCATCCGCCTCGGCCGCGCGCCCCGCGTCGCGCAGCACGCTGGCGTAGGTCAGCATCCATGCCACCGCGACACCCTCGTCCTTGCCCATCACCTCGTCCACACGCGCCTTCGTGCTTTCGAGCGCCGCTACCGCCTCGTCAAACCGGCCCTGCTGCACAAGCACGCCGCCCAGGGCAATGGCCATCTGCATCCGGGTATCGGGATCGCGCGTTTCGGCGTGGCGCACCGCTTCCCGCGCCAGCGTTTCCGCCTCATCCAGCCGCCCCAGTTGCGCCTGCACGTCCGACATGGCGGACAGCAGATAGGTCCAGCGTGCATCTTCTGTCAGCCCCCCTTGCCGCAGAATGTCCGCCGCTGCCCGAAAGGCTGCCTCTGCCTGCGGCAGGTCCTGTCGCTGAAGGTAAAGCCCCACCTGCAGGGACTGGAGGTCAAAGCGCAAGAGCGCGTCACCGACCCCTGCGACGGCCAGCCCCACATCGATATCTTGCTGCGCCGCGTCGAAATGGCGGAGGTAGAACCGCATCTCGGCACGGCGGAACAACAGACGGGCGGCGCGGGCGCTGTCTTCCCCCAGCTGGAGCGTCACGATCTCAAGGGCGCGGGACAGCAGAGCCACCGCCCCTTCCGCGTCGCTGTTGCCTGCCAGCGCATCGGCATATTGTTCCAGCATCGGCGACAGATCGGCGCGGACCGCAAGGAAGGAGGCTGGGAAAGTCAGCGTGCAGTCGAGCCAGGGCTTGCCACGCTCCGGATCGACCTCCACCAGTGCCTGGGCCATCACCATGCAGACCGTCGCCGTGCTGGCTTCTTCAGGTCCCGCCAGATCGCGCGCGGTTGTCGCAGCGTTTTCGGCGCTTGATAGGTTCTGAGCGTTCAGCGCATCGAACATTGCAGTGAGTGCCGCGACGATCTCTGACCGGACAGGATCGTCTGCCACGATCTGCTCTGGATCGCCGATTGCGACCTGCGCCTGGGATTGCAGGGCGCGCGCCGCCTGCGCAGCATCACTAACCTCGCCACCCAATTGAATAGCGGCATCGTAGAGGTCGGTCGCAAAGAGCGACGCCTCGCGCGGCAAACCATCCGCCAGAGCGCCCCGCGCAAGCGCATCCAAGGCAACGACCTGCGTGGCAGGATCATCTGACACGATCGCGATGTGAGCCATGCGCAGATATGTCAGACGCGCGGCGTCCGGTTTGCCTGCATCCTCCTCCAGCAGCGAAATCATGTCGAGCACCGGCAGACGGCGGGGATGGGTCCAGCCACGTTGCGCCACCTGGCCCGCATCGACCGCACGCAGGTTTGCCAGTGCATCTGCAGTATCCCCCAATGCGAAGTCCAGCGTCGCCCGCACCTGCTGCGCGTCGAGCAGGGCTTCGGGATCTGCCGCCTCGGCTTCCAGCGCCCGCGCCAGTGTCTCTGCCGCCCCCCAGTTCTCGGCGTCGATCAGCCGCTGCGCCTCGAAGTACCGGGGATCCTGTGCGGCCCCCGGCACGGCCCCTGCCAAGCCGAACAGGACGGCCCAAAGACAAAGGCGCAGTATGCGGATCATTGCATCAATAGCGGGCCGGATTGGTCGGCAGCCCTGCCATCTGCCAGGCCTGCAAGCCGCCGCGATACCAATAGACATTGGTATAGCCCGCCGCGATGGCCCGCAGCGCGGCGTTGTAGGACAGCCAGCACATCGGATCGCTGCAATAGACCACAATTGGCACATTCTTCTGCCCGCCGGTCACTTGCCCCAGCCATTGCACCGTCTGCTGCTGCACCCGGTCGTTGAAATCCCCGCCCTGCGCCATCACGCCCGCAGGATAGGCATTGGGAAGGGAATACTGCCCCCCCAGAACATCGATCAGAAGGATCTGCGTGCCATTGTTGATCGCCTTGGCAAGGTTCTGCGTGGTGAGGAGTTGGCCGCCGGGAATGGCCGTCGGCGTGGGCGCGTGGAATTCGCCCTGGCGCAACTGCTGCACCGGCTGGACCCCGAAATCGCGCGTCTCGAAGGCCGCAAGCTGGCTGGCCTGATCGTTGGGATTGACGGGCGGTTGCGGCGGTGGTTGCGGCTGGACCGTGGGCGTTTGCGGAGGCGCTGGCGGTGCCGGCGGCGTTGGCGCGATCACCACGTCGGACGGCCCGAAATTCGGCGGCGGCGGTGGCGGCAACACCACGCCGCCGGTCTGTGCACCGCCCGGTTCGAAGCTGCCGGTGCCCTGAAACCCGTCCGTCACAGTGCCGCCCTGCGGCAGGGGCGGCGGCAGGACGCCGGTCTGCCCACCCTGCGGCGCAGTGGTGTCGCCATCGAAACTGCCGCCAAAGCTGCTCTCTGCAGCGGCTGGCAAGGCCAGAGACAGTGTCAGGAGCGACAGCGCCAGAGCGCCAGTGAGACTTCCATTCATCGTGACATTCCTTTTTCAGTGGTGCCGACCCCTCAACCCCGCAGATGGGCCGCGATCCAGTCGAAGTAGTTGGAAACTTTGGTATAGACGGCAAAGAGGTTCTCGTGACCGCAGGGATCGTCGGCGAAAAGCGGGGACTTTCCCCAGCTTACGATGCCGACCTGCAGCCAGCCTCCATCCGGTTGACGCACCATCAGCGGCCCCCCGCTGTCACCCTTGCAGGAATCGCGCTCACCCGAGGTGATCCCGGCGCAGATCATGTTCCCTGACAGGCTGTCGCCAAGACCGTCGGTGATGATCTGATAGGCCTGGTTCAGCGTGGTCTCGGGCACGCCGCTGGACGCGCCGAGATTCAACAGGAACCCGCCCACCTCGCGCTTGGTCTGCTCGCGGATACCATTGTTGCAGGTGGCATTCGGCACGATGTCGATATCGGTTTCCATCAGCTTCTCGGGAAACTTGTTCGGTGCGATCATGCCCCAGCCGATCACCATGGAGGGCCCCTGCGGCACCGCTGCGCCCGCGGGCAGAACCGGGATCGCCCCCACCGGCCCGGAGGACTGCCCGATGGGCTGCGCCAGTTGCAGCAGGGCAATGTCATTGTCGAGATTGTTGGGGTCGTAATTCTCATGCGCAATTACCCGCGCAACGGGCCGGAAATCGCCCTTGTCGAGGTAAATCGAAGAGGTATGCACCAGAATGCTCTCCGGCTCGGACACGCGGCCGTCCTTCTTGACCACGCAATGTGCCGCCGTCAGGATCCACTGCCGCGAAATGATGCTGCCGCCGCAGAACTGCGAGTTGTAGGCGCCGTCGGATGTGCCATCGACCCGCTCCGCCGAATGCAGCGAGACCTGAAAGGGAAAGGCCCCCGGCTGGGCCGCGCGACCGCCATAGATGCGGGTATCCTCGCCGGTGTCGATCCTTGTGGCCTGTTCCCGCTCTGCCATGACATAGGCGCGCACGGCAACATCTCCGTCGCCCGACGGTCTGGCGATATTGTCCAGGCCCGTGGCCTGCGCCGTTGCCATCCCGGCCCCCAGCAGCAAGGCCGTCGTCAGCGCCGGCAGATGCCCGGTGGAGGCCCGTTTTCCGATATCTGTCATTCACACTCTCCCATGATGTTACCTGTCCAGCGCCCGCCCGGCCCGCACGAAAGCCTCGCGGCGCGGCAGGACCCGCCAGTTGAAACTGTCGACCCATATGTTGGCAAGCCCGATCCCCCCCAGCGATCCGCGCGTGTCGGGGCGCGCCGCGATCCGGCCCAGAAAGGACATCGCCTCCGCGCCTGCTGCAGCGCCCCGGGTGCCGGCCTCGGTGCCGCATGTCTCGACCAGCCCTTCGAGGTTCAGCGCCTCGCTGTTTTCCGTGCCTTCGGTGGTGATGACGAAAAGCCGCTCATCCCCCGCCGCATAATCGGGGCAATCCGAGCACATCGTCATCGTCCCGCCCAGCCTGCGCTCCACCGCGACATCCTCGATCCGCTCGTATTCCGCCGTGACGCAGAAATGCGCGTCGATATGCACCCGGTTCACGTCCCGCGCGCCGGCCACCTCGCCCTGCGCGGCAAAGGTCAGCTGGTCGCATTGTTTCAGGTCTGCTCCGACATTCAGCATCTGCGGCGCGCGCGACTGCACGTTCCCCACGGCGCGGCGGCATTCGCGGCGGGGGTTCACTTCTTCTGCCAGCGACGCCAGATCCGCGACCTCCACCGGCGCAAGCTCCGCCGTGACCGCTACAGGGTTCGGAGACAGGATCGACCCGCCCTCGGCCACGGCCCCCAGCATGCGGGCGAAATCCTCGGCCCGGGCGATGCGGGTCAGCAGGGCGGCAAGGTCCGCCTCTCCCGACTGCCACCGCAGGCCCATGGGATTGCCATCCACCTGCGCGCGGGGGCCGAACCACAAGGCGGTGCCGTCCCAGATTACCTCGATAGTGAAATCTTCCGCCGCGATCTCGATCCCCTGCCCGGCCTCCGCCAAGGCGGTATCGAGCGCCTGCCGTGCAGGATGATCGCCGGTCAGTGCCACGCCAGAAGCAAGATCGATCGGAGGGCTGATACGGGTCTGGCGGTCCACCGGTCGGGCGACGACCTGCGCAAAGCGGGCAGTCTCGGGCAAGCGGCCTTCGGGGGCACAGGGCGCGTCGGACTGTGGCACGCAGCTCGCGGCCACCGGGCGCAGGTAGCTGAAGGTGGCGGCGGCGTCCTCTGTCTGGGCATAGCCGATCAGCGCGTCCGGTGCTGCGGCGGCATCCGCGACCAGCCCCACAAGCGTTCCCTCGGCCAATCCATGCACAAGCCCCGCTGCAATCTCGTCCCCCGTGACTTCAAAGCGGCGCAAACCGCTTGTGGCCGCCCCGCCAAAGACCACGGCGTCAATCAGCGTGCCCTCCCAGGACGGCGTCTGCAACCGCGCGGCCCCCGGCACCGTGCCATCGTTCATGTCGCTCATCACCGCCTGAAACAACTGGCGAAAGCTGATCGCATCGTCCGATTGCAGGCGCGCTGCCAGCTTGGCTGTGAAGAGCCCGTACCAGGCTTCCGGCTGCCCCTCGGGGGCCAGATTGACCTCGCGCGCCACCTCGGTTGAGCGGGCGGCATAGAAGGCAAGATACGCGCCGCCCGGATCGTCGTCGGGGCTTTGCACGATCCCCGCCTCGGTCTGCGGCATCGCAGTGGTGCTGATCCCGAGGGCGGCAGGATCGACAAAGCGGGTCGCGGTATCTGCGGACGCGGCCCGCAGGCCCGACCCGGAATGGCAGGAATCCATCACCAGCCAGACATTGGCCCCCTTCGCCCGGATGCGCCGCACCACCGCGCCGATCTCGTCGTCCACAATGGCGTTGGGTATGACGTTCTGGCCCGGTGCCGCGCGGCCAACGTCGGCGGGCAGGAACACCTCGTCCATGCCGTCCGTCTCGTCCCCGTCCTGATCGGCCTGACGTGTGCCGTGGCCGGAGAGGTGGATATAGATGAAGTCCTCCGCCACCGCCTTCTGCTCAAGTGCGGCAAGGGCATCAAGGATCGCGGCCCGCGTCGGATGCGCGCCGTGCGTCACACCATCGGCCAGCATCGTGACATCCGTCACCCCGCGCCCGCGCAGTACCGCGTCCAGCAGCGTCACGTCATTGCCCGGTCCCCTCAGATCGGCCACATCGGCGTTGTCGTCGTAATCGGACACCCCGATCAGGAGCGCGCGCGTCTCTGCCTGCGCACCCCCCAGAGTCATCAGCAAGATCAATGCGGCAACACAAAAATTCAACTTTTGCCCCCCGGCAGAACCTGACAACGTCATAAAATACTAACGCGACTTTATCAGCATTTTCCGACCTGCCGAGTCTTTTGCCGGGGAATGTTTACTTTTTGCAGGTCGCCCCTAAGCTGCAGCGCAAAGGCGTCGTGTTTTTCCCGTCCAAGGGGTATCTGGGTATGTTGAAATGGCTGGCCGGTTCTGCCGCCCTGATGATCGTCCTTCTGGGGTCGCCCCAGCGTGCCATGGCAGAGGACGTCTATGCCCGCGCCGCCGCCATCGGCACCACCTTGCAGGACGATCCCGTCGCCGAACTGGCCGAGATCGACGCGACACTGGCGGCAGCGGCGGCCGAAGGGGTCACCGACCCGCGCCTGACCTTCGATCTGGTGCGGCTCAAGGCGGACCTTCTGTTGGCGCGGGGCGACAAGGCCGAGGCGGCTGACCTTATCGCGCAACTTGCCACCCTAGCCGCACGTTACCGCGATCTCCTGGGTCTCGCCCCGGGGCCGCTTTATCGCGAGGCGGCAGGGCTTTACGAGGATCTGGAGAATTTCCGTGCCGCGCGGGCACAGGTGCTGGGCGCACTGGAGGCACAGCGCGATGGCGGACTGCCCGGGCCTGTGCTCGCCCGCACGCTGGAGCGGCTGGCGGACCTGTCGGATCGGATGGCACGCCCCGCCGACGCCGAGGCCTACCGCGCCGCCGCCCTCGCGGCGCAAGCAGAGGTCGCCACGAAAGAATCCACCCGCGGCCCGGGCGACGTCGGCTACCGCGAGGTGGAGATCTTCTATGCCACCGACCGCGCAAGAACCGGCGATCCGGACCCCGAAACCTTCTATGGCTGGGGCCGGGGCGAACTGGAACTGGGGCAGGCCATCGTCACGATCCCCGACACCCACACCAAGGGCGCGGTGGAGGCACCTTCGATCTGGAAGCTGGAATTCGGGCCGAATCCGGCAAAACACGTGATGCTGAAATCGGTGACGCCGGTGGAAACCGATGCCTATTTCGCGGCCATGAACGACCGGCTCGAAAAGCGGGACCGCAAGGAAATCCTCGTCTTTATTCACGGCTACAACGTGGCTTTTGAACCGGCCGCAAAACGCGCAGCACAGCTCTCCTATGACATGAACTATGACGGCTTGCCGGTGCTCTATTCGTGGCCTTCGGCGGGATCGACGACGGGCTATATCTCAGACACAGCCGTGGTCGAACTCAGCGGGCGGCGGCTCTGGGGATTCCTCGAAGACCTCGTGGCACGCTCCGGCGCGCAGACGATCCACATCGTGGCGCATTCGATGGGCAACCGCGCGTTGACGGACGCGCTTGAGCTGATGTCGGTCAGCCATGGGCTGACGGCAGAATCCAAACCGATCTTCGGCCAGGTCGTCTTTGCCGCACCGGACGTGGACGCGGGGCTGTTCGCGAAGATGATCGAGACGATCCGCCCCATAGCGCGGCGTCTGACGCTCTATGCCTCAAAGGAGGATTGGGCGCTGGCCTCCTCCCGCCGGTTGCACGGCAATGCTCCGCGCGCGGGCCAGGGTGGGGAATTCGTGCTCGTCAGCGATTATGTCGACAGCGTGGACATGTCGGAACTGGGAGAGGACATGCTCTCCCACAGCTATTTTGCCGATGACAGTTCCGCGCTGGCCGACATGATGTCGCTCTTCTGGCACAATACCGCACCCGACCGCCGCTGCGGGCTGCAGCAGAGCGCCTCTGCCGCTGCCCTGCCCTACTGGATCTACAAACGCGGCAAATGCCAGAGCCAGACCTTGATGGACGTGATGGCCCTGATGCAACGCGACAATGTGCAGACCGGAAAGGGTGTGCAACGCCTGCTGGACAGCGCCGTCGAGGACACCCAGATGCGCGACCGGATCGCGCCGGTGCTGCTCAGGATGGTGGAACGCTGACCTTCGGAACATCCGAAGGTGCCACTGCCTGCGTGCAGGTCCATTCCATCCTGCCTTCTGCACAGACCAGCGGCGGCACGATAAGCAGATAGCCCAGCACCGCCCAGGTCGCGGCGAGAATGAGCAGCCGCACGATCGCATGACGGTCGTAGTTGTGCGCGAAGACCCAGGCCTGCACCTGTGTTCTCGGGGTTTCGCCCTGCAAGGCGCGCAGGTCCTTGACCACTGCCTTCAGGCCCGTCAGCGTTTCGGTAAAGGCATAGATGGTGATGACCGTGTTCGCGGTATAAAAGGCGAAGACGAGAATGCGCGGCAGCAGAAAATTGTTCTCGTTGGTCGCGAAGAAGACCATGACAGCCACGATTGCCGCATGGGCGTAAAGCACCCGCTGCCACAAAGAGTCGAGCCTGCCGTTGAGTTCCAGGCAGAGCGAGATCAGGTCCTTGAACCCGAGATGCGAGGGATCCTCGGTCTTTTCCTCCGGTTGTCTGGACATGTCCGTCATCGCCTGCTCCGGCTTGAGAGTCAGGCGGAAGTTCGACGATACGCGCCGGAATGTAAACGATCTTTCGGAAGCTCGGAAGTCAGAGGCATTCGAAACACTCGAGCAACGGCCGCGTCGTTGATATGGCTGGTGTCGCCGTCGAGGGCCACAGTCAGGTTGAGCAGGGTGATTGCACCGTAGCTGCCGATCTCGCAGGGATCGCGGGCCGGTCGTTCAGGGCCCCGGTCCTTTCCAGTCAACGCGCAGGCGCGCAGGTTACTCGCGCCAGCGCAATACCCGCCGCTCCACCGCCGCGATGCTGCTCGACACCAGCACGCCCAGCACCGACAGGATCACCACCCCCGCGAAAAGCCGCTCCAGATCATAGAGGCTGCCCGCCTGAAGGATATAGGCTCCAATCCCGTATTCCGCCCCCAGCATCTCCGCCGCGACCAGCAGGATGATGGCGATCGTCAGCGAGATCCGCAGCCCCGACAGGATCCCCGGCATCGCTCCCGGCAGCACGATCTTCCAAACGATGGAGCGCCACTTCAGCCCGAAACTCTGCCCCATGCGGATCAGCGTGCGGTCCACGTTGTCGACGGCCGCATAGGTGGCGACGACCGTGGGGGTAAAGGTGCCGAAGGCGATCAGGGCATACTTGCTGGTTTCATCGATGCCGAACCAGATCACGAAGAGCGGCAGCAAGGCGATCTTGGGGATCGGGAAGAGCGCGGCCACCAGCGGCACCAATCCGGCGCGGGCAAGGCTGAAGAGGCCGATCAGGATGCCCACGCCGATGCCCGCCGTGGCCCCGAGGCTGGCCCCGACGAGGAGCCGCGTCAGCGAGGGGACGAGGTGCTTGAAGAGCAACCCGGATTGGTAGAGCCCCACGAAGGTCCAGAGCACATCGCTGGGCCGTGGCAGCGTCAGGGCAGAGATGAAACCGGTCCGCGTCCCCCATTCAGCCAGCAGGATCAGCACCACGAAAACCGCCACGCCCACCCCGCGCTTGCGTCTTGCGACGAAACCGCCGCCGCGGAAGCGGACCGGGCGCGCGGTGTCAGACATGCAGAAGCTCCGCATCCGCCGCCGCCGCCTCGTCACGCATCAGACCCCAGAGGTGCTGCTGCTGTTTCTCCAGCGCCGCGTCGCCGTAGGTGCGCTCGGCCAGAGGTGTGGCGATCTCAACCACCTCGCGCACCTGTCCGGGCCGGCGCGACAGAACGACGATCT
Source organism: Rhodobacterales bacterium (assembly GCA_038257185.1). GTDB lineage: Bacteria > Pseudomonadota > Alphaproteobacteria > Rhodobacterales > Rhodobacteraceae > Sulfitobacter. The sequence goes on along the minus strand of JBBSJO010000052.1, from coordinate 2,584 downwards.
TGTGGCCCAGCCGCACGGCCTCCGCGAGGTTGTGTGTGACGTAAACGGCGGTAAAGGGCTGGCGCGTCCAGAGGGCGACAAGGTCGTCCATGAGAAGTTCCCGCGTCTGACTGTCGAGCGCGCTCAGCGGTTCGTCCATCAGCATCACCGCAGGGTTCACCGCCAAGGCCCGCGCAATCGCCACGCGCTGCTTCATCCCGCCCGAAAGCTGCTTTGGCAGGGCGGCGGCGAATTCCGAGAGCTTCGTGCGCGCCAGCACGTCCGTGATGATTTCCTCCCGGGCCGCCTTGCCCACAGGGTGATCCTCCAAGACCAGCGCGACATTGCCCTTGACGCTGCGCCAGGGCAGCAGGGCGAAATCCTGAAAGATATAGGTCAACGGGTTCAGGCAGCCCTCGGGCGGGTCACCGACCTGCATGACCTCGCCGGCCGTGGGCCGTTCCAGCCCGCCAAGCAGCCGCAGCAGGGTCGACTTGCCACAGCCCGAAGGGCCGACGATGCAGACGATCTGTCCCGACGGCACGTCCAGCGTGATGTCGCGCAGCACCTCGGTGTCGCCGTAGCTATGGCTGAGTTGGATCGCCTTGAGGTCCACGGATCACTTTCACTTGGCACGAACGCGCCGCCCGGGTCGCCCCGGGCGACCGGAGCCTCAGACGCCCAGCGTCTTGACGTATGAGGTGTCGACCAGCGTATCCATGGTGATATCCGCATCCACCAGCCCCTCGGACTGGAACCAGTTCAGCTGATCCGCGATGGAGGCCACGTTGATGGCCGCTCCCTCATTCAGGCGCATGGTGCCGTTGATGATCGAAGTTGCAGCCTTCTCGCGCGGCTGGTCTTCGTAGACGTATTTGTGAATCAGATCGACCATCGCGGCCTCGCCGTCTTCCCCGCCGGTCTTTTCGATCATCGCGGCGTTGTAGTCCGCCACGCCCTTCGAGAAACCGTTGAGGAAGTTCTGCGTCATCTCCCGTTCGTCGGACGCGTTCTTGGCCGAGGTGAAGACCGTCGTGACCTGATAATCCGGCAGATAGGTCGCTACATCGCCGATAATGTGAACGGCCCCGGACCCCGCCAGCGGCTTCGCAATATGCGGCACGATGGCCCAGGCGTCGATCTGGCCGGATTTCAGCGCGCCGATGACCGCGCCAACCTTCTGCAGCGGCTTGAAGGCCAGGGTGATCCCCTCCGCGTCGGCGATCTTCGCGCCGATGTAGTGGAAGGACGATCCCGCCTGCGTCATGCCAAAGCTCTTGCCATCCAGCATCCCCGGCGCGGTCACGCCCGCCTGGAAGGCCGCATCCGAGACGAGAATCTTCTGGCCGTCGATGCCGACCTCCTCCTGCAAGCCTCCCCCGATGACCTTGATCGCGCCCTTCTGGGCCAGCGACACAAGGCCGCCCGAGATCGCGGTCACGGCATAGTCCACGTCGCCGCTGGCAATCGCCACGGCCATCGGCTGTGCCGCCTCGAAGAAGCGCAGCTCGACGTCGAGACCGGCATCGGCGAAGTATCCCCGCTCCACGGCGACGAAGCTCGCGGCATGGCTGGTGAAGCGCAGGGCGCCCACGGTGATCTTGCGGTTCTGCGCATAGGCGGGCGCGGCAAGACCCACGGCGGTGGCCGCACCCATGGTGGCAAAGGCCTGACGGCGGTTGAATGTGGTCATGTGATCTCTCCCCCTCGGTGATGAGGGCAGCATGGCCAGCGGGTCGCGAGAGTCAAGGCACCGGTGTCATCGCGGGGGAGGTCGAGGCGGGTGCATGCTCTGGCGTTTGTCCGGATCCTGTGGCACCAATCGCAAATGAAGCTCTTCTCCGCCCGTTCGCGCCCGGTCCACCTTGGCCCCTACCCCTTGGAACGGCTGCGCAGACAGCGCGATGTATCCATCAACGCGGGCCTGCCCTTCGCCGAACTGTCCTTCCTGCGCCCCGATGATCCCGCCAGCATCGTCAATGCCATGCGACCCTTTCAGGCGATGATGGACGTGCTACGCTCCGGCAAGGTGAACGCGGCGGGGGCGAATATTCCCGAGGATCCGACCGAGCGGGCAAACCACCTCAAGGCCTTCGGCTACTACAACGATGCCTCGATGATGGGTGTCTGCGCCCTGCCCGACGCGGCCCGTCTTGCGCAGCCCCGGCGCAACCCGGACACCGCCGCCCTCGCCCGCGACCTGCGCGAACGGCAAACCAAGACGCTGGCCGCCGGGGTGGATGTCATCATGGCAAACCTCCGCGAGGCCGCTGCGGCCCCGGAGACGCCCCTTGGGAGCCACACCCACGCCCTGGTGATCCTCACCGCCTGGCCCCGCGATCCGCGCGCCGGGGAACCGGGCACCGACTGGATCAGGGAGGCGCAGGCGCATCGCGCCTGCCTGCGGACATCTGAGAATGCGACCGTGCTGGCCGAATATATCCGCCAGCTGGGCTTTGACGCCCGCGCCCACAGCGTCACCACCTCGGACGTGCATCCGGGGCAGCTTGCCGTTGCCGCCGGTCTCGCGGTCCGCAAGGACGACGCCTTGCAGGTTCCCTGGCTCGGAACCCGCTTCGGCCTTGCAGTTGTCACCACCGACATG
>JBBSJO010000051.1:0-22292 GCA_038257185.1 Rhodobacterales bacterium | reverse complement strand
GGAGATCGACGCGATCCAGAAGGAGATCATCTCGGGCCGTTCGGATATCGACGTGGTTGCGGCGGGCCCGATCAAGACGATGGACACCTTCGAGGCTCTGGCGCGGCGGGTGGCGGGCATCCTCGCCTTTGTCGCCGGTGCCTATGCGTTCTTCTATATCTGGGACAACGATGGCGCCCGCATGGTGGAAAGCTACGCCGACAGGTTCCTGGACATCATGGTGATCGTCTTCCTCGGCTACGTGGTCTACCACAGTTTCCGGATCTGGATCGACACCAAGATCGAGGACGAGACCCCCGAAGAGACCGAGGTGGAACTGGGCGACGAGGGCGGCGGGTCTTCCGCCAGCCGCCTTGCCACCCTACTGCCGCTCTTCCGCAACGCGGTCCTGATCGTCGTGCTGGTGACCATCGTGCTGATCCTGCTGATGGAGATCGGCGTGAACGTCGGGCCGCTCTTCGCCGGTGCCGGTATCGTGGGTGTCGCCATCGGTTTCGGCAGCCAGGCGCTGGTGCGGGACATCTTCGCGGGGGCGTTCTTTCTGTTCGACGATGCGTTCCGCAAGGGCGAATACCTCGACGTGGGTGGGGTGAAGGGCACGGTGGAGAAGATCTCCGTCCGGTCCTTCCAGTTGCGCCATCATCTTGGCTACCTTCACACCATCCCCTTCGGCGAATTGCAGGTGATGACCAACTTCTCGCGTGACTGGGTGATGATGAAGCTGCCCCTGCGCGTGACCTACGACACGGACGTGGAACGTGTGCGCAAGCTGATCAAGCAGCTGGGGGTGGACCTTTTGGACGATCCGGTGATCGGCGAGAACTTCATCCAGCCGTTGAAGTCGCAGGGCGTGATCGAGATGCAGGACAGCGCGATGATCATCCGCGTGAAGTTCATGACCAAGCCGGGCGATCAGTGGCTGGTGCGCAAGCGGGTCTACGAAGAGATCCGCAGCCTTTTCGAGCGCGAAGGCATCAAGTTCGCGCACCGCGAGGTGACGGTACGGCTGGCGGAGGGGCGGGTCGCGGACCTCACTGAAGACCAGAAGAAGGCGGTCAGCGCAGCGGCGCAGGCGTCGATGGAGCAGGAGCTTGTCGACGAGGAAAAAGATGCGGGCGACGACAGATAATGTGCAGTTGATCTGATAACGCTGCGCGCTATGTCGTGCGCGAGACAATATAGGAGCGACCCCGACATGACGCATCAGACACGCCGCCATTTCCTTGCCACTTCTGCCGCCATTGCGGGCACGGTCACGATCCTGCCCTTCGCCGCCCGCGCCGCCGCCCATGGCGGGGACATGTTCGAGACCGCCGGGGGCGAGATCCAGGTGCACCCGGTAAGCCACGCCTCCTTTGTGATGGAGACGCCCATGGGCACGATCTATTCCGACCCGGTGGGCGACGCCGCGATGTACGCGGATTTCCCGGCACCCGATCTGATCCTCGTCACACACGAGCACGGCGACCACTACAACGCCGAGACATTGACGGCACTGGCAAAGGACGGGACGCAGCTCATCACCAACCCGGCAGTCTTTGCGATGCTGCCCGAGGACCTCAAGTCCAAGGCCAGCGAAGTCGCCAACGGGTCCACCGCCAGCTTCAACGACCTGAAAATCGAAGCGATCCCGGCCTATAACACCACCGAGGAGCGCAAGAACTTCCACCCGATGGGACGCGACAACGGCTACGTGCTGAACTTCGAGGGTTTCCGGGTCTATATTTCGGGCGATACCGAAGACACGCCCGAAATGCGTGCCTTGAGCAACATCGACCTCGCCTTCATCTGCATGAACCTGCCCTTTACGATGGACGCGAACGCCGCAGCCTCTGCCGTGGCGGAAATCAAGCCGTCCTTCGTCTATCCCTACCATTACCGTGGCAAGGATGGCGGCACGCAGGATCCCGAGGCCTTTGCCAAGATGGTAGGCTCAGACACAGAAGTGAAGATGGGCAGCTGGTACAAGCCCGGCGAGCTCGAAGGCGCGTAAGGCCGACCGGGGGCTTTCCCGTCATCCATTGGGTATGAACCGATGGCTCCGCACGGAAAAACGCCCAAGGAGTTTTTAAGGCCGAGAAGAAGGGGGCGGTGGCGGAAGGGCCGCCCTCAGCCTTTGTAGGGGTCGAGTGAGGCGCGCAGGCCATCGCCGAGGAAGTTGAAGGCCAGCACCACCACGATGATCGGCAGCATGGGGATGGCCGTCCACCAGTAGATTTCGATGCTGGCGAGGTTCTGGGCGTCATTGAGCATCACGCCCCAGCTGACGGCAGGGGCGCGCAGCCCGAGGCCGAGGAAGCTGAGTGCCGTTTCACCGAGTATCATCGCAGGGATCGACAGGGTCGCGCTGGCGATCAGGTGGGACATGAAGTTGGGCAGCAGGTGGCGGCGGATGACGCGGCTCGGCTTGGCACCCATCATCTCGGCGGCTTTCACGTATTCCTCTTCGCGCAGCGACAGGAACTTGGAGCGAACGGAGCGCGCGAGGCCGGGCCAGTCGAGAATCCCGAGGATGATGGAGATGATGAAGAACACCGCCACCGGACCCCAGTTTGACGGCACTGCGGCGGAAAGGGCGAGCCAGAGGGGGAGTTCGGGCAGGGAGCGCAGTATCTCGATGACGCGGTTGATGATCCAGTCGGTCTTGCCGCCGAAGTATCCCGCAATGGAGCCGAAGGTGATGCCCAGGAGGAAGGATACGGTGATGCCGATGAGACCGACCGTGAGCGAGAGTTGCGCGCCGTAGAGGATGCGGCTGAAGACGTCGCGGCCCAGCCGGTCAGAGCCCCAGAGGAACACCGACGCCCCTTCCGGCGCGCAGAAGAGATGGGTGTCGGAGGGGATCAGGCCGAAGATCTTGTAGTCGTCGCTGCTGCAGAAGAACTCCAGCGGGGCGGGCTGCGAGGTGTCGGTGGTATAGGTCCAGCGAAAGCTCACCAGATCGGCCTTGGCGGTGATGGGATAGACGAAGGGCCCGACGAAGGCGCCTTCGTGCCAGAGGTGGACGCCCTGGGGCGGGGCGTAGAGGTACGCCGCGCTGCGCTCGTTGGGGGTATAGGGTGCGATGAAACCCGCGATGGGCAGGATGAGGTAGCAGAAGGCCAGAAACAGGCCCGAGATCAGGCCCAGTTTGTGACGGCGGAACTTGCGCCAGGTCAGTCGCCAGGCGGAGGCGTCCATCTCCGCGCGTTCGGGCGCGCTGATGTCGGTATCATCGAACCATGGCGCGGTGTCCACGAAGCGGTTGGAGGGTTGGGTGCTCATGCGCCGCGTGCCCCGTAACGGATGCGCGGGTCGAGCAGGACCAGCAGCATGTCCGACACCATCGTCCCGATGAGCGTCAGCAGGGCGACGAACATCAGCACGAAACCCGCAAGGAACTGGTCCTGCGATTTCAGTGCTGTCAGCAGGTAGGGCCCGATAGTCTGCAGGCCCAGCACGACTGAGACCAGCACCGATCCCGACACCATGGCGGGCAGCAGGTTGCCGATGTCGGCCACGAAGGGGTTGAATGCCATGCGCAGGGGGTATTTTGCCAGCAGCCGCGCAGGGGCGAGGCCCTTGGCTCTGGCGGTTTCCACGTAAGGCTTGCTGAGCTCGTCCAGCATGTTGGCGCGGAGCCGTTGCATCATCGCGGCGGCCCCGGAGGTGCCGATGACGAAGGTGGGTACGATCAGGTGCATCAGGATCGACTTGACCTTGGCCGCCGACATCGGTTCACCCTCGAAAACGGGGTCCATCAGCCCGCCAATGGGCAGGTTGAAATACTTGTGCCCGTAGTAGAACAGGATCAACGCCAGCAGGAAGTTCGGGGTGGCGAGGCCCAGGTAGCCCACGAACCCGGCGGTATAATCCACCCAGGTCTCGGACCGCGCCGCCGCAATCACGCCCAGCGGCAAGGCCACCATATAGACAAAGAGCACCGCCGCGAGGTTCACCAGCACGGTAAGCCAGAGCGCGTCGCCGACGATCTCGCCCACGGGGCGGTCGAATTCGAAGGACCAGCCGAAGTCGCCCTGGATCAGCCCGGAGAAACCGTTGGGGCCGGGGGCAGCACCGACCCAGATCAGGTATTGTTCCCACAAGGGGCGGTCGAGCGCGTATTCGTGGCGCAGGAACTCCGCCTTGGCTACACCTTCGGCCTGCCCTGTGGCACGCAGTTCCGCGATCTGGTTGCTGAGATAGTCGCCAGGGGGCAGGTTGATGATCGCGAAGACCATAACGGAGACCACCGCCAGCGTCAGCAGCATCGTGAAGAACCGGTACACGGCGTATTTGAGGAAGGTCATTGCGTCACCTTCGCAAGGTCGACTTCGTCGCCGAAGTAGAACTCGTCGATCCGGTGGATGCCGAAATGCGCCCCCGGATCGAAGGCCCAGATGGCGTTTTCAGGAACGTTTTGCAGCCGCTTGTTGACCACCACCGGCTGCGGGGCCTCCGACAGGATGCCGATGCCGTATTGCTGCTCCGCATGAATACGGAGCATCTGTTGCCAGATCTTCTTGCGTGTCTCCGCTTCGCCGGTGTGGTTCCACGCTTCTGCCAGTGCCATGAGCTTCTGGGCGTCGGGCATGTCGGGGGCTTCGCCCGCACTGCCTCCGGTCTGGTAGTATTGTCCCCACATCGGCCAGGCGAAGAATTCCTGATTGGTGGGCGCAAGGTACATCGGCGAGGTGTCTTCGGTCGGCAAGCCGTCGTCCCAGCCGAACCAGACCGCCGCCATCGTCACCCCGGCATAAATCCGGTTGCGCAGGATGTCGCGGTCCAGCGGCCGCATGACCAGCTTGATGCCGATCTCTCGCCAGGTGTCGGTGATGATGGCCAGTGCGCTCTCGACCTCCTGCCGCTCGCCTGCGGTTTCGATCACGAACTCCATCGGCCGACCGTCCGGCAAGAGGCGGATGCCGGATGAATTGCGCTCTGTCAGGCCCATTTCATCCAGCAGGGCATTGGATCTTGCCGGATCGTAGGCCGAGGAGGCCAGAAAGTTCTGCATATCGAACAGCGGGCTGGAGGACAGGGCCGTCATACCGCCCTCGCGGGCCAGTCCGAAGTAGAGGGCGCGGTTGATCATTTGCCGGTCGATGCTCTGGCTCAAGGCGCGGCGGAAGCGGACATCGCGCATGATCTCGCGCCAGACCGGATCGGCAAAGTTGAGGTTGGGGTAGATCGCGATCTGGCTGGCTGCACCATTGCCCCAAAGCAGTGTACGGTAGTTGCCACCGTCCTCTTCGCCCTTCTTGAGGATCGAGATATCGGGGAAGTCGAGGCCACGCGCCTGCAGGTCGACCTCGCCCGCATTGGACTTGGCCGCGATCAGGCCGCCGCCGACCACCGTCATTTCCACCTCGTCGATATAGGGGAGCTGAACGCCCAACGCATCGACCCGGTGGTAGTAGGGGTTGCGCACGAAGATCTGCCGCGAGGCATTGCTTTTCGAGATGTTCACCCAAGGTTGCAGGGTCGGCAGGCCCGGATTGTCGAACCTGTTCATGTTATCGACCTTGTTGTGCAGGGCGGCCCAGCTTTTCACGCGGGCCGCCCGGACCTTGTCGAAAAGACTGTCCTGATCAGTGAAGGCGATGTGAAAATCCTTCAGGTAGTGGGCGGGGCGATAGATGAAAGGCGGATTGGCCTGTGCAAGCTGGGGCAGGAACCCCGCATTGGGGCCATCCCATTCGAAGACCACTGTCAGAGGGTCCGGGAAGGTCACCCGGCCCAGTTCGCCATCGACATACATGAAATCGGGCGGCCCGGAGGGTGTGATCTCGGGATTGTTGATCACGTAGGTCCACCAGTATTCGAAATCGGCGGAGGTGAAGGGCGCGCCATCGGACCACTTGTGGCCTGCGCGCAGGTGGAAGGTGAACTTGCGGTCCTCCTCCACGTCCACGGCGCGCAGGATGTCGGGGTAAAGCTCATAGTCCGGCGCATATCCCACCAGCCGGGCGTAGCCATAGACCACCATCTGCCGCACGTCCTTGGACCGCGAGACCATGGTGCGCAGCTTGCCGCCCTGCGTGCCGTAGGTGCGGCCCTTGGCGGGCAGGTCGACCACCAAGGGTTCGGTGGGCAGGCGCTGGATGACCGGAGGCAGGTCGCCGCTTTGCACGGCCGCCCCCCAATACCTTGTTTCCTGCAAGGGCAATTGCTGGGCCAGCGCCGGGGCACAGAGCAGGATCAGGAGGAGGCACAACTTACGCATGACAGCGCACCATGTGGCCGGGTTCGAGTTCGCGCAACGCGGGGGCAATGGCCCCTTCGAAGCGGAACATCTCGGGCCAGCGCTCGGGCGATCCGGCCCCCTTGGCGACCAGGTCCAGGTCGATGGGCCGCGCGAGGTCCGGCTCAGGCTGTGCCGCGATCAGCGCCTTGGTATAGGGGTGCTGAGGGTTGTAGAACAGCGTGTCGGGCGGGGCCTGTTCGACGATCACGCCCGCGCGCATCACGGCGACCTCGTCGGCGATGCGGGCGACGACGGCCAGATCATGGCTGATGAAGAGATAGCTGAGGGCGGCCCGGTCGCGGATTTCTTCCAGCAGGGTCAGGATCTGGTCCTGCACCGACACGTCGAGCGCGCTTGTGGGTTCGTCGCAGATCAGCAGCTTGGGGTCCAGCGTCAGCGCCCGTGCGATCGACAGGCGCTGGCGCTGCCCGCCCGAGAAGGCGTGTGGGAAGCGGGCCATCATCGCGGGATCAAGGCCCACCCAGCGCAACATCTCTTCTGCCTTGTCGCGGCGGTCGGCGCGGGTGCCGATTCGGTGGATCTCCATCGGTTCGGTCAGCGCCTCCTGCACCCGCATCCGGGGCGACAGCGACGAATAGGGGTCCTGAAACACCATCTGCGCCTGCCGCTGGAAGGCGGTGCGCTGCGGACCGGTCATGTCATGGACCGGCACGGGCGGCTCGCCGTTGTCAGGATAGAACAGCACCTCGCCGCCTGGGTCGGGCCGCTCCGCCCCCAGCGCCACGCGGGCGCAGGTGGTCTTGCCCGATCCGCTTTCGCCCACCACAGCCAGCGTCTTGCCGCGCGAGACCTGCAGGTTCACGTCGCGGCAGGCGGTCACCGTGACCGGTGTGCGCCAGCCGCCTGCGCGCATGGTAAAGGTCTTGGTCACGCCCCGCAGATCGAGGATGAGATCGTCGTGGGGCAGGGCGCGGGCGGGTTTCGCGACCTCCGGGATCATCGGGGCAGCGGCAAAGAGTTTGGCGGTATAGCCATGCGCGGGACTGCCCAGCACTTCTGCCGCACTGCCGCTTTCCATCACCCGGCCCTTGTTCATCACCACCACTTCTGCCGCCATGTTGGCGACCACACCCAGATCGTGTGTCACCAGTATGACGGCCATGCCGGTTTCGGCCTTCAGGGTATTGATCAGCCCCAGCACCTGCGCCTGTGTCGTCACGTCGAGCGCCGTGGTGGGTTCGTCCGCGATCATCAGTTCAGGCTTGGCCACCATCGCCATGGCGATCATCGCCCGCTGGCGCATGCCGCCCGACATCTCGAAAGGATAACTGCGCCAGGCGCGGACCGGATCAGCGAAACCGACCTTCTCGAATTGCTCCAGCACCGCGCGCTTGGCCTCGGCCCGGCCCATGTCGCGGTGCAGCCGCAGCACCTCGGCCACCTGGTTGCCGAGCCGGTGCAGCGGCGAGAGCGAACGCATGGGTTCCTGAAAGATCATCGAGATCCGGTCGCCCCGGATACGGCGCATCTGCCGCTCGGGCAGCCGCAGCAGGTCGACCGGTCCGCCCTCGCCCGCGAACGTGATCGATCCGCTGCGCAACTGGGCCGCCTCGGGCAGGATGCGCAGCACGCTGCGGCATGTCAGTGTCTTGCCCGATCCACTTTCCCCCACCAGCGCCAACGTCTGCCCCGGCAGGACGGAAAAGCTCACCCCGTTGACGACGGGCGAGGCCTTGCCGAAGCCAATGGTCAGGGCGTCTACTTCAAGCAAGGGGGTCATCAAGGTCCTGACGTGAACGAGTGACGGAACAAAGAAACAGCGAAACAGAGTGAAGCCGATTTGTGCGCCAGCGTCCAGTGGTGGCGGAACTGCAGTCTGGGGCTACACATCCGGGCTTCGCTACCCCATGTAGAGGGCAACCGCCGAAATGGAGTGCCCGCATGAGCCGTCTGGATGTCTTTATCGCAAGAATGGTGTCGCAGCGCGCCTGCCTGAACCATGCCGCTGACGCTACGTCGCATATGGCGGGGCCGGTATTCGAGCTGGGTCTGGGCAATGGGCGGACCTATCATCACCTCCGCGAGATCATGCCGAAGCGGGACATCTACGTCTTTGAACGCGCGGTTGCCTCGCACCCCGACAGCACTCCGCCCGACGACCGGCTGATCCTCGGAGATGTCCACGACACGCTGCCCGCCGCCCTCGCGCGGTTCGGTCCGACGGCGTCGCTGATTCACGCGGATCTTGGCGGCCACAACCTCGAAAAGAATGACACCTTTGCGCGGGCGATCTCGCCGCTGGTGGAGCCGCTGCTGGCGACGGGCGGATTGATGGTGTCGAGCGATCGGATGTATTTCGCCGCACTGGAGGAAATCGAACTGCCGTCCGAAGCCGTGCCGGGACGGTGTTTCATCTACCGGGCGGGCTGACGCTCTCACCAGCGGAAAAAGTTTCGCTTGAACGACCGTAGTGACGCGGCTAGCTTGCCGTTCCGCGGAAGTGAAACTCTATTTCGCATAATGAAACAACCTCGTGAGCCAGGCCGTGTGATGGATGACGACAGCACCGATCGCAAGTTCGCCAACACCCTCGCTCGGGGGCTTGGCATACTGCGGGCGTTCCGCGCCAGCGACAACGGCCTGACCCACGCCCAGATTGCTGAGCGGACCAGCCTGCCAAAACCCACCGTCTCGCGCCTGACATATACCCTCTGCGAACTCGGTTATCTCAGTCACGCCGGGCGCAACGAACGCTTCCGCCTCGGCCCTGCTGCCATCGCGCTGGGGTCCGTCGTCTCGGTCGCCGTCAGTTTCGTGGACGCAGCATCCGATGCGATGCAGCAACTGGCGGATGACACGGCCACGCTGGCCCTGATCGCCGTGCGCGACGGCGACCGGATGATGCTGGTGCGCACATGGCGACCCGCCCGAGCTTCCACCATCTGGCTGGAGCCCGGGCACCGCATCCCTGTTCATGGCTCCTCCTCGGGCCTTGCCGTAGTGGCCAGTCTCGATGACGAGCGCTTCGAGGCCACACAGCCCGACGCAGCCACGCGCAACTTCCGGCGCGACGGATATGAACAGCTGCTGGGGCGCGGTTTTGTCGTGGCCCCGCCCGAAACCCGCTATGCGCGCACTGTGAACGCTGTCAGTGTGCCCTATTATGCAGGGGAGTTCGGGGAGGCCGTGGCCTTTACCTGCGGGGCGCTGCCCGAGGACTTGCCGGATGCGCGAATGCTGTCCGAGGTGGGTCCGGCGCTGCGCACCGTGGTGAACAGAATCGAACATCGGCTGGGCCGGGCACCTTCGCTCAGCCGCCGGGGATAGGACACGCAAGGAGACTGCCATGAGCCAGAAGATCGCCTACGCGCGCCACGACGACATCGCCGTGCTGCGCATCGAGAACCCGCCCGTCAACGCGTTGAGCCTTGCCGTGCGCGAGGGGCTGATGGCACGAATGGACGAGGCGGAGGCGGACGAAGGCGTGCGCGCCGTATTGCTGGTAGGCGCGGGTCGCGGGTTCATCGCCGGTGCCGACATCACTGAATTCGGCAAACCCCCGCAGGAGCCATTTCTGCCGGACGTCTGCATGCGGATCGAATCCTCGCCGCTCATCGTCGTCGCCTCCCTGCACGGCGTGTCGCTGGGCGGGGGGCTGGAGATCGCGCTGTCCGCGCATTACCGCATTGCGCAACCCTCGGCGCGCGTGGGTTTACCGGAAGTGCATCTGGGCCTGATACCGGGTGCCGGCGCGACTCAACGCCTGCCGCGCCTGATCGGAGTGGAGAAGTCGCTGGACGCAATCACCACGGGCCGCCATATCAAGGGCGCCGAGGCCGTGGAAATGGGCATCATCGACAAGGTGGAAGAGGGCGATCCCGAAGAGGTCGGTCTCGCCTACACCCGCAAATTGCTGGACGATGGCGCAGTCCGACGCGCCGTCAGCAAAATGCCCGCGCCCAAGGCCATCGACTGGGACGCCGCCTATGACGCGACATTGGCCAAGGGCCGCGGCCAGATCAGCCCGGCGCAGGCCGTGCGTGCGGTGCAGGCCAGCGCGGAGATGCCCTTCGACGACGGCATGAAGGCCGAGCGCAAGATGTTCATGGACCTGATGCAGACCGACCAGCGGCAGGGCATGATCCACGCCTTCTTCTCCGAACGCGCCGTCGGCAACCTGCCGGAACTCAAGGGCGTGGAGCCGCGCGGCTTGCAGTCCGTCGGCGTGATCGGCGGCGGCACCATGGGGGCGGGCATCGCCACCGCAGCCCTTCTGGCGGGCTTTGAGGTCGTGCTGATCGAAATGAAGGAAGAGGCCGCCGCCGCCGCGCACGAGAGGATCGGCGGCAACCTTTCGGGCGCGCTCAAGCGCGGCAAGATCGACCAGCGCAAGTTCGACGCGCTGACCACGACGGCGCTTACGGTTTCCACCAACTACGACAGCCTTTCCACGGTCGATCTGGTGGTGGAGGCGGTATTCGAGGACATGGCCGTCAAAAAGGAGGTCTTCGGCAAGCTCGATGCGGTGTGCAAGCCGGGCTGCGTGCTGGCGACCAATACCTCCTATCTCGACGTGAACGAGATTGCAGCCAGCACCTCTCGCCCCGAGGACGTGATCGGGCTGCACTTCTTCTCCCCCGCCCACGTGATGAAACTGCTGGAGATTGTGGTGGCTGACAAGACGGCCAAGGACGTGGTGGCCACGGGCTTTGCGCTCGGCAAGGCATTGGGCAAGACCTCCGTCCGCGCGGGCGTCTGCGACGGGTTCATCGGCAACCGCATCCTCGCGACCTACCGGACGGCAGCCGACCATATGGTGCTCGATGGTGCTTCCCCCTATCAGATCGACGCGGCACTGGAGAAGTTCGGCTTTGCCATGGGCCCCTTCGCCGTCGCGGACCTCGCCGGGCTCGACATCGGCTGGATGACCCGCAAGCGCAAGGCCGCAACGCGCCATCCGAAAGAACGTGTCGCGACCTATATCGACCGGCTTTGCGAGCAGGGGCATTTCGGCCAGAAGACCGGGCAGGGCTATTACCTCTACGAAAAGGGTCAGCGCACGCGGGTGCCGAACCCCGAGATCCCGCGCCTGATCGCCGCCGAACAGGAAGAGCTTGGCATCACCCCGCGCGACTTCACCGACGCCGAGATTGTGCGCCGCTACATGTGCGCCATGGTCAACGAGGCGGCGAAGGTGGTGGGCGAGGGCATCGCGCGTCGTCCCCTTGACGTCGATATGACGCTGCTCTTCGGGTACGGCTTCCCGCGCTACTGGGGCGGCCCGATGAAGTGGGCCGATCTGCAGGGGCTGGACACCGTTCTGTCCGATATCGAAACCTACGCCAAACACGACGCCTGGTTCTGGGAACCGGCGCCGCTGCTGAAAGGGCTTGTGGCCTCGGGCCGCAGGTTCGATGATCTCAACAAGGAAGCTGCCGCATGAAACAAGCCGTCATCGTCTCCACCGCCCGCACCGGGCTCGCGAAAAGCTTTCGCGGATCGTTCAACATGACCCACGGGGCGGCCATGGGCGGCCACGCCGTGCGCCACGCCGTCGAGCGCGCAGGGGTGGACCCCGACCGCATCGAGGACGTGCTGATGGGCTGCGCCACTCCCGAAGGGGCCACCGGCCAGAACATCGCGCGCCAGATCGCGCTGCGTGCGGGCCTTCCGGTCACCGCCGCGGGCGTCACGGTCAACCGCTTCTGTTCGTCGGGTTTGCAGACCATCGCCATGGCCGCCAACGCCATCACTCAGGAAGGGGCCGGCCCCATGGTCGCGGGCGGGGTGGAGAGCATCTCGATGGTGCAGCCCGCCGTCAAGCCGGTGCGCGACGCCTGGCTCGAGGAGCACATGCCCGACATCTACATGACCATGATCGAAACCGCCGATATCGTGGCCGAACGCTACAACGTCAGCCGCGAATACCAGGACGAGTATTCCCTGCGCAGTCAGCAGTTGATCGCGGCGGCGCAGGAATCGGGCAAGTTCGATCACGAGATCGTTCCGATGGAAACCATCATGGCCGTGCAGGACAAGGAGACCAAGGAGGTCACCACCCACGCCGTCACCGTCACCAAGGACGAATGCAACCGCCCGACAACGACGCTTGAAGGCTTGGCCGGTCTGACGCCGGTGCGGGGCGAAGGCAACTACGTCACCGCCGGCAACGCGAGTCAGCTGTCGGACGGTGCGGCCGCGGTCGTGGTGATGGACAGTGTCGAGGCGGAGAAGGCGGGGTTGGAACCGCTCGGTGCCTTCAAGGGCTTCGCCGTCGCGGGTTGCAAGCCCGACGAGATGGGCATCGGCCCGATCTACGCGGTGCCGCGCCTGCTGGAACGGCACGGGCTTACCATCGACGACATCGACCTGTGGGAGTTGAACGAGGCGTTTGCCTCCCAGTGCCTCTACGCCCGCGACTTCCTCAAGATCGATCCGGAGTAGTACAACGTCAACGGCGGCTCCATCGCCATCGGCCACCCCTTCGGCATGACGGGCGCGCGGATGACGGGGCACCTGATGCTGGAAGGCAAGCGGCGCGGGGCGAAGCTGGGTGTCGTGAGCATGTGCATTGGCGGCGGCATGGGTGCCGCGGGCCTGTTTGAAATCTACTGAGGGAGGCTGACCATGGACCTGAGCTACAGCGACGAGGAAAAGGCATTCCGCGAGGAGGTGCGCAGCTTTCTGGCAGAGAAGCTGCCCAAGGAAATGTCCGAGAAGATCCGCAAGGGCGAAGAACTGGGCAAGGAAGGTCAGGAACGCTGGCACGCGATCCTAAATGAGCAGGGTTGGTTGGCACCGAACTGGCCCAAAAAATACGGTGGGGCCGAGTGGAACGCGGTGCAGCGGCATATCTTCGAGGAAGAGGCGGCCGCCGCATATGCGCCCCGCATCATGCCCTTCGGGCTGTCGATGCTCGCCCCGGTGCTGCAGAAGTTCGGTTCGCAGGAGCAGAATGATTACTGGCTGCCGCGGCTTTTGACTGGGGACGACGGGTGGTGTCAGGGCTACTCCGAACCCGGTGCCGGGTCCGACCTCGCCTCGCTCAAGACGACGGCGGTCAGGGACGGCGATCATTACATCGTCAACGGCCAGAAGACCTGGACCACGCTGGGCCAGCACGCGAACATGATCTTCTGCCTTGTGCGGACGGACAAGGACGTGAAGCAGCAGGAGGGGATCTCCTTCCTGCTGATCGACATGGAAACGCCGGGCATTGAAGTGCGGCCGATCGTGCTGCTGGACGGCGGCGCGGAGGTCAACGAGGTCTGGTTTACGGATGTGAAGGTCCCAGTCGAAAACCTCGTGGGCGAGGAGAACAAGGGCTGGACCTATGCCAAGTACCTGCTGACTCACGAGCGCACCAATATCGCGGGCGTCGGCTTTTCGCAGGCCGGTCTGACGGCGGTGAAGCGCATCGCCAGGGCCGAAATGGCGGGCGACAAGCCGTTGATCGAGAACCCGCATTTCGCCGCACGCGTGGCGAAGGTGGAGATCGACCTGATGGCCATGTCCACTACCAACCTGCGGATCATCTCCAAGGCGGCGGCGGGTACGGCGCCGGGCGTGGAAAGCTCCATGCTCAAGGTCAAGGGCACGATCATCCGGCAGGAGATCAACGATCTGGCGCGCCGGGCGGCGGGGGTCTACGCGATGCCCTTCGCCTCCGAGGCGGTCGAGGGATCGAACGCGGCACTTCCCGATCCGCTGGCGGCGGGGCCGGTGGCGGCGCAGTACTTCAACAACCGCAAGCTGTCGATCTTCGGCGGCTCGAACGAAATCCAGCGCGGGATCATCGCGAAGGTCACCATGGGAGGCGGTGCATGAACTTCGCACTGACAGAAGAGCGGCAGATGCTGCAGGACAGCCTGCGGCGTTTCCTGCGGGACAAGTACGATACCAAGACGCGCAACGCGATTCTGGAAAGCGACAGCGGCCTCTCGACCGAGATCTGGTCGGGGTTGGCGGAACTCGGAGTCATCGGCGCGCTCTTCACCGAAGAGCAGGGCGGTTTCGGCGGCAAGGGTTTCGACCTGACCACGGTATTCGAAGAACTGGGCCGTGCGGGCGTGGTGGAGCCTTTCCTGGACTCCGCGGTCCTGGCCGGCGGGCTGATCGCGGACCTCGGCAATGACGACCAGAAAGAAAACCTCGAAGCGCTGATCGGCGGTGCGTTGCAGATGGCGTTCGCGCATGGCGAACCCGCCAGCCGCTATGACCTGACACGCGTCACCACAACCGCCAAGGCGGACGGCGACGGCATGGTGCTGAACGGACGCAAGGCCGTCGTCGTGAACGCGGAGGCCGCCGATATGCTCGTCGTCTCCGCCCGCGAAAGCGGCGAGGCGGGTGATGCCGACGGCATCTCGCTGTTCCTTGTGCCTGCTGACTCCAAGGGACTGACCATCCAGGGCTACGCCTTGCTGGCCGGTGGCCGCGCCGCGGAAGTGACGCTGGACGACGTGCGCGTGCCTGCGAGTGCTCGTCTGGGCGAAGCGGGCAAGGCGTCGGACGCGATCGAGGCGCGGGTGGCAGCGGCGAACGTGGCGCTCTGTGCGGAAACGCTCGGCGCAATGGAAACGGCGACGAAGCTGACCAAGGATTACCTCATGACGCGCAAGCAGTTCGGGCGGCCCATTGGCACCTTTCAGGCGCTGGCGCACCGCATGTCGGATCTGCTGATCGAGATGGAGCAGGCGCGTTCCGCCGTGATCAACGCCGCGGGTCATCTGGCCAGCGACCGCAAGGTGCGCGAAAGCCAGGTCTCGGCGGCCAAGAACCTCTTGGGTCGCGCGGGTCGACTGGTGGCCGAAGAGGCGATCCAGATGCACGGCGGTATCGCGATGACGCAGGAATACGAGCTTGCCCATATCGCCAAACGCATCGTCATGGCCGATCACCGCTTCGGCGACACCGACCACCATCTGGAGCGTTTCATTGCCCTCGCCGCAGCGTGACGCGACCGTGAGCGAAGAGCATCTGATCCGGGACGAAACGGGAACGCAGACCCTCATCGGGTATGTCGTGGAAGTTTCGGATCCGGAGCACGGCAAGTGCTGGCTCGACGTCGGCCCGCAGCACACCAACCGCCACGGGGTGCTGCACGGCGGCATCGCAGCGGCGCTGCTGGACAATGCGTCCGGGACGACGGGGTCGCTGTCGGTCAATCCGACCGGGCGCAGACCGTTCCTGACGATCTCGATGACGACGCAGTACCTCGCGCCGGGCATGCCGGGGCGGGTGACCGCGACGGGTCGTGTGACGGGGGGCGGGCGAAGCCTGCTCTATATCACGGCGGAACTGGTGCACGAGGACGGCACGCTCATCGCCACCTCGACAGGGGTATTCAAACGGGTGCCCGAGGAGAGACTGACATGAGCGCAAGGATCGAGGACCGGGGCGACCGGCTGATCGTCTGGAACGGCAATGCCGAGAAGCGCGGCGCGCTGACGCCGGAGCTTTACGAGGCGATCGGCCAGGCGATGGAGCAGGCGCAGGAAACGCGCATCCGCGCCGTGATCCTGACGTCAGAGGGATCGTTCTTCTGCGCCGGGGGCGACCTCAACGTGCTGATCGAGCGTCGCACGCTGAGCGAGCCGGAGCGCCGCGAGAAGGTGGACGGGTTGCACGACCTCATCCGCGCGATCCGGGCCTGTCCGGTGCCGGTGATCGCCGCGGTCGAGGGCGGGGCCGCCGGGGCGGGGCTGTCGCTGGCACTGGCCTGCGACATGATCGTGGCCTCGGAGGAGGCGAAGTTCACCGCCGCCTACGTCAAGGCGGGTCTGGTGCCGGATGCGGGTCTGACGTCTGCCATGGCGCGCCTGCTGCCACGTCCGCTGGCGATGGAGATGTGCCTGCTGGGCCGTCCGGTCATGGCGTCGCATTTCGCGGGTCTGGGGGCGGTCAACCGCATCTCTGCCGTCGGCAAGGCGTTGGAGGAGGCGCTGATCCTTGCGGATACGCTGGCCGCCGGGCCACGCGCCGCGCAGGGCACGATCCGCACACTTGTGGCGCAGGCTTATGAGACGACGGAGGCCGGGCAACTGGACGCAGAGCGCGACGCCATGGCCCATGCATCGGGTGGCGACGAGGCCGCAGAGGGGATCGCGGCATTTCTCGAAAAGCGCAAGGCGGTGTACGGCGGATAACCCCTGACGGGGTCGACAGGAGGAATAGAAGCATGGCGCGGGTCGAGGGATATTTGAACGAACAGGTCAAGACGCGTCCCGATGCTCCGGCGTTGAGCGACAGCATCGGCATGCGCTGGACCTACGCCGAAATGAACCTGGCGGCCGAGGCTGCGGCCCAGATGCTGAGCGAGGCCGGGGTGCGGGTGAACGACCGGGTGCTGATGCTGTCCGAGAACTGTGCCAGCGCCGTGGCGATGCTCTTCGGAAGCTGGAAGCTGGGCGCGGTGATCCTGCCGGTGAACGCGCGCCAGACGGCGGCGGAAGTGCAGCGCATCGTTGATCACGCGACCCCGGCGGCCATCGTGGGAACTTCCGCGGTTTCCGCCGACGCCGAGGCGCACGCGAAGCGGTACAGTGCCGGGGAGGCCACGGGCGCCTTCGGCACCGTCCACCTTGCGGCGCTGGAGAGCAACCCGGACCCGGATCTCTCCGATGTGGCGGTGCTGCTCTACACGACCGGCACCACGGGCGATCCCAAGGGGGTCATGCTGACCCATGACAACGTGCGTTTCGGCGGCCGCGCGTCGGCCACCCTGCGGGAGATGACGCCGGACGACCTGATCTACGGCGTGCTGCCGATTACCCATGTCTTCGGACTCTGTTCTGTGGTGACGGCGGCCTGCTACGCGGGCGCGCAGGTGCGGCTGGAGGCGCGATTCTCCGCCGCGCGGTTGTTCACGGCGCTGCAGGAGGGCGTGACTCTTCTTTCGGCGGTTCCGCAGATGCACGCATTGCTGATGCAATACACCAAGGAGCAGGGGCTGGCGGCGCTGAATTCAGACACATTGCGTTATGTCTCCTCCGGTGCGGCGCCGCTCGACCCGGCGTGGAAGCGCAAGGCGGAGGCGTTCTACGGCGTGGCGCTGCAGAATGGCTATGGCATGACCGAGACGACGGCGGGGGTGTGTTCCACCAAGAACCCCATTGGGTCGCCGGATACCTCCACCGGCCCGGCGCTGCCGGGGGTTGAGATGCGCATCGACGACACCGTGCCCGGCGGGGCCGAAGGCTCCGGCGAGGTGCAGACGCGGGGGCCGCACATCATGAAGGGGTACTACCGCAACCCGGAGGAGACCGCGCGGGTGCTGGACGCCGAGGGCTGGCTGCGCACCGGCGATCTGGGGCGCATCGACGAGAACAGGCGCCTCCATATTCTGGGGCGGTCGAAGGAGCTGATCATCCATGGCGGGTTCAACGTCTATCCGCCGGAGGTGGAGGCGGCGCTGAACGATCATCCGCAGGTGATCCAGTCGGCGGTGATCGGGCGGATGAAGGACGGCGACGAGGAGGTGCTGGCCTTTGTGCAGATCGCGCCGGGCGACAGGGTCTTGGCGGAGGACTTGCGCGCATTCGTGGGCGAAAGGCTGGCAGGCTACAAGCGGCCTTCGCGGATCGTGCTGGCGACGGAACTGCCCGCAGCGCCGACGGGAAAGATCCTCAAGCATCGGCTGCTCGATGCCTTCGCGGATCAGCTCGACGGGGCGAAGACGTCCTGAAGGGACGGACCAGCGGGGTTCGTCCAGCCTCTGGCTGCGCTCGCCTTCAGACGTAGGTGCCCAGGGCCGCTGCACGGATGGCCCGGATGTTCTCGCCGTACACAGCCGGATTGCCGACAGAGCCGCCCTTGAAGACCGCCGATCCCGCGACCAGCACGTCGGCCCCGGCGCGGGTGACACCTGCCGCAGTTCTGGTGTCCACGCCGCCGTCGATCTCGATATGCACGGGGCGGTCGCCGATCATGGCGCGCAGGGCGGCGATCTTGGTGGACATGTCGATGAACTTCTGTCCGCCGAACCCGGGGTTCACGGTCATCACGCAGACAAGGTCGGTAATGTCGAGCAGATGCGCTATCGCCTCGGCCGGTGTACCGGGGTTCAGCGCCACGCCCGCCTTGCAGCCCGCCGCGCGGATCGCCTGCACCGTGCGGTGGATATGCGGGCCTGCCTCCACATGCGCGGTGATTATATCGGCCCCGGCAGCGGCGAAGGCGTCGATGTAGGGATCGACCGGCGTGATCATCAGGTGCACGTCCATCACGCCCTTGATGTGGGGCCGGATCGCGGCACAGGTCGTCGGTCCGAAGCTGATGTTGGGGACGAAATGCCCGTCCATCACGTCCACGTGGACCCAGTCTGCGCCCTGCGCCTCGATGGCCTCGCACTCCGCCCCGAAGTTGGCGAAATCGGCGGCGAGGATCGAGGGGGCGATTTTCAGGGTTCGGTCGAAGGTCATGGCAGCCTCTGGGTTGGGTCAGGTGCGATATAGCGACCGGGGGGGCGGGATGAAAGTGCGGGACGCTCCGCGGGGAGGTTTATCTGGCAAGATGAAGCAGGGGGGTCAGACCCGGTAGTAGTCGCGATACCAGTCGACGAAATGTTGCAGGCCCGTTGCGATGGGGGTGACCGGGCGTTGGCCGGTGAGGTTGTGCAGCAGGGTCGCGTCGGCCCATGTGGCGGGCACGTCTCCGGGCTGCATGTCGTGGAAGGTCTTGATCGCCTCGCGTCCGCAGGCCTTCTCGATGGCGGCGATGTAGTCCATCAGCATGATCGGTGTGCCGTTGCCGATATTCACCACCCGGAAGGGCGCGACGGCGGACAGGCTGTCGCCCTCCACGGGTGCGGCGGGGTCGGGCACCGCGTCGATGAGGGCGAGAATCGATGCCACGAGATCGTCGATGTAGGTGAAATCGCGCTGCATCTGGCCGTGGTTGTAGATGTCGATGGGGGTGCCGTCGAGGATCGCACGGGTGAACTTGAAGTGCGCCATGTCCGGTCGGCCCCAGGGCCCGTAGACCGTGAAGAAACGGAACATGGTGATCGGCAGGTGGTAGAGGTGGGCGTAGGAATGGGCCATGTTCTCCGTCGCCTTCTTGGTGGCGGCGTAGAAGGACATCTGTGTGTCGACCTTGTCGGTCTCGCCGTAGGGCATCTCGGTGTTCGCGCCGTAGACGGAGGAGGTCGATGCCAGCAGCATATGCGCGGGGGGAAAGGCGCGGGCGGCTTCGAGCAGCTCGAAGGTGCCGACGAGGTTCGCCTCTACGTAGTCGCGGGGCGCGTCGATGGAGTGACGCACGCCCGCTTGTGCGGCGAGGTGGATCACCGCGTCGGGGCGATGTGCCTCGAAGAGGGCGCGCAGGGTGCCGGGGGTTTCCAGTTTTTCGTTGATCACAGTGAATCCCGGAGTCTGGCTCAGCATCCCCTGACGGCGTTCCTTGAGCTTCACGTCGTAGTAGTCGCTGAGGCTGTCGAGGCCGACGACTTGCCATCCGGCCTCCAGCAGCGCGCGGCAGACGAAATAGCCGATGAAGCCGGAGGAGCCGGTGACGAGGGCGGTGCGATGTGTCGGGGTCAAAGGTCGATCTCCAGAAGGCCGTCGGGTTCAGAGGCGCGGGATTGGCAGAGGATCATCGCGGTCTCGCGCTGTTTGGCGGAGAGCACGAAGTCGCGGTGCTCGACCGCGCCGTTCAGTACGCCGCATTTGCAGACGCCGCAGATGCCGTCGCTGCATTTGAGGTCCACGGCGATGCCCGCCGCGATAAGGGCATCGGCGGCGGTCTGGTCGGCGGAAACGGGGATGTCGCGGCCCGAGGTGAGGCGCAGGGTGAAGGGGTGGTTGACGTAGTCCGGGAGCTCGGGCGTCGTGAAGTATTCGAGGTGGCGCGCGTCCTCCGGCACGCCTGCGGCTTCGGCGGCGGAGAGGACGGCCTGCATATAGGCGTCCGGCCCGCAGGTATAGACATGCGCGCCCGTCTGGAGGGCCGCCATCAGCATGGACAGGTCGGCGCGGGTGTCTTCGGCCGAGATGTGCAGGTGGACGCTGTCGGCCCATGGCATTTTCGCCAGCACCTCCGCGAAGGGCGCGGTCTCGCGGTGGGGGGCGGAGTAGTGCAGGTCGAAGGGCCGCCCGAGCGCGTGCAGGCGGTGCGCGAAAGCCATCATCGGCGTGATGCCGATGCCGCCGCCCATCAGCAGGCTGTGCGGGGCGTCTTCGACCAGTTCGAAGTGGTTGACGGGCTTGCCGACGAATACCCGGCGCCCTTGCGTGAAGATCCGGTGCAGCATCGCCGACCCGCCGCGTCCGCTCTCCTCGCGCAGGACCGCAATGCGGTAGCGGCTGCGGTCCGCCGGATCGCCCAGCAGCGAGTAGGGGCGCAGGAACTCCGGGGCCACGACAAGATCGAGGTGCGCACCGGCGGTCCATTCCGGCAGGGCGTGGCCTTCGGGGTGCGCAAGATCGTAGAGGGTCACGCCCTCGGTCAACCGCTGCACCGCCGCGATGCGCAGGTCAAGGACGGGCGCATCGGTGCCTGGATCATAAAGGTGCAGATGCGCGGTTTCTCCTCGCGCATTGAGCGCACGGTGGTCGTCGGCACTCAGGAGCGCGGCATGGGCGCTGATACCCGCTTCTCGGTTCATCGGGTCGGGGTAGGGCCAGGGATGCGGGGCCAGGGGCGCAGGATAGACGGCCAGCGTCTGATCGGCGAATTTGAGGTCGAGTTCGAGCTGCAGGTCGCGCGCGTTCACCGGGGCTGCGGGCCTATCGAAGCGGCCCGTGTCGCGCTTCATCTCGAGGTCCCACCACCATTTCTTGACCGGGTTCAGCCCGCCCTTGCCGACGGTATCGTCGAGCCGCGCCAGCACCGGGGCGGCGGCGGGAATGTGCATGGCGGCCCAGCGGAAAGGCGCTTCGGCAAAGAGCCCTTCGAGGTTCCAGGGACAGGTCTTCATGCAGCGCCCGCACATCGCGCCGCCCTGATTGGTGATCCGGTAGGTGGCGCATTTCTGGCTGTCGGATTTCCAGATCTCGTAGCCGTTGAACATCTTCTTCGGCCCGGCGGTGATTGCGCCAGAGGGACATTCGCGGGCGCATTTGTTGCAGCTTTCGCAGAACTTCTGCAGGCCGAAGTCGATGGGGCGGTCGTGCGTCACCGGCATTGTCGTCGTCACCACGCCGGATTTCAGGCGGGGGCCGAGGAACGGGTTCAGGATCACTTCGCCGATGCGACTGACCTCCCCCAGACCGCTGAGAAGCAGCAGCGGCGGTTGCAGCACGTCGCCGTCCATCACGGTGTGCGCCTTGGCGGTGTAGCCGAGATTGCGCAGGTGCTGGGCGATCACGCCGCCGTAAATCGCAAAGCGCAGGTAGGCGCGCATGGATTGCGCGACGCTGATCCAGTCGTCGCCGGACGCGCCCTCCATCGTCTCGAAACCCTGATCGATGATCAGGCTCAGGGCCTGATCATGCGGGGGTGTCACGGGCGTTCCGGTGGCGTCGTGGCTGTACCACGTCCACTCGGGGCAGGCCGAGAGCCCCGCTGCATCCGCGCCGAGGAAATAGGCAGCCCCCTTGAGGTTCGCTGCATTGATCTCGGGTGGGGCCTTGGCCTGAGGTGCGGATACTTCCCCGTCCTGCAACAGGATCAGCGCCCCGAGCAGGCGGCGCTGGGCGGCGGAGGGGGCGGATTTCACGATGTGGTGCCCGCCATGCATCGCGCTCTGGACCTTTGCTCCCATGTCGCCGAACTGGCCCCGCGCGAACATGTCTGTGCGTTTCGGCACGCGGGGGATGTTGGGGGCGTCGATAAAGGTGGTGGGGGTGTCCAGGCGCTTGAGCGTCTCGAAAGGGTGAGGCCCGTCGGCAAAGTCGCGGCGGGCATACGGGTCGTGGGTGCGGGAAGACGCACCGCCATGGGTGCCGAACTGCCAGACGGGGCCGTGCAGGACGGACCACGGCTGTTCCGCGAGGGGGGCCAATGGCAAGTCGGGGGCCAACGTCATGTCGGTGGTGACAACTGCAAGGCCGAAGCGGGTTCCGAGCCAGGGAACCTGCAAGGCGTCGTCCTTGCGGACCGCGAGACCGGCGGCAACGGCAAGCTGCCCCGGATGCACGTCCGAGGTGGTGACGCTGTGGGCGCG
>JBBSJO010000050.1:0-22411 GCA_038257185.1 Rhodobacterales bacterium | reverse complement strand
GGCCGTTCACGGTGATGTCTGCGATGTAGGTCAGCACCTTGGTCGCCCGGTCACGGCGCTTGCGGAACTGGAAGAGCTCGGGCGTCTCGTCGATGAACTTGGTGTGGTAGGTATTGTCGAGGAAGGTCGGGTGCTTGAGCAGGTTCTCCACGAAGGCGATGTTGGTGGAGACGCCCCGCACACGGAATTCGCGCAGGGCGCGGTCCATGCGGGCGATGGCCATTTGTGGCGTCGGGGCCTTGGCGGTGACCTTGGTGAGCAGGCTGTCATAGTAGCGGGTGATCACACCGCCTGCGTAGGCGGTGCCGCCATCAAGGCGGATGCCGAGGCCGGTGGCGGAACGGTAAGCGGTGATGCGGCCATAGTCGGGAATGAAGTTGTTCTGCGGGTCCTCGGTCGTCACGCGGGTTTGCAGCGCGTGACCGTTGAGCTTGATGTCCTCTTGGGAGGCCATGCCCGTCGCCTCGGCCAGCGTCTTGCCCTCGGCGATCAGGATCTGGGCGCGGACGATGTCGATGCCGGTGACTTCCTCGGTGACGGTGTGTTCGACCTGCACGCGGGGGTTCACCTCGATGAAATAGAACTTGTCGTCGTCCATATCCATCAGGAACTCGACGGTGCCCGCGCATTCGTAATCCACATGGGCGCAGATCTTGCGGCCCAGCTCGCAAATCTCGGTGCGTTGCGCTTCCGTCAGGTAGGGGGCGGGCGCGCGCTCCACCACCTTCTGGTTGCGGCGCTGGACTGAGCAGTCACGCTCGAAGAGGTGATATATCTGCCCGTGCTTGTCGCCCAGAATCTGCACTTCGACGTGGCGGGCCTTGAGGATCATCTTTTCCAGATACCCCTCGCCGTTGCCAAACGCGGCCTCGGCCTCGCGACGGCCTTCCATGACCTTCTCGGCCAGTTCCTTTTCGGACTTGATGGGGCGCATTCCCCTTCCGCCGCCGCCCCATGAGGCCTTGAGCATCAGCGGATAGCCGACTTCCGCCGCTTCCTTCTTGATCAGCGCCATGTCGTCGCCCAGCACTTCCGTCGCGGGGATGACCGGCACGCCCGCCTCCATCGCGACACGACGGGCGGATGCCTTGTCGCCCAGTTTGCGCATGGTATCCGCGCGGGGGCCGATGAAGGTGATGCCGTTCTGTTCGCAGGCATCCACGAAGTCGGGGTTCTCCGACAGCAGGCCATAGCCCGGATGGATCGCGTCCGCCCCGGAGGCCTTTGCGACCCGGATCATCTCATCTATGCTGAGGTAGGCTGCGACCGGGCCGAGACCTTCACCGATGCGGTAGGCCTCGTCCGCCTTGAAGCGGTGCAGGCCCAGCTTGTCCTCTTCGGCATAGACCGCGACCGTCTTCTTGCCCATCTCGTTGGCAGCCCGCATGATGCGGATGGCGATTTCGCCGCGATTGGCGATCATGATCTTGCGGAATTCGGTCACGCTGGCGTTCCCCCTGCTGGATTTGGGCACAGTGTAGGCGTGCTGCGGTGCGGCGCAATGGGTAATGAGCGGCGTTTCAGAGTTCAGCCGCTACCGGGCCGTCGGCCTCGTTGCGCAGCGGTATCTCGTTGAGCATCCGGGCGCAGAGGAACCCGACAATGCCCAGGCCCGCCACGATCCAGAAGATCGGGTGCACCGCACTGGCGATGACGACGCCGACCTCCTGCTGCTGCTCCGGCGAGAGGTCCGCGACGATACTCGGCCCGATCTCCCCCCCGATGTCGATGGCCTGCGCGCCGAGCCCCGCCGCCATACGCGCGGCAAAGAGCGTTCCGAAGACCGCGACCGCGAGCGAGCCCCCGATCTGGCGGAACATCACGCCCGCCGCCGTCGCGGAGCCAAGTTGTGCGCGCGGGACCGCGTTCTGCACGGCGGTCGTAACGACCGGGAAGATGCAGCCGAGGCCAAGCCCGAGTGTTGCGATGGCAATGCCAAAGAGGATGAGCGAGGAGTTTTCGTCGATGAAGGTAAGTTGCAGGGCCCCCAGCGTCATCATGCAGGTGCCCACCATCGGCAAAAGCTTGTACTTGCCTGTGCGCCCCATGTAACGGCCCGCGATATTCGCGGCGCCGACGATGCCCAGCGTCATCGGGATCAGCATCAGGCCCGACAAGGTAGGCGACACGCCGCGCGCGACCTGCAGGTAGAGCGGCAGGAATGTCACCGCGCCGAAGAGGCCGGCGCCGGAGATGAAATTGACCGCCCCCGTCACGACGAAGACGTTGTCGCGGAACAGCGGAAGCGGGATGATCGGTTCTGCCGCGCGGGCTTCGATCAGAATGAAGGCGACGATGCCGCCGATGAACAGGGCCCCGAGAATGAAGGCGGGTGCCGACATCCATTCGAAACTGCGGCCGCCAAGACTGGTGAGCAGCGTGATGCTTGCCAGCGCCACCGACAGGGCGATCGCGCCTGACCAGTCGATCTTGTGCTGTGCCTGTGGGCCGATCCTGGGGAAGCTGACGGCAAAACCCGCAACGGCCAGCAGGCCGAGCGGGATGTTGATGAAGAAGATCCAGTGCCAGGTGAAGGCCTCGACGAACCAGCCGCCCATGACGGGGCCGAGCACGGAGGAGAGCGAGAAGACGGCAGCGAAGACGCCCTGGATCTTGCCGCGTTCGCGGGGCGGGATCACATCGCCCACGACTGACAGCGCCAGCACGAAGAGCCCGCCGCCACCCAATCCCTGAAGCGCGCGCGACAGGATCAGCATGGTCATCGACTGCGCCAGCCCGCAAAGCGCCGATCCGATCAGGAACAGCCCGACGGAAAAGAACACCATGACCCGCCGCCCGTAGAGATCACCGAGCTTGCCGTAGAGCGGTGCCACGATGGTGGATGCGAGGATATAGGCCGTCACCACCCATGACAGGTGATCGAGCCCGCCGAGGTCTGCGACGATGGTCGGCAACGCGGTCGATACAATGGTCTGGTCGAGTGAGGCGAGCAGCAGCAGCACTGCTGTGGAGGCAATGATCAGGCGGACGTTCTTCGCGGGGGCCGCCGTGGCTTGGTCAGTGGTGGAGGTCATGTCAGGGTTCCGGTCTGCGCGCGGCGGAGGCCGGGCCTTTTCCGGAGAGGTAGCCGAGCGCGCGGTGGTGTCAACCGAGACTCAGACCAGCGTTACGGGCGTTGGCAGGCTCTTGAGGTCGCGCGCGCCGAGCTGGCCCATGTTGGCGGTCATGTCCTTGGCCAGGATATCGACGAGGTGGTCGATGCCTTTCGGACCGAGGGCTGCGAGGGCAAAGTGAAATCCCCGTCCCATCATGACGAAATTCGCACCAAGGCTCAGAGCGCGCAGAATATCGAGCCCGGACTCAACGCCGCTGTCGAAGATGAGGGGCAGCTTCGTCGCCGCCCGCACGCCCGGAAGCGCGTCGATGGAGGCGGGTGCCGCGTCGAACTGCCGTCCCGCGTGGTTTGAAACCCAGAGCGCGTCGACCCCGCTCTTCTCCAGCCGAGCCGCATCCTCGCCCCGCAAGACTCCCTTGACGATGAAGGGCCCTTCCCATGCGTCGCGCAGCCAGTCGACATAGTCCCAGTCCGGCGATGTCCGCAGCAGATAGCCGACGTGTGCCGTGGTGGAGAGGCCCTTGCTGGCCGCATCGGCGTATTTGTCGAGCATCTTCATATGCGGCATCCCGCGCCGCGCCGTTTCCAGCGCCCAGGCGGGGCAGGTGGCGATCTGGGCCAGCAGGCGGGGGGTGAGTTTCGGCGGGTTGGTCAGCCCGGAACGTACCTGCCTTTCGCGCCGGGAGGCGACAGGAACGTCGACGGTGAGAATCAGCGTGGTGAACCCCGTATCCTTTGCGCGTTTGAGCATGTCGCTGCGGATGTCCGGGTCGCGGGGCGGGTACATCTGGAACCATGCCTCGGAGCCGAGGTGGGGCGCGAGATCTTCGGGCGCTTGGGTGGCCACGGTGGAGAGGCAGTAGGGAAGCCCGTGGCGCGCGCCTGCCCGCGCGAGGTGGCCTTCGGCGTCAGGCCAGATCAGGCCCGACATGCCAAGCGGTGCGATGCCGAAGGGCAGGGGAAAGCTGCGCCCGAGGAAGGTGGTGGTGAGATCGGGCGTGAATTCGCCGTGCAGGATCGACGGCATCAGCCCGACCCGGTCCAGTCCGGTGCGGTTGCGCGCCTTGGTGGCCTCGCTGCCGGTGGCGCTGTCGAGGTACTCCCAGACGAAGGACGGAATGCGCCTTTGCGCGCGGGCGCGCAGGTCTGACAGGGCGGGGTAGGTGGCGTGCAGGTCCATCGCCGCAAATTGCGGGGAAGAGAGGGGGATTGTCCATCACCTCAAATCGGGCGGGACGCGACAGATGTCGGAGCGAGGGCTCTGCCCTCGCGCTCCCGGGAATATTTAAGGCCAAAAAGAAGGGGAACAGGAGTAGAACATGGGTTTTCCTGCGCGGCAAAGGCGACTAGGTTGTGCGCCATGAGCAGTTTCGATGAAATGGACGCCTTCGAGGGCGCCTCCCTCTCCGCCCGGGCCATGGCCGCGCGGCCGCAGCCCTATCTCGACGGGCTGAACCCCGCGCAGCGCGCGGCGGTGGAGCAATTGGATGGCCCGGTGCTGATGCTGGCAGGGGCGGGCACCGGCAAGACGCGGGCACTGACGGCGCGGATCGTGCATCTGATGGCGACGGGCAAGGCGCGGCCCAACGAGATCCTTGCCGTGACCTTCACCAACAAGGCCGCGCGGGAGATGAAGAATCGCGTCGGGCAAATGCTGGGTCAGCAGGTGGAAGGGATGCCCTGGCTTGGCACCTTCCACGCGATCTGCGTGAAGCTTTTGCGTCGCCACGCGGAACTTGTGGGGCTGAAGTCGAACTTCACCATTCTGGATACAGACGACCAGTTGCGCCTGCTCAAGCAGTTGGTCTCGGCCGAAAACATCGACGACAAGCGCTGGCCCGCGCGGATGCTGGCCGGGATCATCGACGGCTGGAAAAACCGCGCGCTTTTGCCCGAGAAGGTGCCGACGGCGGACGCGGGGCTTTATAACCATCGCGGCACGGAGATCTATGACCAGTACCAGCGCCGCCTGATCGAGTTGAATGCGGTGGATTTCGGCGATCTGCTGCTGCACATGGTCACGATCTTCCAGAAGCACCGTGACGTGCTGGAGCAGTATCAGCGCTGGTTCAAGTACATCCTCGTGGACGAATACCAGGATACGAACGTGGCACAGTACCTATGGCTGCGGCTCCTGGCGCAGAGCCACAAGAACATTTGTTGCGTCGGCGACGACGACCAGTCGATCTATGGCTGGCGCGGGGCGGAGGTGGGCAATATCCTGCGTTTCGAAAAGGACTTTCCCGGTGCGCATGTGGTGCGGCTGGAGCAGAATTATCGCTCCACACCCCATATCCTCGCCGCGGCCTCCGGTGTGATTGCGGGCAACGAGGGGCGGCTGGGCAAGACGCTCTGGACCGAAGAGACCGAGGGCGAGAAGGTCCGCCTGATCGGCCATTGGGACGGCGAGGAGGAGGCGCGCTGGATCGGCGACGAGATCGAGGCGATGCAGCGCGGCACGCGGGGGATGGAGCCCGTCGGGCTTGACGGCATGGCGATTCTCGTTCGGGCCTCGCACCAGATGCGCGCCTTCGAGGACCGGTTCCTGACGATTGGTCTGCCATACCGCGTTATCGGTGGCCCGCGATTCTATGAGCGGTTGGAGATCAGGGACGCGATGGCCTATTTCCGGGTCGTCACCAGCCCTGACGACGATCTGGCTTTCGAGCGGATCGTGAACACGCCCAAGCGGGGTTTGGGTGATGTCGCCCAACAGAAAATCCAGCGCGCGGCGCGGGATCACGGCACGAACCTAGTGGAAGGCGCGCGCATCCTGCTGTCCGAGGACGGTTTGGGCGGCAAGGGCGGCGCGCAGCTGCGCCTGCTGATCGAGGGTATCGACAGATGGGGCCGACGCGTCGGCGACGAAAGCCTCAGCCACGTCGAACTGGCGGAGATCATTCTGGACGAATCCGGCTATACCGCCATGTGGCAGAACGACAAGACGCCGGAGGGGCCGGGGCGGCTGGAGAACCTCAAGGAGCTCGTCAAGGCTCTGGAACAATTCGATAATCTGCAAGGCTTCTTGGAACACGTCAGCCTGATCATGGACAATGAACAGGAGGGTGAGGGCGAGAAGGTCAGCATCATGACCCTGCACGCCGCCAAGGGGCTGGAGTTTCCCGCCGTCTTCCTGCCGGGCTGGGAAGATGGCCTCTTTCCCTCGCAGCGCTCGATGGACGAGAGCGGCATCAAGGGGCTGGAGGAGGAGCGCAGGCTTGCCTACGTCGGCATTACCCGGGCGGAGGCGCATTGCACCATTTCCTTTGTCGGCAACCGCATGGTCTTCGGTCAGTGGCAATCCGCCATGCCCTCGCGGTTCATCGACGAATTGCCCGAGGATCACGTGGAGGTGCTGACGCCGCCGGGGCTTTATGGCGGTGGTTATGGTGCTGCGATGCCGAAAAGCACGCTGCATGAGAAGGCGGCGGAGGCGAATGTCTACGATTCTCCCGGCTGGCGGCGCTTGCAGGCGCGCAGCGGCGAGCGAGGGATGAGCCAACCGCGCGAGACGCGCAATACGGTGATCGACATGACCGCCGTGAGCAGTTTCACGATGGGCGAGCGGGTGTTTCACCAGAAGTTCGGTTACGGGGCAGTGATCGGGATCGAGGGCGACAAGCTGGAGATCGCCTTTGAGAAGGCGGGGACCAAGAAGGTCGTCGCCAGTTTCCTGACTGGCTGTGACGACGTGCCTTTCTAGAAGGTCGATCGCGGGCGCCAAAATCTGATAATTCAAAGGTTTAGCAGAAGTGCTTCGCGCGATGTATCTTCATTGGGTGGCGTCGAAGTCATGACGCTCTCAGCCCCTTCCGAAACAGAAAAACGGCGGTATCAGGGGAGGCTGATACCGCCGTTCTCATGTCGGCCCGAAGCGTCAAGGGAGGATCGGCTTCGGGTCCTGTGCCCCGGGGCGCAGCATCAGGGAGGGAGGAAAGTGATGCGTCCTGGGGGCTACGGACGACGCGCAGGGAGGTGCGTCAGCCGTCCGATCCCGTGTCAGCCCTGCACTGCGTTCCGCGAGGATTCCCAAGCCACGTGGCGCAGTTCGGACCGGCTGAGGCCAAGGTCCAGCAGCTCGCGGCTGCTCAGCGCATTCAGGCCCTCATAGGTCTGGCGGTACATGCGGTGCTGACGATAGCGGGTTGCCATGCGATCGAATGCTGTGCCGATGCGGGCAAGAAAAGTCGGGGTGGTTGCGGATGTGGTATTTACGTATGCCATTTCGGCGCCTCTTTAAGTTCGGATCAGTTCGTTTTTGATCATTTCAGATGAGAGGTACATATGCCTTTGCCGCACACGCACAACGGCTGATCGGACAATGCTGCTATGCAGCATGAGCATGGGCGAAGTTGCGAAAGGCAATTCGACGCGCACCGAAACTGGTGCAGCGATATCCATCGCAACCGTTTCGGTCATTGATATGATGGGGGAAAAAAGGCGACGACATCAGGGAGGAGGAAGATGTCGCCGCCAAAAACAGGATCCCTCGGGAGGAGGATGAGTTCACCTGGTCTTTCTGTGGAAAGTCCTTACGGCCTCTCCATGTCCTTATATTTGGCCAAATGCTGCGGATGCACAATGGTCAATCTTGCAATGCTGCCATGCAGCGAAAACATGGGGGTCCTGCAGCATTTTCAGGCGGAGCGCCTAGCGATTAGGCGGTAGCCCGGACCCCCTTGTGCTTTCTGGTGAACCTGCCATTTCAAATGCGCAACCGAGGAGATATTATTCATGCCCCTGAACCGCTCCGATATCGAAGCCGCCCTGTCACGGGTGATGCTGCCCGACGGGCGGGACCTGATCGCCCATGATCTTGTGCGTGCGCTGAGAATCGATGGCGACACAGTGCATTTCGTCATTGAAGCCCCAACCGCCGATGTCGCGCGCCAGATGGGACCGCTGCGAGATGCGGCGGAGAAGGTGGTGGCGGAACTGCCGGGCGTGGCCCATGCCCATGTGGCATTGACGGCGCACGGGCCGGCCGCCAAACCCCCCAGTCTCAAGATCGGGGGCCATGCGAAACCGCAGGAGGGGCCCACCAAACCCAGCGGCGTCGCGCGCATCCTTGCCATTGCCTCCGGCAAGGGCGGGGTTGGCAAGTCCACCGTGAGCGCCAACCTTGCCGTGGCGCTGGCGCGGGCAGGGCGCAGGGTGGGATTGCTAGATGCCGATATCTACGGTCCCAGCCAGCCGCGCATGATGGGGATCAACAAGCGCCCCGCCAGTCCCGACGGCAAGACGATCATCCCGTTGCAGGCCCATGGTGTCACTCTCATGTCCATCGGTTTCATGATGGAGGAGGGCAAGGCAGTCGTCTGGCGCGGTCCGATGCTGATGGGCGCGCTGCAACAGATGCTGGGGCAGGTACAGTGGGGCGAGCTCGATGTGCTGTTGGTGGATCTGCCGCCCGGCACGGGGGATGTGCAGCTGACGCTCTGCACCAAGTCGGAGCTGACGGGCGCGATCGTGGTCAGCACCCCGCAGGATGTGGCGCTGATCGACGCGCGCAAGGCGCTGGACATGTTCCGCACGCTCAAGACACCAGTCTTGGGGCTGATCGAGAACATGAGCACCTTCATCTGTCCCGATTGCGGGGCGGAGCATCAGATTTTCGGGCACGGCGGGGTGGCGGCAGAGGCGGCGACGCTGGGGCTGCCGCTGCTTGGCACGCTACCCATCGATCTTGCGACGCGGCTGGCTGGGGATGCCGGCACGCCGATCGCGGCGGGTGATGGTCCCATGGCCGAGGCCTACGGCCGGATCGCCGCGGGGCTGATCCGGGGCGGCATGGCTTAGAGGGCTGTCGGCACGTCCAGCGGGCGATGCTCTATCAGATGGCCATAGAGGGTCGTGAGGACCGAGATGAAGATCAACCCTTCGATGACATAGATCATCGATTCAAGAACCAGCCGCGCACCGGGGGCTTCCGGCATCACCAGCGTGGAGGCCAGTGAAACAGCAGCATTCAGCCCTGCAAGGATCGCGGCGACACCCCACAACGATTGGGAAGCAGGTTGCGTTGCCTGCCAGCTTGCCCCGACGGGCATGGCGGTGCCGAGCGCTGCGGCGGGCAGAACGACACTGATCCGCAGTGCAACCCAGATGAACACGACCCCGGCCAGAAACCCGATCAGGGCGAAGACGACAAGGTTGGGCGGGGTGCCCCCGGCGAGGCTCGCCCCGCCAGCGGCAGCCATGACGATGGCAATCGGGACTACGACCATGAACTGCACCAGCCCCACGATGATCCCGCGCCAGAGATAGCCCATGACGATGCCTTTGCCGGGTTTCAGCGCGTTGTCCCGTTCGGGTCCGTTCAGCAGCACGTGGCGATGCCACAGGATGGCCATGAGCGCGTATCCGATCAGACCGACCAGCCCCAAGAGCAAGAGGATCAGCGCAGACGAAAGGCCGGGAAGGTCTTCGGGCGCGGTCTTTACGTAGAAGGGCCGCAGTGCATCAGGCACCAGAGCGGCGGAAGCGATGGCCGACCCCATCACCATAACCAGCGCGGGCAGCACCACGCGAAAGGTCGTTGCCGGATCGACCACCAGCATCCGCAAGGCATGGGCGATGATCGCCATGGCGTTCTGCATCTCTGTCTCCATGCTGTCGGGGGCCTTGCAGCCTTTTGGCGGCTCGGTTCCCGACAATCAACCCGGATCACTTTTTTGGTCGGAAGCGATGGCGGCGCGGCAGAGGGGCAGCTGCATCTGCCCCCCTTCGCGCCAAGGCTCAGAAGATGAAGTCGGTTTGATCCAGATCGCCAAGCGAGACATGCAGGAGGGTGATGGACCCCATATCGCCAGCGCTGATCAGCACATTTGCGCCAACCTGGCTTGCGTGATCAGCCATCAGGTCCGTGAAGTCTGCGATGGCGGCCACGCCGCTGAGGTCGATCCTTTCAAAAGCATTGAACGCGTCGAAGTCGTTGATCGTGTCGTTGCCAAAGCCGCCGACCATATCCGCAAAGACAAAGATGTCGGCGTTGAAACGGCCAAACATGATGTCATCGCCCGCACCACCGTTCATTGTATCGAACCCGGCATTGCCGTTCATCCAGTCGTCGCCATCACCGCCCTCGATCAGGTCATTCCCCTGACCTGCAAAAAACCGATCATTGCCTTCCTGCCCTAACAGGGTGTCGTTGCCCTGGTCACCGAAGAGCGCATCGCTTCCGTTGCCACCAGCCACAAAATCATCGCCGATGCCGCCGAACAGCCGGTCAAAGCCGTCTTCTCCCATCAGCGTGTCGTTGCCCGCGTCGCCGTAGAGGTTGTCAGCTTGCGCGCCGCCAAAGATTTGGTCATTCCCTAGACCGCCACGCAGGAAGTCGAATCCGGCATCCCCATATAGTCTGTCGTTGCCGTCGCCGCCGAAGAGGCTGTCCTGATGGAAGCCACCGAACATCACGTCGTCACCGCCGTCGCCATACATCAGGTCATTGTTGTTGCCGCCGAACAGCCGATCGTTGCCGTCTTCGCCGTGCAGGGTGTCGTTGCCCGCGTCGCCATAGAGGTTGTCGGCCTGTGCGCCACCGAATAGCTTGTCTGCTCCGGCACCGCCACGAATGAGGTCAAATCCCGCATCGCCACTCAGGTAGTCATTGCCATCTTCGCCGAAGACGTGATCGTTGCCCTGGCCGCCCGAAACGCTGTCATTGCCCGCGCCTCCGTAAAGTGAGTCCATGCCGGCATAGCCATAGACCACATCGTTTCCTGCACCTGCAACGGCGTGGTCATCGCCGGTGTCGGCCCTGAGCGTCTCACCGAAGGCTGTGCCGAGAAGATCCAGGTCCACGATGCCGGACGTCCGCGCGAAGTTCTGCGTGATGAAGACGGAACGATAGTTGGTGGCGGTGTTGAAGGTATAATTCCCGATATAGATGCCGAGGCCAAGGTGGGTGAATTCGGGGTCGAGCAGGTTGGCGCGGTGGCCGGGGCTGTTCATCAGCCCAAGGTGAAGGTTGTCGATCTCGTCGAGATAGCTGTCCGCCCCCGTGACCGATTGCACCGCGATGTTCTCACCGGTGCGCCAGCTTCCCGACATGTCGAACCCTGCGGTCCCCATGCGCAGTGACGGGCTCGATCCGTTCTCCCCGGTGTGGTCGAAGATATCGGCATCGCTCATCCATTCGGAATGGGCGTCGGCAGAGCTGTTGAGGTTCTGTTCAAGCACAAGGGCGTTGAGCCCGCGGCTGGTGCGCTCTTCGTTCACGAGCTGCAGCAGATAGCGCTCAAGGTCGTTGGCGAGGGTCATGCGACGTCCTTTTTCAGTGCTGCCGTAGCAGGCAGGATGGGCCGGAAAGGTAACGATCCGGTTGCTGGTCGTGTTTTCCTAGAGGCAGTTGAGGGCCGTAACATTGCAGGATTGGGGTAAAACTACGGCATCGCTCCGGTATCGGGCGGCGGCGCTTGAG
Source organism: Rhodobacterales bacterium (assembly GCA_038257185.1). Taxonomy (GTDB): domain Bacteria; phylum Pseudomonadota; class Alphaproteobacteria; order Rhodobacterales; family Rhodobacteraceae; genus Sulfitobacter. Next base: position 10,913 of record JBBSJO010000050.1, on the reverse strand, counting down.
GCAAGGCGCCTGCCTGATGCAATCTATTGCGTCAAATGGCGCTCCAAGTCCGCAAACCGGTCGATTGCCCGTTGAAACCTGCTGCGACCGTTTTGGCGTGGGTCATGTGGGACCAAATGGGAACCGTCTGGATTCTGGCTTCTGATCGATTCGGCCAAAAGCTGCCGATTCGAATCAATTTCGTGCGAAATCCCTTGAATCCGGTTGAGTCCTGACCGCAGATGTGAGAACAGGATGAGAACACATCCTGTGGATAAGTCTGTGAGCGAAACTTTTCGGGAAATCATGGGAAAACTTGTCCCCACTCTTTTCCACGCTATATTTTGTGCCTCAGAGCATCGTTAATGCTATTTATGCCAGTATCTGCCGAAAAGGCGCAACCAGATTTAGCTTTCTGAGGCTGTGCAGAACCATCCGTTGTGGAAATTTCGCAGAAAATTGTAGACGGCCATGAATTCCCGTGGCATCTATTGTTCATCGGATGAGAACGAGACACGGGGCACCAAACGACCCCACGCAGACAACAAAACTCTAGCAGGTTTCATACAGGCACCTCGCTTTCAGACGAACAAAGAGATCCGGCGCGCGGGCGAGCAGACATCCCCCCAGGTGGCGCGCGCAGTCGGACTTCCCCGCCAAGTTGCGGGACGATGCGGCGGGTTGATCAGTGGCAGCAGATCAACCCGCCGCTTTCACGTCTGGGGATCAGATCATTCGCGGGGGCGCGACAAGACAACAGCGCAAAAGCGCAGGCAGGGACAGACTGGTGGACCGCGGTTTCAGAGGCCGATACACCTTCAAGGTGGATGCGAAGGGCAGGGTGTCTATCCCGGCCCCGTTCCGCCGTCTGATCGAAGCGGGCGATCCCGGCTTCACCGAAGGCCTTCGCCCGCAGTTCGTGCTTGTCCGGGGTCCGGAAGAGCAGAACCACCTCGATTGCTACACCCTGACTGAAATGCACAAGCTGGAGCAGAAGATCGACCGCTTGCCGGAATCTGAACTCAAGCGGCAATTGACCGACGATTTCATCACCGAAAGCTTCGAAGGGGAGATCGACCCGGACGGACGTCTTGTCCTGCCCGCGCAGATCCGCAATGAAACCGGGTTGCAGAGCGAAGCCGTGATGTCCGGGAAGCTCAAGACGTTCCGCATCATGTCACCCGAAGAGCACCTGAGGCAGAAGGGCCGTCCCCAGGCCAGCCTGGGCTTCGGTATTCCCGACGGTACGCCAAAGCTCGACGCGCTCGACATTGCTTTGGCGCAGTTGGGCAAGGACTGATGGATGGGCGTCGCCGTGCCTGAACAACGTACCTCCGCTCCCCATACTCCGGTCCTTTTGCGGCCTCTGCTCGCTGCCGTGGCACCGGTTGCGGGCACCTGGCTGGACGGCACCTTCGGGGCGGGCGGCTATACGCTGGGGTTGCTGCAAGCCGGGGCGGCGCGTGTCATCGCCGTGGACCGCGACCCGCTGGCCTTCGAGATGGCGGCGGACTGGATCGCAGGGCATGGCGACCGGATTGTGCAGCAACAGGGCGTTTTCTCGAAGATGGACGATTACGCACAGAATCTCGATGGCGTGGTGCTGGATCTCGGCGTCTCCTCGATGCAGCTCGACCTTGCGGAGCGGGGGTTTTCCTTCATGCGCGATGGCCCGCTCGACATGCGGATGAGCCAGGACGGCCCCTCCGCCGCCGATCTGGTGAACGGCGCGGAGGAAGAGGTGCTGGCCGACATCCTGTTCCACTACGGCGAGGAACGCGCCAGTCGCCGCATTGCAAAAGCCATCGTGCGGGCGCGCGATGAAGCGCCGATCACCCGCACGCTGGACCTCGCGCGGCTCGTCGAGAGCTGCCTGCCTCGGTCCAAGCCGGGCCAGTCGCATCCCGCCACGCGCAGCTTTCAGGCCCTGCGGATCGCCGTGAACAATGAATATGGCGAACTTTTCGAGGGGCTTATGGCCGCCGAACGTGCCCTGAAGCCGGGTGGCCAGCTGGCCGTCGTAACCTTCCATTCCGTCGAAGACCGGATGGTGAAACGTTTCCTGACGGCACGGGCCGGCGCCGGGGGCAATGCCAACCGCTTTGCACCGGAACTTGAGCAGGATGCGCCACAGTTCACGATGAAATCGCGCAAGGCGATCGCGCCGGATGACGCCGAGCTCGACACCAACCCGCGCAGCCGCTCCGCCAAGCTGCGCATCGCGACCCGTACCGACGCCCCATCGGGGGCCATCGACGCGAAATCCATCGGGATGCCGATGCTCAAGGGCGGACTGCCATCCATCAGGGGGACTTAACCATGCGCGCTTTCTTATATGTTCTGACCTCGCTCGCCGTGATCGGGCTGGCCTTCTGGGCCTACCGCGAGAACTACGCGACCCAGCAGGCCCTGAACGAGGCCGACAAGCTGCGTGCGGGCATCCGCGACGCCCATGCCCGTCTGGCGGTGCTGCGTGCCGAATGGGCCTATCAGAACCGTCCCGACCGGCTGCGCGATCTGGCAGAGATCAACTACGAGCGGCTGGAACTGCTGCCGCTGCATCCCGACCAGTTCGGCCAGATCGACCAGGTGGCCTATCCCCAGCCGCCGCTGTTGCCGATCACCGACCCCGTCGATGTCTCCACCATGAATGCCGAGGAGGACCCGCTGTGATCCGCACCCCCCTGCGCCCGCTGGCGCGCATCCTCGCGGCCCGCCGAAGGGGTGAAAACCCCGACGCCATCGAACGCGAGAACAAGCGTATCCGCCACGAACAGATGCGCGACCACGCCCGCCAGCGCGCCGAGGGGCGGTTGCTGGTGCTGGGAGTGTTCTTCTTCTGTGCCTTCGCCGTGGTGGGGGCCCGCATGGGGCTGCTGTCAACCTCCGATCCGGTGGAGCCGCGCGCCCATGCCCCCGGCGCCGTCATCTCCGCCTCGCGCGCGGATATCGTGGATCGCAACGGCAACCTGCTGGCGACCAATTTCGACACCCACGCGATCTATGCCCAGCCGACGCAGATGATCGACCCGGCGGGGTCCGCGAAGAAGCTGGTCGAAATCTTTCCCGATCTCGATGAGAAACGCCTGATCCGCGATTTCACGGGAAAACGCAAGTTCCTCTGGATCAAGAAGAAAATCAGCCCCGAACAGATGCAGGCGGTGCATGACATCGGCGATCCCGGCCTGCTGTTCGCGCCCCGGGACATGCGGCTCTATCCCAACGGCAAGCTTGCCGCCCATGTGCTGGGCGGGGCGAGCTACGGCAAGGAAGGCGTCCATGCCGCCGAGGTGATTGGCGTGGCGGGGGTGGAGAAATACTTCGACGACTACCTGCGCGACCCGGCGAATGGCGCCAAGCCCCTGCAACTGTCGCTGGACCTCACGATACAGGCGGCATCCGAGCGGATCCTCTACGGTGGCATGAAGCTGATGAACGCCAAGGGCGCGACATCGGTGCTGATGGACGTGCATACCGGAGAGGTGATCAGCGTCGTTTCGCTGCCCGATTTTGATCCCAACGACCGGCCGCAGGTGCTGCTCAAGGGCGATGCATCCGACAGCCCGTTGTTCAATCGCTCTGTACAGGGGGTCTATGAACTTGGTTCCACCTTCAAGATCTTTGCCGTCGCACAGGCGATGGATCTGGGGCTGGTGAATGAGAACACCATGATCGATACCAAAGGGCCCATGCGGGTGGGTGGGCATGCGATCGGGGAGTTCAAGAACCACAATTACGGCACCATCACGGTGTCGGACATCATCATGAAGTCCTCCAACCGCGGCACCGGGCGTCTTGCGCTGATGATCGGTCCGAAGCGCCAGCAGGAATTCCTGCAAAGTCTCGGGTTCTTCGACATCACGCCTTTCGAGATCGTCGAAGCCTCTGGCGGCAAGCCCCTGCTGCCCAAGCGCTGGACCGACCTGAGTACCGTGACGATCTCTTATGGCCACGGAATGTCCGACTCGCCGATGCATCTGGCAGCAGCCTATGCCGCCATCGCCAACGGGGGTTTCAAGGTCAAGCCGACGCTGCTGAAACAGGATGGCCCGGTCCAGGGGGAGCGGGTGATCTCGGAACGCACCTCGCGCGAGGCCCGCAAGATGCTGCGGCGCGTGGTGTCAGAGGATGGCGGGACGGCGACTTTCGGTGAGGTGCCGGGCTACCATGTCGCAGGCAAGACCGGGTCGGCGGACAAGCCCAAGCCGACGGGCGGCTATTACAGCGACCGGGTCATCGCCACTTTCGCGAGCATGTTCCCGGCGGAAGACCCGCGCTATGTCCTGATCCTGACGCTGGACGAGCCGGTTGAGACCTCCGGCTCACAACCGCGCCGCACGGCAGGCTGGACTGCAGTGCCGGTGGCCGCCGAAATGATCCGCCGCGTGGCCCCCTTGCTGGGGGTGCGACCGGATGTTGAACCCCTCAACCCGGACATGGTAACGCTGACCAGCAGCAACTGATAAAAAGACGTGAAATTATGGGCGCCCGGGCCATTCCGCTTTCCTCCCTCGGCCTGACGGGCCGGGGCGGAGCCAATCCCGACATCTCCGGCATCGCCGTGGACAGCCGCGAGGTGAAAGAGGGGTTCCTCTTTGCCGCCATGCCGGGCACGCGGGTGCATGGGGCCGAGTTCATCAAATACGCCTTGCGGATGGGGGCGGTGGCGGTGCTGACCGATGCCGAGGGCGCAGCACTTGCCGCGTCGGAAATGGCGGAGGCGAAGACCGCCGTCGTCATCACGGACGCCCCGCGCGAGGCGCTGGCGCTGACATCGGCGCTCTGGTTCGGCGGGCAGCCCGCGACGATGGTCGCGGTGACGGGCACCAATGGAAAGACCTCCGTCGCCACCTTCGTGCGCCAGATCTGGATCGAGATGGGGCTTGAGGCCGTCAACCTCGGCACGACCGGGGTAGAAGGGGCCTGGACCGCGCCTTTGAAGCATACCACGCCGGAACCGATCACCCTGCACCGCGCACTGGCGGAGGCTGTGTCCCACGGCATCACCCATGCGGCGATGGAGGCGTCGAGCCACGGGCTGGACCAGCGGCGGCTCGACGGGGTGACGCTGAAGGCCGCCGCGTTCACGAATTTCACGCAGGATCACCTGGATTACCACGAAAGCTTCGATGCCTATTTCGATGCCAAGGCTGGGCTTTTCGCGCGTGTCCTGCCCGTTGACGGCACGGCGGTGATCAACATCGACGACCCGCGCGGGGTGGACATGATGGCGATTGCCAAGGCGCGCGGCTGCGAAGTGATCACCGTCGGCCGCGACGGGGGCGACCTGCGCCTGACCGGGCAGCGTTTCGATGCTACGGGGCAGGACCTGCGCTTTGAGTGGCGCGGCAAGGCGTTCCAGAAGCGGTTGGAGCTGATCGGGGGCTTTCAGGCCGACAACGTGTTGCTTGCGGCCGGTTTGGTGATCGCCTGCGGGGCGGTGCCTGCGGATGTCTTCGATACGCTGCCGCATCTCGTAACTGTGAGGGGGCGGATGCAGCTTGCCGCGACCCGCGACAACGGGGCGGCGGTCTTTGTCGATTTCGCCCATACGCCCGATGCGGTGGCCACGGCGCTCAAGGCGATGCGCCCGCATGTGATGGGGCGGCTCGTCGCCATCGTCGGCGCGGGCGGTGACCGCGACCGCGCCAAGCGGCCCTTGATGGGCGCGGCGGCGGCGGCAAATGCGGACATGGTGATCGTGACGGATGACAACCCGCGCTCGGAAGAGCCCGGCGACATCCGCGCAGCCGTTCTGGCGGGCGCGCCGGAGGCCACGGAAGTGGGTGACCGGGCCGAGGCTATCCTGCACGGGGTCGACGCGCTCGGCCCGGGGGACGCTTTGCTGATCGCGGGCAAGGGGCACGAAACCGGGCAGACGGTGGGTGACGACGTACTGCCTTTCGACGACGTGGAACAGGCCAGCGTGGCGGTTGCGGCACTTGACGGGAGACTGACATGAGCTTGTGGACATCCGCCGAGGCGGCAGAGGCGACCGGCGGACGCGCGCAGGGCGACTGGGCCTGCGACGGCGTCTCCATCGACACGCGAACGATCCAGCCGGGCGATCTTTTCGTGGCGCTGAAGGACGTGCGGGACGGGCATGCGTTCGTGGCGCAAGCGCTGAAGAAGGGAGCAGGCGCGGCGCTCGTCTCCCATGTGCCCGAAGGAGTCGGGCAGGACGCGCCGCTATTGATCGTGGACGATGTGCTGAAGGGGCTGGAACGCCTTGGCGCTGCGGGGCGGGCGCGGACCGGGGCCAAGGTTGCGGCGGTGACGGGCAGCGTCGGCAAGACCTCGACCAAGGAGATGTTGCTGGCGATCCTTGGCGATCAGGGGCGCACACATGCCTCCGTCGACAGTTACAACAACCACTGGGGCGTGCCGCTGACGCTGGCGCGGATGCCTGCCGACACCGAATTCGCCGTGATCGAGATCGGCATGAACCACCCCGGAGAGATCGCCCCGCTGGCGAGGCTTGCGCGCCCGGATGTGGCAATGGTCACGACGGTCGCAGCGGTACATCTGGAGGCCTTCGATAACGTGGCGCAGATCGCCGTGGAAAAGGCCGCGATCTTTGAAGGCGTGCCCCCCGGCGGGGTGGCGGTGATCAACGCAGATATCGAACATGCCGCGATCCTGATGGCCAAGGCCGTTGATTGTCGGCTGCGCGATCTGGAGTTCGGCGTGCATGGCCATCACTACAAGCTGCTCGAGGTGCAGGTACAGGACGACACCACCGTGGTGCAGGCCGACGCCGACGGAACTCCGCTGATCTTCAAGATCGCGAGTCCGGGGCGGCATTTTGCGATGAACGGGCTGGGGGCCATCGCCGTGGCGCGGGCCATGGGAGCCGATCTGGCGCTGGCGGCGCAGTCGCTGGGGCGCTGGACCCCCTACAAGGGGCGCGGGGTGCGCGAGGTCATCGTGCTGGATCCGGTGGAGACACATCTGACACTGCAACTCATCGACGACAGTTACAATGCCAACCCCACCTCGATGGCCGCCGCCCTTGAGGTGCTGGCCGCTGCCGCCGTCAAGAACGACATCGGGCGCGTCGCCAAGGGCCGCCGCATCGCGTTTCTGGGCGACATGAAGGAACTCGGCCCCGATGCCATCGCCCTGCACGCGGGGCTGGCGCATCTCGAGGCGACGGGGGCGATTGACGTGATCCACTGCATCGGACCGCTGATGAAATCGCTCCACGACATCCTGCCCGACCACCAGCGGGGCGAATGGGTGGAAACCGCACAGGATTTGCTGCCGGGGCTGCGCAATCGGCTCGATCCCGGCGACGTTGTGCTGGCCAAGGGCTCGCTCAGCATGAAACTCGGGTCCATCGTTGACGCGATCCGCAAAATGGGCCATCCCGCTGCGATTGGCTGAGGCCTACAAGATTTCGAGTTAGGACGTGAAGAATGCTCTACTGGTTGACCCTTCTGTCGGATGGTGGCGACTTCTTTAACCTCTTTCGCTACATCACTTTTCGCGCCGGCGGGGCGTTTCTGACGGCGCTGATCTTTGGCTTTCTCTTCGGCAAGCCGCTGATCGCCGTGCTGCGGCGGCGGCAGGGCAAAGGCCAGCCGATCCGCAACGATGGCCCCGAAGGCCATTTCGCCAAGGCAGGCACCCCGACGATGGGCGGATTGCTGATCGTGGGCGCTTTGCTGACATCCACGCTGCTATGGGCGCGGCTTGATAACCCTTTCGTGTGGCTCGTTCTTTTCGTCACGATGAGCTTTGCGGCCATCGGTTTTGCGGACGATTATGCGAAGGTGCGCAAGCAGACCGTCACGGGGGTATCGAGCCGGGTCCGGTTGCTGCTGGGTTTGCTGATCGCGGCCATTGCGGGGTACTGGGCTGCGCAGTATCACCCGGACGCGTTGCGCTATGAACTGGCGCTGCCGGTCTTCAAGAACACGCTGATCCATCTGGGTTATTTCTTTGTGCCCTTCGCTGTGCTGGTGATCGTGGGATCGGCAAATGCAGTGAACCTGACGGACGGTCTGGACGGGCTGGCGATCATGCCGGTGATGATTGCGGCGGGGACGCTGGGGGTGATTGCCTATGCTGTCGGGCGCGTCGACTTCACCGAATACCTAGATGTGCACTACGTGCCGGGGACCGGGGAGATCCTGATCTTCACCGCCGGGCTCTTCGGCGGCGGTCTTGGGTTCCTGTGGTACAATGCGCCGCCCGCCGCCGTCTTCATGGGTGATACCGGATCGCTGGCCCTGGGTGGCGCGCTCGGTGCGATCGCGGTGGCGACGAAGCACGAGCTGGTGCTGGCGATCGTCGGGGGGCTTTTTGTGGTGGAAGCGCTGAGCGTGATCATCCAGGTGCTTTACTTCAAGCGCACCGGCAAACGCGTGTTTCTCATGGCGCCGATCCATCACCACTATGAAAAGAAGGGCTGGGCGGAGCCCACCATCGTGATCCGGTTCTGGATCATCTCGCTGATCCTCGCGATGATCGGACTGGCCACGCTCAAGGTCCGGTAACGCCTGCGGCGGGCGGGCATCGGCGCGCCGGGGCGCGCGCCGATGGAGGCGCTGCCTCCATACCTCCGGAGTTTATCTTGCAAAGTGAAGGGGGTAGGGCTCCCTGCTTGGCCTCAGAAGACGGACCAGTCCATCTCGCGCGAGAGGACCGCGAGGGCCTCGGTGCCTTTCTGGCTGTTGCCGTAGCGGTTGAGGCCAGGGGACCAGACAGCGATGGAGGCGACATGGGGCACGATCGCGAGAATGCCGCCACCAACGCCGCTTTTTCCGGGGATGCCGACGCGGAAGGCGAAGTCGCCCGAACCGTCGTAATGTCCGCAGGTCAGCATCAGCGCGTTCAGCCGTCGGCTGCGTTGGGGTGAGACGAGGCGCGGCAGCCCAGGTGCGTTGACCAGAAAGCGGCCCGCCATGGCAAGCTGCACCGTCGTCATCTCGATGGCGCAATGGTGGAAATAGGTGCCGAGCGTCATCTCTGGCGGATTCTTCAGATTGCCGCAGGAAGCCAGGAAATAGGCCAGTGCGAAGTTGCGCTGGCCGTGGGCCTTTTCGGATGTTGCGACGGCTTCGTTGATGTGGATATCGTCGCTGCCTGCTGCGGTGCGCACGAATTGCAGGATTTCGGCCAGTGCTTCGCGTGGGGCGCGGCCCGCGAGGATTTCGTCGGTGGTGACGAGAGCACCGGCGTTGATGAAGGGATTGCGCGGGCGGCCCTGTTCCTGCTCCTGTTCGAGCTGCACGATGGAGTTGAAGGCGCGGCCCGAAGGTTCGCGGCCCACGCGCCGCCAGAGTTGGTCGCCGGAGCGGCCAAGGGCGATGGCAAGGGTGAAGACCTTGGTGATGGACTGGACGGAGAATTGCACGTCCGCGTCCCCCGCCGCGTGGCAGGTACCATCCGCGGTCACGACCGCGATGGCGAACTGCGCGGGGTCGATACCGGCGAGTTCCGGGATGTAGCTGGCGACAGCGCCCCAGTCATCATCCGCGCGCATTGCGGTGTCGATCTTTGGCAGGAGGACATCGAGGGACGACATGTGCGGCGCTCCGGCTTGTGGAGGGCGCGCAATCCGCCCATTCTGTGGGTCACGGGGTAACAGGGGTTCTCACATGATTCCAGTGCAGGGATTGGAAGGCGCGCGGGTCGCCGTGCTGGGTCTGGGGCGGTCCGGGCTTGTGGCCGCACGGGCGCTGGCGGCAGGCGGGGCGGTGCCTGTCTGTTGGGATGATAATGTGGCGGCGCGGGAAAAGGCGGAAGCCGAGGGGTTCGCCTCTGTGGATCTGCGGCGGCCCGGTGCGTTTGACGGGATTGCGCGGCTGATCGTGAGTCCGGGGATTCCGCATCTTTATCCCGCGCCCAACCCCGTGGTGGCCGCTGCCCTTGAGGCCGGGGTGCCGGTGGACAACGACATCGGGCTGTTTTTCCAGAGCTTCGCTACCTCCGATTGGGACGATTTCGACACCACGCCCCGCGTGGTGGCCGTGACGGGATCCAACGGCAAATCCACCACCTCGGCGCTGATCCATCACATCATGACCCACGTCGGGCGGCCCTGCCAACTGGCGGGCAATATCGGGCGCGGGGTGCTGGACATCGATCCGGCCATCGACGGGGAGGTCGTGGTGCTGGAATTGTCGAGCTACCAGACCGATCTGGCGCGGGCCCTGACGCCGGATGTGGCGGTCTTTACCAACCTCAGCCCCGATCATCTGGACCGGCACGCCGGCAAGGGCGGCTATTTCGCGGCCAAGCGGCGGCTCTTTGCCGAAGGCGGTCCGGACCGGGCGGTGATCGGGGTGGATGAGGACGAAGGGCTGTTTCTGGCCGGGCAACTGGCGGAAGGCCCTGCGGACGACCGGGTGATCCGGGTCAGCGTCACGCGCAAGCTGACCGGACCGGGCTGGCAGGTCTTTGCGCGCAAGGGCTTCCTGTCGGAGTACCGCAAGGGTGCGCAGGTCGCCTCCATCGACCTGCGCGGGGTGGCTGGGCTGCCGGGGGCGCACAATCACCAGAATGCCTGCGCCGCCTATGCCGCTTCTCGCACGCTTGGGCTGGCGCCCAAGGTGATCGAGGCGGCGTTTCATAGCTTTGGCGGCCTGCCACACCGGTCGCAAACGATTGCCGAGGCTGGCGGGGTCCGGTTCGTCAACGACAGCAAGGCGACCAACGTGGATTCGGCGGCCAAGGCGTTGGCGGCCTTTGCCAATATCCGCTGGATTTGTGGCGGGTTGGAGAAGGAGGGAGGTTTGGGCGGGCTGGCAGGGGCCACAGGGGCGGTGCGCAAGGCCTACGTGATCGGGCGCGAGGCGGCTCAGTTCGCAATGCAGCTCGATGTGGATGCGGAGGTTTGCGGCACCATGGCGGTGGCGGTGGCACGTGCGGTGGCGGAGGCGGAGCCGGGCGACGTCGTGCTGCTGGCCCCGGCGGCGGCGAGCTTC
>JBBSJO010000049.1:0-22538 GCA_038257185.1 Rhodobacterales bacterium | reverse complement strand
TCAAAATTATACCGCTGACACACCTGAGTGATGATGATTTCGCGACCCCCAGGGGGTCATGCTTCGGTTGTGAAGGTGGTTGGAAGGGTGGATGCACCTGAACACAAGCCGAAATAACCGTTAAGTATCAACAAAATAAGGAAATATCTTGGTGACCAGGAGAGACTCGAACCTCCACACCGTTGCCAGTACTAGCACCTGAAGCTAGCTCGTCTACCATTCCGCCACCTGGGCACTTGAGCCGTGCATGTAAGCGGGCAAGGCGCACCAAGAGCGCATCTCCAAGTTGCCGCGATCACTGGACAGGGTAGCAGATGAAAACGGTGCCAAATCAGCACGTTTGTCCCCCATATGTCCCCCAGAACGATTCAAATCGGCGCGGTACCTCGTCATCGCGCCACAACATCCTGAGATTGATAGGAAAAGTGGTGAGCCCGTCGGGGTTCGAACCCGAGACCTACTGATTAAAAGTCAGTTGCTCTACCAACTGAGCTACAGGCCCACTAGGCGGTGTACTTAGAAAGGTCGGCTGGAGGGGTCAAGCCCAAAACAGGCGAAACGCCAGACACCTGCTGGATAACTTCCCCGCGTGAGGATATATGCGCGGACATGAACAGCGATTTCGCCAATGGTCTGCCCTTCATGAAGATGCACGGGCTGGGAAACGACTTTGTCGTGCTGGACGCGCGTGCGCAGGATCGTCCCGTGACAGCAGCCATGGCGCGGGGCATCGGGCATCGGCATTTTGGCGTGGGCTTCGACCAGCTTGCGGTGATCGGCAGGGGCGCAGGCGATGCGCATCTGACCTTCTATAACGCCGACGGCAGCTTGTCTGCGGCCTGCGGGAATGCCACACGCTGCATCGCGCGCTATCTGATGGACGAGAGCGGCATGGATCGCCTGCACCTGACCACCGCGCGCGGTGATCTGGTGGCCGTGGATGCGGGTGGCGGACTGACTTCGGTCAACATGGGCCAGCCGCAGCTGGCATGGGACGAAATCCCGCTGGCCGAGGAGATGGACACGCTGGAACTGCCCATCGACGGCGCACCCGTTGCGACCGGCATGGGCAATCCGCATTGCACCTTCTTCGTGGAAGATGTCGCCGCGATCCCGCTTGAGACCTTCGGCGCGCGGATGGAGCATCACCCGCTCTACCCCGAACGCACCAACGTACAGGCGGCCCAGATCGTCGGCCCCGACCACATTCGCATGCGGGTGTGGGAGCGTGGCGTGGGCATCACGCTGGCCTCCGGCTCCTCCTCCTGCGCCACGGCGGTCGCGGCGGCGCGGCGGGGCCTGACGGGGCGCGCTGTACGGATCGACCTGGATGGCGGCACCTTGCAGGTGGACTGGCGCGAGGACGGCGTCTGGATGACCGGCCCGACAATGCATGTGGCCAGCGGCACGCTGACGCCCGCCTTCCTTGCGAGCCTTGCATGAACGCGCCTGTCTTTTCCAACCATGGCTGTCGCCTGAACGCCTACGAGGTCGAGGCGATGAAAGACCTCGCCGGTCAGGCCGGGCTGGAGAATGCCGTGGTGGTCAATACCTGCGCGGTCACGGCAGAGGCCGTGCGCAAGGCGCGGCAGGACATCCGCAAGCTGCGCAAGGCGCACCCCGATGCCCGCCTGATCGTGACCGGCTGTGCGGCCCAAACGGAACCCGAGACCTTCGCCCGCATGGCCGAGGTCGACGCGGTGATCGGCAATACCGAAAAGATGCAGGGTGCCACCTGGCGCGGACTGGCGGCAGATTTCATCGGTGCAAGCGAGGCGGTCCAGGTCGACGACATCATGTCCGTCACGGAAACCGCCGGCCACCTGATCGACGGCTTCGGCACCCGCAGCCGCGCCTACGTGCAGGTCCAGAACGGCTGCGACCACCGCTGCACCTTTTGCATCATCCCCTTCGGACGCGGCAATTCGCGGTCGGTGCCTGCGGGCGTCGTCGTGGATCAGATCAAGCGGCTGGTGGACAAGGGCTTCAACGAAGTCGTGCTGACGGGGGTTGACCTGACCTCCTGGGGTGCTGACCTGCCCTCTACCCCGCGCCTCGGCGATCTGGTGATGCGCATCCTGCGGCTGGTGCCCGATCTTCCGCGCCTGCGGATATCCTCCATCGATTCAATCGAGGTGGACGAGAACCTCATGCAGGCCATCGCCACCGAGCCACGCCTGATGCCGCATTTGCATCTGTCGCTGCAGCATGGCGACGACATGATCCTCAAACGCATGAAACGCCGCCACCTGCGCGACGACGCAATCCGTTTCACCACCGAGGCCAAGCGCCTGCGCCCCGACATGACCTTCGGTGCCGACATCATCGCGGGCTTCCCGACAGAGACGGACGCGATGTTCGAAAACTCGCTGAAGCTGGTCGAGGACTGCGACCTGACCTGGCTGCATGTCTTCCCCTTCTCTGCCCGCCCCGGGACCCCTGCCGCCCGGATGCCCGCCGTGAACGGGAAAGCGATCAAGGAACGTGCCGCGCGGTTGCGGGCGGCGGGCGATGCGCGGGTGCAGGGGCATCTGGCGGCGCAGGTCGGCCGGACCCACCGGATCCTGATGGAAAGTCCTGCGATGGGCCGGACCGAACAGTTCACGGAAGTGCAGTTCCACATCCCGCAGGTCGAGGGCCACATCGTGGCCGCGACCATCCAGGGAACCGGTGACACATCTCTTGTCGCTTGAGGCGCGCTGATTGTATGATGACGTTTCGTCATCCATCAACCGATCGATTCCATGGGGGCCTGCGTGAAAGACAGCTTTCCCACTGACAACGACACTTTCGCGGACGCCTCCGAGGCGCTGAAGCGCCTAATGTCAACGCTGGCCACCAAGGTCCGCCTGGCCGAGGGCGAGGTTCTGATGGAGCAGGGCGACTACGGCGACGCTTTCTATGCGATAAGGGCCGGGTCGCTTGAAGTCAGCGTCCTGTCCAGCGAGGGGCGCAAACTGTCTTTGGACGTGATGCACGCGGGCGACCTCTTCGGTGAGATCGCGCTTTTCGATCCCGGCCCCCGCACCGCGACGGTGATCGCTCTCGAAGACTGCAAGTTGTGGAGCATCAAGAACGCCGATGTGCTGGGCGCAATTCGGCAGTCGCCCGATCTTGCCATTGACATGCTGCGGCTGGCGGGCAAGCGGATGCGCTGGATGGGCCTGCAACTGAGTGAACAGGTCTTCCTGCCCCTGCCCGCGCGACTGGCGCGCAAGGTACTGCACCTGACCCGGCATTCGGACGCGGCACAGCCTTCCCTTTCGCTGTCTCAGACCGAGCTTGCCGAATTCGCAGGTGCCAGTCGCGAGGCGGTGTCCAAGACGCTGGCGCGCTGGAAACAGGAGGGGGTCGTCGCCCCTACCCGCGGCGGTCTCAAGGTGCTCGACCGCGATGCGCTGCACCAACTCGCGGATGCCAACGATTTCTGAAGCCAGTGTGACCCAGTTCACAGACCCCGGCGCGCGGCGATGCAAAGGTGAATGCATAAAGAGTTGTCCACCCGGATTCTTTGGCACCCTTATTCTTCGGAGTGCTTCCGGGCGGCCTTAGTCTCCCTTCGGGGCCGGGTTGCAGAATGTGGGGCTAAGCCTCCCGGACTGCCACCAGGGTCATGCAACTGGCCGGTCCGGCTTCGACATTAATGCCTTTGGACGATTCGTTTTGCATCGATCGACGTATTTTACGGTCGGCGCGGTCTGCCCTCTCCCCAGAGCGGACCGCGCCTTTTTCGCGTTCGGCTTGGCTACTGTGGAATAGCATTAGGGAATTTTCCGTTCCTTGCGTACGGTCAGGATTCAAGTGGGAGGAAGAACATGAGTGACATCATCGAATGGGTACTGGAGATGCGGGTTCAGGACGGACAGGCCGACAATGTGCAGCCGTTGGTAGATGAGATGGTCGCGGCGACGCAGCGGGATGAACCCGGCGCGCTGCACTACGAGTATTACATGCCGGAAGACCGCAGTACCTGCACCGTGCTGGAACGCTATGCCGACAACGACGCGCTCATGGCGCATCTGGGAAACTTCGGCGCCAAGTTCGCGGACCGTTTCCTCACCGTCTTCGCGCCGGAACGGTTCACAGTCTACGGACCCGCGAATGAGCAGGTGCGCGAAGCGCTCAAGGGTTTCGGCGCGACACATCAGCAGATGGCGTCAGGCTTTCACCGATAGGCTGGCGGCCCGCGTCTTCATGCCCGAGCGGATGAAGGCCACGATGAAGATCGAGGTCAGGATCAGGATGATCGTGGGCGCGGGGGCGCTGTCGATGAAAAAGCTGATGTAGATCCCCAGGAACCCCGCCACCATCGTCACACCGACGGCGATGGGCAGCATCAGGGCGAATCGCCTGGTCGCGAGGAACGCGATGGCGCCGGGTGCGATCAGAAGCCCGATCGACAGAATGATCCCGATGGCCGACAGCGTCGCCACGATGGTCAGGGAGATCAGTGTGAGCAGCCCATAGTGCAGCCAACCGATGCGCAGGCCGACTGCCTTGGCCTGAATCGGATCGAAGGCGTGGAGCAGGAAGTCCTGCTTCTTGGCGAGAATGATACCCCCCACGACGACCGCGATGGACCCGGCGGTCCAGAGGTCGGCGTTCCCCACCCCCAGCATGTTGCCAAAGAGGATGTGGTCGAGATGCACCGAGGTGCTGATCTTGGTGTAGAGCACGATCCCGAAGCCGAACATGCCGGAAAAGACGATGCCCATGACGGTATCCTGCTTCACCCTGCTGTTGTCGGACAGGAACCCGGTCGCCAGCGCGCAGGTCATGCCCGCCGCGAAGGCCCCGATGATCAGCGGGATATTCAGCAGGTAGGCCAGAACGACCCCCGGCAGGACCGCATGGCTGATCGCGTCGCCCATCAGCGACCAGCCCTTGAGCACCAGAAAGCACGACAGCAGGCTCGTCGGCACCGCGAGGATCGCCATCATCAGGAAGGCCTTGGTCATGAAGGCGAACTGGAAGGGTTGCAGCAGCGTGTCGATCATGACGGCTCCAATGCCGCGCGGGCCTTGCGGCGGGCGGCGAAGTAGCCGTGCTTGGGGGCGAGGAAGAATGCCGCGAGGAAGATCAGCGTCTGCAACGTCACGATCAGCCCGCCCGTCGCGCCGTCCACGAAGAAGCTGAGGTAGGCCCCGAAGAAGCTGGTCAGCGACCCGATCAGCACGCTGAGCACCAGCAGGCGCGGAAAGCGGTCCGTCAAGAGGTATGCCGTCGCCCCCGGTGTCACGACCATGGCAATGACGAGGAAGGCCCCCACGGTCTGCAAT
This sequence comes from Rhodobacterales bacterium, assembly GCA_038257185.1. Classification (GTDB taxonomy): domain Bacteria; phylum Pseudomonadota; class Alphaproteobacteria; order Rhodobacterales; family Rhodobacteraceae; genus Sulfitobacter. The sequence continues at coordinate 17,259 of JBBSJO010000049.1, read as the reverse complement.
GCGGCCACACAGGAGGCCGACAGCAGAGTGAAGAACACGATCTTCAGCAGATCGGGCCGCAGCCCCACCGACCGCGCGTGGCTCTCATCGAAGAAGGTGACCATCAGGTCCTTCCACTTCGCAAGCAGGATCGCCAGCGACACGAAGCCGATGATCGCCAGTTGCAGCGTGTCCGAAGGCGTGATGGCGAGGATGTTGCCCATCGTGATCGTCTCTACGCTGACCGAAGTCGGCGAAAGCGAGACCATGAACAGTCCCAGCCCGAAGAAGGAGGTGAAGATCAGTCCGATGATCGTGTCCTCCTTCAGCCCCGACCGCTGGCTGAGGAACAACATCGCGCCTGCCGCGAGCCCGCCCGCCGCGAAAGCGCCGAGCGCGAAGGGCAGGCCCAGCATATAGGCCCCCGCAACGCCCGGCACGATGGAGTGGCTCAGCGCGTCGCCGATCAGCGACCAGCCCTTGAGCATGAGGTAGGCGGAGAGGAAGGCACAGACCGCCCCGACCAGCGCGCTGACCCACATCGCGTTGAACATATAGCCGTAGGAGAAGGGCAACAGCAGCGTCTCGATCATTTCTCGACCTCGTCGCCGTAGACGACGAAGGGGCGCTCGTCGTCGGTGATGACCCGGATTGTCCGGCTGTCGTCGTCGTCGTGCAGATCGTCGCCGCCCAGCACAAAGTGCCGCAACACCCCGCCAAAGGCGATTTCGAGATTCTTGTGGGTAAAGGTCGTCTCGGTCGGGCCGTAGGCCAGGACGGTTTCCTTGACGAGCACGGTGCGGTCGCAGAACTCCGGCACGGACCCGAGGTTGTGGGTAGAGACCAGCATCACCCGCCCCTCGTCGCGCATCTCGCGCAGCAGGGTGATGATTGCGTCCTCGGTCTTGACGTCCACGCCGGTGAAGGGTTCGTCAAGCAGGATCACCTTGCCATCCTGCGCCAGTGCGCGGGCGAGGAACACGCGCTTGCGCTGGCCGCCCGACAGCTCGCCGATCTGGCGGTGGCGGAACTCCGTCATGTTCACGCGCCCGAGGGCGGCGGTCACCGCGTCCCGGTCCGACTGCGCCGGACGGCGGAAGAAGCCCATCTTGCCGTAGCGTCCCATCATCACGACGTCCTCCACCAGCACCGGGAAGGACCAGTCTACCTCTTCGGACTGCGGCACATAGGCGACGATGTTCTGGCGCAGGGCGTCTTTGACCGGAATACCCAGCACCGTGATCTCGCCCTTTGCAGCGGGCACGAAGCCCATGATCGCCTTGAAAAGCGTCGACTTGCCGGCACCATTGACGCCGACCAGACCCGTGATCGTGCCCGTCGGTATCTCGAAGGACGCATCGCGCAGTGCCGTGTGGCCGTTACGATAGGTCACGGTCACGTTGCGCGCCATGATGCCGGAATTCATTTCCTGAGGCCTTTCGCAATCGTCTCCGTCGTGACGCGCAGCAGGTCGATGTAGGTGGGCACCGGCCCGTCCGCCTCTGTCAGGCTGTCGACATAGAGCACGCCGCCGTATTTCGCACCGGTTTCCCGCGCGACCTGCTCGGCGGGGGCCTGATTGACGGTGCTCTCGCAGAATGCCGCCGGGATGTCGTTCTCGCGAATGCCGTCGATCACCTTGCGGACCTGCTGCGGGGTGCCCTGGCTGTCGGCGTTGATGGGCCAGAGATAAAGCTCGTGCATCTGGAATTCGCGGATCAGGTAGCTGAACGCGCCCTCGCAGGTTACCAGCCAGCGCTGCGCGTCCGGGATCGTGAGGATCTCGTCCCGCAGGGGACTAATCGTGTCGGTGATCTGCTTCTTGTAGACCTCGGCGTTGGCCGCATAGACCTCTGCATTGGCTGGATCATGTTCCGCAAAGGCATCGCGGATGTTGTCGACGTAGATCAGCGCGTTGGTCAGGCCCATCCAGGCATGGGGGTTCGGCTTGCCGTCGTACTCCCCTTCCGTGATGCTGATCGGCTCGATGCCGTCGCTCAGCGTGGCGCTCGGCACCTCCGAAAGGTTGGTGAAGAACTGCTCGAACCACAGTTCCAGACCCAAGCCATTCCACAGGATCAGGTCGGCATCCTGCGCCCGGATGATATCGCGCGGCGTGGGCTGGTAGCCGTGAATTTCGGCTCCGGGCTTGGTGATGCTTTCCACAATCGCTGCGTCGCCTGCCACGTTGCGGGCCATATCGGCGATGACGGTGAAGGTGGTCACGGCCTTGAACTTGCCGTCCTGCGCGGACGTTGCAGAAGCGAATAGAGCGACTGAGAAAGCCGCAAGGACGAGAGTTCGAATCTGCATTGTCGGTCCTTTCGAAGGGATCGGAAGTGTTCCGTCATTGGATATGAGAATTGTTCGCAAGTGTAAATGCTTTTGATAACGATTCTCAAAAGAGGCCAATCGAGCGGTGGCATCTGCCCGTTTCCGGAGCAATGCTGGCGCTGTTTGGGAAAGCAGGTAAGATCGGCCCTGCAAGCGAGGGGGACTCAACCATGGCCGTGCGGCGCATCGTAACGAATATCGGCACCACGTCGGTCTCGGCATTGCAAAAGTTCTACGCCGACCTTTTTGAACTTGAGACTGTTATGGACCACGGTTGGATCGCCACGCTGGCATCAGGGGGTGAGGCAGCCGTCCAGATCAGCTTCGCCTCTGAGGGGGGCTCCGGAACAGCGGTGCCGGACGTTTCCATCGAGGTGGACGACGTCGATGCAGTCTACAAGCAGGCGAAGGAGATGGGTCTCGCAATCGAATACGATCTCACCAACGAGCCGTGGGGCGTTCGCCGGTTCTACATCCGCGATCCTGCGGGCAAGTTGCTGAACGTCCTGATGCACCGGGCCTGAATAACACCTGTTTCAATCATGTGGAGCCGACGTTGGCGGAGGTCCATACCCAGCCGACAAAGAAAAACCCCCGCAGCGCTGCTGCGGGGGTTTTTCGGCTTGGATATGGCTGAAAGCTCAGTCTTGCTCGCGGCGGTGCTTGATCGGGGCCCAGAGGCGCTTGTTCGTCAGATACAGCAACACCGACAGCAGCGTCAGGAACACCACACCGGCGAAACCGGCCTGCTTGCGGGCGCCCAGCTTCGGTTCGGCGGTCCACATCAGGAAGGCGGACACGTCTTCTGCCAGATGATGCGTATCGTTCTCGTGATCGTCGGCGAACTCAACTAGTTCGTCGGAAAGCGGCGGGGCCATTGCGATCCAGCCACCGGGGAAGGCGGTGTTCTCGTAGAAGGTCGTGCCTGCCTGCTCCTTGGTCTCGCCGGTGTAGGCGGTCAGGATCGCGGTAATGTACTCCGGCCCGCCGGTGCCCTTGAGGAACTGGTTGATGCCAAGGCCGTAGGGGCCGTGGAAGGCCGCACGCTTCTTGGCCATCAGCGACAGGTCAGGGGCATTCTCGAGGTTCGAAGCGGGGAAGTGGTCCACCGGCGTCGCGGCGCGGGTGTCGTCCAGCTCGGCATCAAAGACATCCCACTGCTTGGCATACTCGTTCACCTGATCTTCGGGGAGGTTCGGGCCGGTTTCGTCACCCAATGTCCGCAGCGCCACATACTTCAGACCGTGACAGGCCGAACAAACCTCGGTGTAGATCTGCAAGCCGCGCTGGAGCTGGTTGACGTCATAGGCACCAAACGGGCCGTCGAAGGAGAAGTCGATGTTCTCGATGTGCGGCGTCGAATGGTCGCCGCCGTGATCCTCGGCTTCGGCCACGCCGACATCCTCATCTTCCTCGGCAGGCGAGTCGGTGGCGACTTCGGTCTCGGTCGCGGATTCTTCCTCCGTGCCGGTTTCGGATTCGGCACTTTCCGGTGCGTTCTCGGCATCCGGCGTGACTTCCTCCGCGGCAACGTCAGGCTCCTCGGCCATATTTTCGTCAGTCTCTGCCGTTTCCGGCTCGGCGGCGGGTTCTTCGGTCGCTTCAGGCGCGTCGGTTGCCGCCTGATCCGCTTCCACTGCGGGTTCATCAGCGGCCGGTTCGTCACTTGCGGCCTCGTCGGTTTCGGGTTCCGCTGCGGATTGATCCGTGGCTGCCTCATCCGTCGACGGTTCAGCTGCTGGCTCTTCGGTCGCCGCCTCGTCGGTCGCGGGCTGCTCCGCCGCGGTGTCGCCCGTCGCCTGATCGGCAGCGGGCTCCTGAGCGGGTGCGGTATCGGCCTGCGCTTCTGGGGCCGGTGTCACGATGGGATCGTCCTGCGTCGTGGTGCTCGTGTCCTGCGCCTGAGCGAGCCCCGAGAGGGCAAAAGCCGCCGCGATGGCCGTCGTCAGGATGGATTTCGTATTCATGTTCATATCCATTTACTCCGCCGGTTTCACGATCGTCTTGGTGCCGCCAACGTTCCGGGCATAATGCGCATCGAAGTCTTCCTCGATGGTCGCGGGCTGTGCCAGTGGCTTCTCGATCACGCCCAGAAGCGGCAGGATGATCAGGAAATACCCGAACCAGTAGGCCGAGGCGATCAGCGAGAAGCTGGCATAGGGTTCCTCAGCCGGCATGGCACCGAGCCACATCAGCGCGAAGAAGTCGATCACCAGCAGCGCGAACCACCACTTGAACATCGGGCGATAGCGGCCCGACCGGACAGAGGATGTATCGAGCCAGGGCACCAGCGCCATGACGGCAATCGCCCCGAACATCGCCAGCACGCCAAAGAACTTGGCATCGATGATGCCGCCGGTCACGACGGACGCAATCTGAACGACCCAGACTTCCGAGGTGAAGGCCCGCAGGATCGCGTAGACCGGCAGGAAGTACCAGTCCGGCACGATATGCGCGGGTGTCGCCAGCGGGTTCGCCTCGATGTAGTTGTCGGGGTGGCCGAGGTAGTTCGGCATGAAGCCCACGATGGCGAAGAACACTGTCAGAATGACGGCCAGCGCGAAGAGGTCCTTGATCACGAAGTAGGGCCAGAACGGCAGGGTGTCCTTTTCGGCCTCTTCCTTGGACCCGCGGCGCACTTCGACCCCGGTGGGGTTGTTGTTGCCGGTGGTGTGGAAGGCCCAGATATGGACGATCACGAGGCCCGCGATGACGAAGGGCAGCAGATAATGGAGCGAGAAGAAGCGGTTCAGCGTGGCGTTGTCCACCGCAGGTCCGCCCAGCAGCAGGGTCTGCAACGATTCGCCCACGAAGGGAATGGCGCCGAAGAGGCCGGTGATCACGGTCGCGCCCCAGAAGGACATCTGACCCCAGGGCAGCACGTAGCCCATGAAGCCTGTGGCCATCATCAGCAGGTAGATCAGCATGCCGATGATCCAGGTAATCTCGCGCGGGGCCTTGTAGGAACCGTAGTAGAGGCCTCGGAAGATGTGCGCGTAGACCGCCACGAAGAAGAGCGAGGCACCGTTGGAATGCAGGTAACGCAGCATGTAGCCGCCGTTCACGTCGCGCATGATGTGCTCGACAGACGCGAAGGCCATGTCGACATGCGGGGTGTAATGCATCGCCAGAACCACGCCGGTGATGATCTGCAGGGCAAGACAGAAGGTCAGCACGATGCCCCAGATCCACATCCAGTTCAGGTTCCGGGGGGTCGGGATCATCAGGGTGTCATAGAGCAGGCCCACCACGGGAAGGCGGCGATAGAGCCACTTTTCGCCATCTGAGTTCGGTGTGTAATGGTCGTGAGGAATTCCAGCCATCGGTGTGCTCCCTTAACCCAGTTTCAGCGTGGAATCGTCCACGAATTCGGCCAGCGGCACTGTCAGATTGCGCGGCGCGGGCCCCTTGCGGATACGCCCGGCGGTGTCGTAGTGCGACCCATGACAGGGGCAGAACCAGCCGCCGAAATCGCCTGCGTCGCCGAGCGGCACACAGCCAAGGTGCGTGCAGACCCCGATCATCACCAGCCACTCCTCGTTGCCCGCCATCGCGCGGTTCTCGTCCGTGGCGGGGCTGCCACCCGGCAGGTTGTTGTTTTCAGAGTTTTGATCGGGCAGGCTGCTCACGTCCACTTCCTTGGCGGCCGTGATCTCTTCCTCGGTGCGGCGGCGGATGAATACCGGCTTGCCCAGCCATTTCACCGTGAGCTGCGTGCCCGGCTCAATCGCCGACACATCCACCCGGATCGACGACAGCGCGCGCACGTCGGCAGAGGGGTTCATCTGGTTGACCAGCGGCCAGACGGCGGCACCAACGGCGACGGCCCCTGTACCTGCGGTTGCGTAGTAGAGGAAATCCCTCCGGCTGCCTACGTGTTCATCAGCTTGTGACACGGATTTACTCCAGTTCTTGACCAATCGGGGCCATCGGACATCGAGATGGCATGCGACATGCCACCTTGGTTCAGATCGCTATCTACCGGGCTGCGCCGCGTCCGTCCAGATGCCAATGCCGCGCAAAGCGTCGCAGGGCGGCCGTCGGGGGCCGAAAATGTGCGTGATTTGAGCGGGTCATGCGGCGGGCGGGAGGGTCGCCTGCATGGATGCGCGCGATTCGAATGTCTTGAACCAGGCCGCGAGGGCGTCGTTGCCCTGCCGCCAGTTGCGCGCGCCGTGGCGGAAGTCAATATATCCCAGGGCGCAGGCGACCGAGATCTGGCCCGCATCCAACGGCCCGTGCAGATGGCTCATCCACCGCGCGTTCAGCACTGAAATGGCCCGCGCCACCTTGGCCCACTGTCCCTCGATCCATTCCTGCGACTGCTGCCCCTCGGGCCGCAGCCGGGTCTCGTAGGCCATCGACACGCCCGAATCCATGATCCCGTCGCCGGTTGCCTCCAGCGTCAGTGTCTCCCACCTGCGGTTGCCCACCGGGTACATCTTGCCGTCGTAGAGATCGTTGAGATAGGCGCAGATCACTCGGCTGTCGTAGAGTGTGGTGCCATCGGGCCGTTCCAGCGCGGGCAGTTTACCGAGCGGGTTGCTGGCAACAAGCCCCGCGTCCGAGGCGAAGGCCGTCGTCTGCACGGCGGCCAGCTCAACCGCGTCGGCCTTGCCCAGTTCGTGCAGCAGCACATTCACCTTGCGCACGAAGGGCGAGGCGGGGGAGTGATAGAGTTTCATCGCGCGTTCCTTGTCTGACCTGTCCCGGCACTATCGCGCCTTGCGGGGTCGGGCGCAATCGCCCTCAGGCTTTGCCCGCGCCCAGCATAAGCGCCGCCATGATGTCCGTCTCGCTGCCAAAGCCATAGGCCGCCACGTCTTCCGCTGCCCGCAGGCGCACGTCTTCGGGCTTGTTCTGGCTCAGCTTCCAGGTGCCGTCCATCCCCGTGACCCGCATGCGGCAAGGCACGATCATGCGCATCAGCTTCTCCATGATCTCGGGCGTCATCTTCGCGGTCTTCCAAGGGGTTTTCGGCAGCAGCCGTTCCTCGTAGAAGGCCGACTGGCGGTCGAGCATGTCGAGCAGCGTCTCTTGCGGCAGCAGTTCCAGCGTCCCGGTCAGGTGGACGGCGACGTAGTTCCATGTCGGCACCTGGTCGGGCACGCCGTACCAGTCGGGAGAGATGTAGGTGTCCGGCCCCGATACGGCGATCCGCGCGGGGATCGGCGACTTGAGGGCGCGCGCAATGGGGTTGGAACGTACCAGATGCAGGTCAGCCTGATCGCCCGCGTCGTTCATCAAAAAGGGGATATGGCTGAGCAGGGGGCTGTCCGGGCCGTTGATCGCCAGCACCCCGAAGCCCCGTTCGCGGGCATAGTCGAGGTTCCGGACTGCGTCGGCGTCATGGTAAATGGGATTGGGGTGCATCGCTGTGGCCTTTCGGGGGGCATCGTGGTTTTGCAGCGGTTCGCAGGCCTTGGCAACGGGGGTCGTTTTCCTTCAAGGAAAACGGACCGGAATTTTTGAAAAATTCCGGTGCCGTCAGCCGAGGTAGGCGCGCAGTTCCGGGGGCGGGTCGTCCATCAGGGCGGCCGCCGGTTGCGGCGCGTGGGCGCGACCGCCCTCGACGAAGATCACCTGATCCGCGATACGCCGGACGTCGCCGGGGGCGTGCGTGACCATCATCAACGCCGCTCCGGTTTCGGCCACGAGATCCTGCACCAGATCCAGCATCTCGTTGCGCAGCGCCGGGCCAAGGGCGGCGAAGGGTTCGTCGAGCAGCACCAGTGGCCGCGCCTGCACGAGCACCCTCGCCAGCGCCGCGCGGCTTTGCTGGCCACCCGAAAGCGCACCGGGGCGCTTTTCGGCGTGGTCCAGCAGACCGACGCGCGCCAATGCCTGGTCGACCTTGTGGTGGTCGGCCTGGCCAAGCCGAAGATCGGGGCGCAGGCCCAACCCCACGTTCTGTTCGACCGTAAGATGCGGGAAAAGGTTGTTGTCCTGAAAGAGCATCGTCATGGGCCGCGCGCCGGGCGCGGCCTCCGTGATGTCCGCACCGTCCCACATCAGCCGCCCGGTCTGGACAGGCACGAAGCCGCAGAGCGCGTTCAACAGCGTCGACTTGCCCGCACCCGAAGGCCCGATGACGGCGTACTTCTGCCCCTGCTCCAAAACCATATCGGCGGCCAGCCGGAACGTGCCCTGCACGATCTCGATCCCTTCAAGCGCCAGCATGGCGGCGTCCTCCCCATTCGCAAACCCAGAAGGCCCCGAGCGCCAGCGTCAGCAGGATCAGCGCAGCCCCCGCTGCCGCTTCCATCTGGTAGGAGCCCATCAGGCGGTACATCTGCAACGGCAGCGTCGCGCGATCCTGATCGGCGAAAAGCGTGATGACGCCAAGGTCCCCCATCGACAGCGCCGCCGTCAGGCCTGCGGCGAAACCCACCTGCGCCCGCAGGCGCGGCAGGATCAGCCATCTCCACAGAGGCCAGCCGCGCATCCCCAGCGTCTGCGCCAGTCGTCCGAAATCCTTAACCGTATCGCGCAGGCGCGGCACAAGGATGCGCAGGGCGAAAGGCAGGGCCATCAGCGCGTTCACGAGCGCCGTCAGGGGCAGCGCCACGGTGCTCGGGTCCAGAACGGGGTTGAGCAGGATGAACCAGCCTGTTCCGATCATCAGCGGCGAGGCGGAGAGACCAAGGAGGCCGATCGCCTCCACACCACCCCTGCGGCGCGTGGCGATCCATGCGGCCATCGGCAGGGCCAGCAGTGCCAGCACGACCACGCTGGCCATTGCGACCAGGATCGAAAGGCCCGCCGCCTGCCAGACGGCACCCGGCACTGCCGCCAGTCCCAGCAGGCCCCGCGAGACGATTGCCGCCATAGGGAGCAACAGGAAACCCGCCGCCAGCAAGATGAACGCCCCATCCAGAAAACGGCTGACTCCGCCCCGCGCCTCCCAGCGCATCACGGGACGGTCCAATCCTCCACCAAGGCTGATCGGGGGAATGATCCAGAGCGCCAGAAGTGCTGCCCCCCCCGCCAGCGCAAGCTGCGTCAGGGAAAGCAATGCCGCGCGCCCGAGATCGAAATCGAAGCGGAACGCCTGATAAATCGCCAGTTCCAACGTCGTCGCACGCGGCCCGCCGCCCAGCGTCAGCGCCACGGCGAAACTGGTGAGGCAGATCACGAAGATCAGCGCCGCAACCCCCGGTACCACCTGCCGCAGCATCGGTCCTTCCAGCGCGCGGAAGGCCGCCATCGGGGTCAGTCGCAATTGCGCTGCCAGCCGGAATCGCTCGGATGGGATTGCCTGCCAGCCTTGCAGCAGCAGGCGCGTGGCAAGCGGAAGGTTGAAGAAGACATGCGCAAGCACCACCCCCTGCAAGCCGTAGATGGAAACCGGGGGCAGCCCCAACCAACCCAGCAGCACGTTCATCCACCCCGACCGCCCGAAGACCGTCAGCAGGCCCAGCACCGCCACGATCACCGGCAGGATGAAGGGTGCGCCGAGCAGCGTCACCAGCACCCCCCGCCCCGGAAATCGCCGCCGCGCCAGCGCGCGCGCCACGGGGACCGCGAGCGCCACTGAAATCACGGCAGACAGAAACGCCTGCCAGACAGTGAACCGAACTGCCGCCCAGTCCGAGCGTAGAAATCCCGCGCCGACATCGGCGCGGGACAGCACCGCAACGAGGGCCGCGAGAATCAGGGCGACGACAAATGCCGCCGCCGCGACCCCGCCCCGCGTGCCTATTGAGAGAGGGCTGCGAGCCATTCCTGCAATGCTTCATCCCGCAGGGCGGGCACGTCGTCGCTGGGGACCAACAGGGCCTTGGCCGGGACGGAAAGCGTCTCGAATCCCTTCGGCAGACCTTCCACAGGCGTCACGGCGGGGTACATCCAGTTGGTCGTCGGCAGGACCGATTGCGCGGCGTCCGAGACCATGAACTGCATGAATTGCTGCGCCAGCTCTGGCTTGTCCGCGGCTTTCAACCGCCCCATCACCTCGATCTGCATGTAATTGCCCTCAACGAACACCGCCGCCTTCTTCGTGGCGTCCTCCTCCGCGATCAGATGGTAGGCCGGGGAAGTGGTGTAGCTCAGCACCATGTCCGCCTCGCCTTCGAGGAACAGACCGTAGGCCTCCGTCCATCCCTTGGTGACGGTGACGATATTGTCGGCCAGCCCCTCCCAGATGGCTTGGGACTCATCGCCATAGGCGTCCTTGACCCACATCAGCAGGCCCAGACCGGGGGTGGAGGAGCGCGGGTCCTGGATCACGATCTTCAGGTCGCTGTCTGCCAGTTCGCGGAAGGTTTTTGGCGGCGTGACGCCGTCATTGTAGACGAAGGCGAAGTAGCCCCAGTCGTAGGGTGCGAACATGTCGTCGGTCCATTCGATGGGCAGGCTGTAGGTCGCCTCGACCTGTGTGGTCGTGAAGAGCCCCGTCTCCTTCGCTGCGGCGATCAGGCTGGTATCGATGCCCATCACTACATCTGCATCGGATCGCTCACCCTCCAGCTTCAGCCGCGCCAGAAGTGCGGCACCATCGCCGAGGCCCACGAAATTGAGGGTGCAGGCGCACTCCGCCTCGAAGGCGGTCTTGATCGCCGGGCCGGGGCCCCATTCGGCGACGAAACTGTCGTAGGTATAGACGGTGAGTTCGGGTGTTTCGGCATATGCTGCCGAGGCTCCCAGGGTAGCCGCTGCAAGTGCAAGATACTTCATCGCATCCTCCTTTTGCGGCGAAAGGAAAAAGGTGGATGTGGGTCCAGACCTTCCCTCCGCCGGTGTTAACCGGTTCAGGTTCTACGGGTCCGTGCCTCATGCACATCTCAGCCCTTGCGAGCCCCCCGAGGTACACCAAGAGCTAGGGCGCAAGCGCGGCAGTTGCAAGGCAAATCCCCTTGAGGCCCCGCGCGGCGGTCTTTATGGGATGAAGCAACAGGAGCCTGCCCCCATGTCGATCAACAGCTTCGGACATCTCTTCCGCGTCACCACATGGGGCGAAAGCCACGGGCCCGCCATCGGCGCGACGGTCGATGGCTGCCCCCCCGGCGTTCCGATCGACGAGAGCATGATCCAGCACTGGCTGGACAAGCGCAAACCGGGGCAGAACAAATACACGACCCAGCGCCGCGAGGCTGACGAGGTGCGCATCCTGTCGGGTGTGTTCGAGGGCGTGACGACCGGAACCCCCGTACAGCTGATGATCGAGAACACCGACCAGCGGTCCAAGGACTACGGCGACATCAAGGACAAGTTCCGCCCCGGCCACGCGGACATCACCTATTTCCAGAAGTACGGCGTGCGGGATTACCGGGGCGGAGGGCGTTCTTCGGCCCGCGAAACCGCGAGCCGCGTCGCGGCGGGCGGGGTGGCGCGCGAGGCGATCAAGGTGATGGCGCCGGAGGTGCAGATCACCGGCTACATGGTGCAGATGGGGCCGAACAAGATCGACCGCGACGCCTTCGACTGGGAAGAGATCAATGAGAACCCATTCTGGGTGCCCGATGCCAAGGCCGCGACCCAATGGGCCGGGTATCTCGACGGGTTGCGCAAGTCCGGCAGCAGCGTGGGGGCCATCATCGAGGTTGTCGCGCGCGGTGTCCCGGCAGGCCTCGGCGCGCCGGTCTATGGCAAGCTGGACACGGACCTCGCCGCCGCGATGATGAGCATCAACGCAGTCAAGGGCGTGGAGATCGGCGAGGGCATGTCGGCGGCGATGCTGACGGGAGAGATGAACGCAGACGAGATTTACAAGGGCGATCCGTCTCGGGATATCGTCGAGCTTTTCCTGCCCAATGCGTACATTGGCAAACAGGGCGCCAAGGGTCAGGAAGTTTATTCACCTGAATTCGAGGGCAAGGAAAGATGGTTCTCTCTTTCGTCTCTTCAGGCCTTCGAGAAGCGCGACAACGGAATGATGATACATGTCGCACGTCAAAGACTTGAGAGCCGTGGGATATCGCACAGTCGCCTGAAAGTCATAGTGTCGGCTTCGCATCGCTACTCCTCCAACCACGCGGGTGGCATCCTTGGCGGGATCAGCACCGGGCAGGACGTCGTCGTGCGTTTCGCGGTCAAGCCGACCTCCAGCATCCTGACCACGCGCAAGACGATCACCAGGACCGGCGAGGAAACCGAGATCATCACCAAGGGGCGCCACGACCCCTGCGTGGGCATCCGCGCCGTGCCGGTGGGCGAGGCGATGATGGCCTGTGTGATCCTCGATCACCTGTTGCTGCACCGCGGACAGATCGGGCAAAACCGCGGCGTGATCGGACCGGACGCTTGAGCGACAGGACGGCAGCGTGAAGGTCGAGGATTTCTCTGCGCGCCCCGGCCTTGGTGTTCTGCTGAAGGTCATGGCGATCTTCCTGTTCACCTGCATGTCGGCGATCATCAAGGCCGTATCGGATGACGTGCCGGCGGGCGAAGCCGTCTTCTTCCGCTCCTTCTTCGCCATCCCTGTGATCCTGGTCTGGCTGGCACAGCGCGGGCAGCTTTCGGTGGGGCTGATCGCCAAGAACCCGATGGGCCACTTCTGGCGCGGGCTGTTCGGGACGACGGCGATGGGGCTGACCTTCACGGGTCTGGGCCTGTTGCCCCTGCCCGAAGTCACCGCCATCGGTTTTGCCACGCCGATCTTCACCGTCATCCTCGGCGCTTTGATGCTGGGCGAGCGCATCCGGCTGATCCGGGTCGGCGCGGTGGTCATCGGGTTGCTGGGGGTTCTCATCATCCTCTGGCCGCGTTTCGGTGCGGGTGAAAGCTACGAACGTGCGGCGACCATCGGGGCCATTGCGATCCTCGTTGCCACCATGATGCGCAGCCTCGTGCAGGTGCATCTGCGCCAACTGGTCCAGTCCGAGCACACCGCCGCCATTGTCTTCTATTTTTCCGCCACTGCGTCGGTCCTGTCGCTGCTTACCCTGCCCTTCGGCTGGGTCGTCCCGCATGGACAGACACTGCTGTTGCTCGTCTCCGCAGGGCTCGTCGGAGGGGTGGCGCAGATTTTCGTTACCTCGTCCTACCGCTTCGGCACCGTGTCGATGCTGGCGCCCTACGATTACACATCGATGCTCTTCGCCATCGTGCTGGGGTATTTTCTTTTCGGCGAGGTCGCGACGATCCACATGCTGCTCGGTGCCGCCCTCGTCATCACGGCAGGGGCGCTGGTGATCTGGCGCGAGCGGCAGCTGGGGCTGGAGCGGGCCAAGGTCCGCTCGGTGACGGACCCCAAGGGCTGACTCTTTACCTCGCGCCCGATGCGCCTATTGTGCGGCCAGCAACCCCAAAGGAGCGCCCCATGTCAGACCCCGCCGACCACAAGGAAAAGATGCAGGAACGCCAAGCGGAGCAGCGTGCCAAGGTGGCGGAGTTGCAAGACCCCGAGCGGGGTCTGGTGCTGGTCCATACCGGTGCCGGCAAGGGCAAGTCCTCCAGCGCCGTGGGCGTGGTGGTCCGGGCATTGGGCTGGAAACAGCGGGTCGGTGTCGTGCAGTTCATCAAGGGAAAATGGAAGACCGGCGAGCGGCTGTTCTTCGACAAGCTGGGTGGCGTGGACTGGCACACGATGGGCGAAGGCTTCACCTGGGACACGCAGGACAAGGAACGCGATATCGCCGCCGCACAGGCCGCCTTCGCCAAGGGGCGGACGATGATGGAGAGCGGCGATTACGACCTCGTCGTGCTGGACGAGATCAACATCGCGATGCGCTATGACTACCTGTCCGTCGCGGACGTGCTGGCGGGGCTGGAGGCCCGCGACAAGCGGACCGGCGTGATCCTTACCGGGCGCGATGCCAAACCGGAGATCTGCGACTATGCAGATCTGGTGACGGAATTTGCCGAGGTAAAGCACCCCTTCAAGGCGGGCATCAAGGCACAGAAGGGTGTGGATTACTGAGCTTTGCCGTCTTGCGGCTCCGGTTCTGCGTTATTCATATGCCATCGTCGTTGCCACCTGTCGCGCGTAGAGCGGGATTTCAGGCACTTTCGAGCGGACCGCTTTGCCGCGCTGGACATCCTCCCCGACCGCTTCATCGGCAAAGTACTGCCTTGCGCCGAGCCTGAGCGGCGCAGACTCTTTCAAGTTTTGAAGCCATCTTATGAAAGACGGGTTCAGAACAGGCCGCCAGTCAAGCAGGGCGCGACACGCACATCCTCCAGCCTCGTCGCGGGAAAACCCGGAGAGCGCATTAACATCGAAATGGAGCGCTCCGACCTGTCCCTCTAGCGGTCGAGCCAGGTTGTGAGACCGTCCAATGTCTGCAATCCGTATTCCACAGCACCGAAACCGATGACCGCCTGCCGCCGCTCGCGGGTCGGGTGGATCTGGCGCAGGGTAACGACCGTCTTGCCATCACTCTGCGAATCAAAAGTCACTGTTGCCCGGAAACGGTCGGGGTCGGCGGGATCGGGCGTGCCGTAGTCCATGACAATCCGTTCGTTCGGCACGATCTCCACGTAACGCGCGAGGTTCTCGAAGCGCTGCTCCTTGCCCTCGAACATGCCCACCATGTCGAAGCGCCAGACGCCGCCCTCGCGGATGTCGGCCTCGTGTGTCTCGATGTCGAGACCCGTCGGGCCATACCATTGCCCTAGCGCCTCGGGGTCCAGCCAGGCGGCAAAGACCTTGTCGCGCGGGTGGTTCAGCACCTTCACAACCACGGCCTCGCGGTCGAGCGACCAGGTTTCAATCGGGTTTTTCATGTCGTTCCTCGTTTTCGCTGTTGTCCAGATATACTTCCAGCCGATCCAGCCGCGCGGCCCAACTGCGGCGCTCCGTCTCCATCCAGTCCGCAGCCGTGTCGAAACGCTCCGGCACCAAGCGGCACCAGCGACTGCGCCCGCGCTTCTCGCTTGCGATCAGACCGCAATCTTCCAGCACCTTCAGATGCTGCGCAAAAGACGGCAGCGCCATGTCGAAGGGCTCCGCCAGGGCGCTGACCGACACCTCGCCCCCGGCAAGGCGCGACACCACCGCGCGGCGTGTCGGGTCGCTGAGCGCATGGAAGGCGAGGTCGAGGGGGGTGGTATGATAAGGCATGTGCCTAAGTAATATAAGGTCGGCTTCCACGTCAAGAACATTCAGGTACTTGCCTTAGTATTTTGCCAAATCATTTGGGAGCAGCACCTGGAGCGTTCGCGCCACTGTGGTCTTGTCTGTCGCCAGACGTGAGCAGGCACCTGCCCCTACTTCGCCACACCCGCCTGCGACAGCACATCGCGGATCGCCTGTTCCACCCGCGCCCTTGCCGCTTCGTCCAGCTCACCAAGGTCCAGCATTAGCTGACCCTTCCCACTCCCCTGCCGCAGGGTGGCGGGGCCATCGACGGTCAGACCGACCACGCGATAAGGCACGACTTCGCGGGCGATCCCCTTGAAGTGGACAGGCTCCATGGCGACGGCCTCCACGATGTCGCTGACATGGGCGTAGGTCTCGTAACTCAGCACGATGCCGCCCGGCTCCGCGATGGCTTCCAGTCGCGCGGCCAGGTTCGCCTCCGCCCCGATAATGGTGTAATCCATCCGCTCTTCCGAACCGAAATTGCCGACGTTGCAATAGCCCGTGTTGATCCCCATGCGGGCCTTGAACGGGTGTTCGATCCCCTCGCGTCGCCAGCGTTTGCCGAGATCGGAAAGGCTTTGCTGCATGTCCATCGCCATCCGCACACAGGCCCGCGCATCCTCCGCCGCACCCTTCGTCTCCGGATCGCCGAAGAAGGCGACGATGGCATCGCCGATGAACTTGTCGATTGTCGCACCATGGGCCTCGGCGATCTTGCTCATCTCGGTGAAGTAGGTGTTCAGCAGTCCGGTCAGCTCTTCGGGCTGCATGCGCTCCGTCGTGGCGGTGAAATCCTTGATGTCGGAGAAGAAGACCGTGAGTTTCTTGCGTTCGGTCGAAATCGAGCCGTCCTTTTCTCCCGAAAAGATCGAACGATAGACCTGTGGGGACAGGTACTTGGAAATCTTCATCGAAATCCCGGCCAGAAATTCGTTGTTCGCCCCGAGTTCGTCGTTCATCCGGCTGAAGCTGCTCGCCAGCCGGTACTGCATCGCGGCAAAGAGCATGCCGACAGTGCCCGCGACCAGGAAGTAGATCAGCAGCCATTTGAAGGAGAGGATATTCAGCGTCACGGGCTGGCGCACGCGTACCGACTGGATGGCGCGGACGTCGCCGACCTTCCAGTCGGTCTTGAGGCTTTCGGGATGGGTGTTGTGGCATGAAACGCAGGCTCCGGCCATGATCACCGGAGTGGCCAGCGTCATTTGCCGGTCCCAGACATTGCCGCTCGACCGGATCAGCAATTCCGGTGCTCCGGTGCCTTGTCGGAACTGCGAAAGGGCGTCCATTTCGAAGAGGCTGAGGTTGTGGGGCGGGCGGTTCTTGAACGGGTAGTCGGAGACGAAGCGGTACACCACGTCGCCTTCTGACGCCCCGATCGCCGCACCGAGTTCCAGCGACAGCGTGGCGGGGATCGGGATGGCACCGGGCACGTCGAGATAGTTGTGCAGGGCCTGTGTCCTGGTATCGCTGCTCACGACGCGGCCGACGACGTTGGTGGCATAGTAGGACCGCACGCTGCTGATGATACCGTTGAGGCTCGTGGCCTGGCGGCGGAGGTTTTCATCGGAAAGGTTCCTCAGGTCGAGCCAGACCGACCCCACCAGCCCCAGAAGCGCCGCCATGACCATGATGATCAGCCAATAGGGGCGGGAAAGAAAGAACTGGCCGATACGCTCCATGCGGGACTCTCCGGACTTTCAGGGGCAGGATCTGGTAGTTTGCCCAGCTCCCGCTTCTGACCGGCTATACCGTGACGGTCGGCGCAGAAAAAGGCGGTGATAGAACTCGTACATGGCAGAAGGTGGTCACATTCCGCCGCAGACGCAAGGCAAACTGCCCCGCCGCGCGACGAAGGGGCAGCCCGAGCCGCCCCTTCCATAACCGATTGATCAATAGAAGGTTTAGCTGCGCACCAGCTT
>JBBSJO010000048.1:0-22608 GCA_038257185.1 Rhodobacterales bacterium | reverse complement strand
TGTTCACGTTGATCTCGCCCGCCAGTTCGATGAAGCGGGTCGACAGTTCGTACTGCCGTGCCTTCCAGGTGAGATAAAAGGGGTCGATCGGGATGCAGTGCCCCCCAAGGCCTGGGCCGGGGTAGAAGGGCATGAAGCCGAAGGGCTTGGTGGCCGCCCCGTCGATGACCTCCCAGACGTCGATGCCCATGGCGTCGTAAATGAGCTTGAGCTCGTTCACGAGGGCGATGTTGACGGCGCGGAAGATGTTTTCGGTGATCTTCACGGCCTCTGCGGTGCGGGTGGAGGAGACGGGCACGACCTTGTCCACCACGCGGGAATAGAAGGCCGTGACCAGTTCGATCGCCTGCGGGCTGTCGCCGCCGACGATCTTGGGGATCGTCGCGGTCTTGAACGAGGTATTGCCCGGATCCTCGCGTTCGGGGGAGAATCCGACCCAGAAGTCCTTTGCAGGCTCTAATCCACCGCCCGCGAGCAGGGGGGTGAGCACCTCGTCCGTGGTGCCGGGATAGGTGGTGGATTCGAGCACCACCAGCGTGCCGGGGCTGAGGTGTCTGGCGATCTCTTTTGCGGTGTCCACGACATAGGACATGTCGGGTTCGCGGTGCTTGGTCAGCGGGGTCGGCACGCAGATCACGATGACCTGACAGCCCGAAAGGCCTGCGAAATCCGTGGTCCAGTCGAACCGGCCCGCGTCGATTACGCTGGCCAGAGCCTCTTTGCTCACCGCCTCGATATAGCTGGTGCGGGCGTCCAGAAGTACCACTTTTCCGGCGTCGATGTCGAAGCCGGTCACCGGAAACCCGCGGTCGGCGGCGGTCACGGCAAGGGGCAGGCCAACATAGCCAAGGCCGACGACGCCGACCCGCGCGGTCTTGTTGCCGAGGGCTGCCAGGAGAGTGTCGAAGAGGGAGGCGCTCATGGGTGTGTCATTTTCAGATCAAAAAAGGATCGGGTCATATCGGGTTGCGTTTGCTGCGTCTTCAGATCGCAGTACGTTGGTCCGCGCTCTATCGAAAGACAAGTGCTCTGTCCCTTGATAACTGGACTGTTTGAAGTCGGAGTTTTCCGCTAAGCATCGAAGTTCACGGAAGCGCAGAATGCATTCATTCTGAAGCAGGGTGAAGAAGGAACGCCGTTCGCGGGATATGTCGGAAGGCAGGAATATTCCAAGCGACATATTTTTAATTGGAAGAAGCAGTATGGCGGGCCGCTGCGGAACGAAATGCGTCCGCTGAAGGCGCTTGAAGACCAGAGCGGTTGATTCAAGAAGATCGTCGTAGAGCTGACGTTGGGTCGGGAAATGCTTCAGGAGATCATCTCCATCACCCTCGCGCCGTGGTCATCGAACCCGGCCGCGCGCCATGCGGTCAGAAGAAGCCCTGACCGCGGCCCGCCGCCTGAAAACGGACTGGGATGTCTACGCGCTGCGGGCCAAGTGGCAGGCATTCATGTTGGCAGGTGACTTGCCCGGCTGTGCTTGCTATGTCCCGCAACGGCCATCGAATTTCCACAAAACAGATTTATAGCGCGTCAGATGAAATACAGACCCGAAATAGACGGCCTGCGCGCCGTGGCCGTCCTTCCGGTAATCGCCTTTCACGCTGGGTTCGAGACGTTTTCTGGCGGCTTCGTCGGGGTCGACGTCTTCTTCGTGATCTCGGGCTACCTGATCACCACCATCCTGCTGGACGATCTGCAGGGGGGCCGCTTTTCCCTGATGAACTTCTACGACCGGCGCGCGCGGCGGATCCTTCCCGCGCTCTTCACGGTCATCGCGGTCTCGATCCCCTTTGCCTGGATGTGGATGACGCCCCTGGCGTTCAAGGACTTCGGCCAGAGCATCGCGGCGGTGGTGCTTTTTGCCTCCAACTTCCTGTTCTGGTGGGAGACGGATTACTTCGCCGCCGCCGCCGAGCTGAAGCCGCTGCTGCACACGTGGAGCCTCGCAATCGAGGAGCAGTTCTATCTGTTCTTCCCGCTGCTGCTGGCGTTCTTCTGGAAGGCCGGAACCCGGCGCATTCTGGGGCTGATCGTCATTCTGGCCCTTGTCAGTCTCGCATCCGGGGAATGGGCCTGGCGCAATGCGCCTGCCGCGAATTTCTATCTGCCGATGAGCCGGGTGTGGGAATTATTCGCCGGTTCGATCTGCGCGGTGGTGCTCCGCTCCGCCCCGCCGCGCCCGCAGGGGCTGCTGGCCGCCGCCGGGCTGGGCGCGATCCTTGTGGCGATCTTTGCCTTCGACGGGTCCACCCCCTTTCCCTCGCTCTACGCGCTGCTGCCGGTGGGGGGCACGGCGCTGATCATCGTCTTCTCGAGCGGCACGGCCGTGGCGCGGCTGCTGTCGTGGCGGGTGCTGGTGGGCATAGGACTGATCAGCTACAGCGCCTACCTCTGGCACCAGCCGCTCTTTGCCTTCGCGCGCATTCGAAGCGTGCATGAGCCATCCCTGCTGTTGATGACAGGTCTTGGCCTGCTGGCGCTGGTGCTGGCCTGGGCGACCTGGGCCTTCGTGGAGAGCCCCTTTCGCGGACGCGCCGGTGCCGCCCGTTTCTCGCGCGGCCAGATATTTTCCATTGCGGGTGCGGTTGCTGCGGTGTTTCTGGCCTTCGGGGTCCTGCTGGACCGGGGCGAGGGGCTGGGCTGGCGGCAGGCACCGTCGGGCGTGGCTTATGCGGATTACGATTTCGATCATGTGCTACGGTTCAACTATGGACTAAGCGACAAATGCATCGATATGTTCGTAAAAAATGAGAATTGCTATACGTCTGAAACGCCTGACACGCTGGTTTGGGGTGATAGCTTTGCGATGCATATCACGCCGGCCCTGCTGGCAAGCGATCCCTATCTTTCCATGGTTCAGCAGACCATGGGGGAATGCATGCCAATCAAGGATATTTCTATTACAAAAGCCAAGCTCACCTTTTCATGGGGAAAAAGATGTATCGAATTTAATGATAAGGTACTGGAATGGCTCTCTACTCAATCCAGCATTGAGTATGTGGTAATTTCCTCTCCCTTAAAGGTGTTTTCATATGATATGATGTCGGCGCAAGGTGTCATAAATGGAGAAAGCAAAGAGGATTTAGTTATTAAGAAAATGAAGGAAACGGCGGATCTGATCACCGCGATGGGTAAACGTCCTGTATTTATTTCCCCCACACCCAAAATCGGGAAAAATATAGGAGAGTGTCTGAGAACAGCAGGGTTTCTCGGAGCTACTGAAGAAATATGCGATTTTAAAGTATCGCAGTATAGCGACCAGACTATTTCCGTTTACGACATGGTGGACAAAATTTCCGATGTTATGCCAGTCATCAGGTTAGAAGACTACCTCTGCCCTAACGAAATATGTGATATGGTAATCAACGGTGTATTTATATACCGCGACCATGAGCATTTGACGGTAGAAGGCTCAGCGCTTTTAGGTCGTCAGATCGGTCTCGTGGATTTGGTTAAGTCTCGTGCAGATTTATTCTATCAGAAAGAGAACACAAGGATCAATGATGACTAAAAACTGCGAAACGCGCGCACGGGTTTCTGTTGTAATTCCATGTTACAACGCTGAAGAATGGGTCGGACGCACTATTGCCTCCGTACAAGCGCAAGGCGACGTCGTGGCCGAAGTTATCGTAGTCGACGACGGGTCGAATGATGGTAGTCTTGATGTCCTGCAACCTTTTGTGGCTGACAACTCAATTACGCTGATAACAGGGCCTAACAAGGGTGGTTCCCATGCCCGAAACAGAGGACTTGAAGCAGTCTCATCCCCTTATGTGATGTTTCTGGACGCTGATGATGAGATTGAGGGGGATATTCTCAAGGGATCTGTGATTGCTGCCCGCGAACAAAAAGCGAATGTTGTTTTTTCAAAGATGGAAATACGCTACACTGATAATGCGCCATCAGCCTTTAAGGGTCCACTAGGGCGACCTGGTCAGACCGAGCAAGAGATATTTGCCAACTGGTTCGATGGCGATTGGGTCAATCCCTCGGCGGTGGTGTGGGATGTCAACTTTTTGCGTAGCATCGGTGGTTGGGACGAAGCAGTGACGGTCGGCGACGATGGCGAACTTGTGCTGCGCGCACTGCTCAACGATGCGATCGCGGCACGAAACAACAAAGGATTTGGTGTCTATTATAGAGGAAATCCCGGGTCTGTATCCCTTTCTGGCGGGGTGACGGAATTGAAATTGGCGCTGCACGTAGATCAAATCCATGAATTCTGTATCGCTGCCCGTAAAAAGGGTTGGGCGAACGATCTGGACCGCAATTATGCCGCCATCTATTATCTGGCTCGCAAAGCCTTCATGTCAGGCCACATTGTTCTTGGGCGTCGTGCGCTTGGCATATTACGTGATGAAGGCCACCATCGCCATCATGGCACGCGGTCCCATGTCGCCGTGGCACGGCTGATCGGTCTTGAACGACGGGTGCGTTGGTTCGGTTGAGCAGCACTTGTCGGAAAGTGTCGCTCCTCGGAAAAATTTGTGCATATCAGACTTGAAAAGCTGATTTTTTCGGGCTGCAGCTATGGACGAGATGTCGTCATCAATCGCTGTCAGCTTGATCGGCTGACAAGCCTACGAAGGCGCCCCATTTCATCCATCACCGGATGCTTCAGAACATACAGTGTAACAAATGCAAGACATGCGGACCCCGCAAGGCATCCCATCAAGGCGATTATAGACCCATGACCGACTCCGCCAAACTTCCACAAAATGATTGGCAGGACGGTGGCCAGCGAGACGAGGGCAGATTGCAGATAGATTTGGATAATCTGGCCTGTATTCAGGTTCATGTACTTCGCGATCGCGAACCAAGTCATAGCAACGGTGATCAATGCAATCAGGGGACGTGACATCGCAAAGACTTGCAGGCCCCATTGAAGGGCAACCCACCCGGTTCCGAGCGATGTCAGCATCTGAAGGATGCGGAGGATGAAAAGTCGACGCACCATACCATGGGGCACGAGTATCTGATCGGGCTGCATGAGCGACGTCAGAATGATCTGGGAAAGCAGCAGCCAAGGCAGGATCGTCGCAGCTTCGGCCCAGTTCGGGCCGAGAACGAACAGGACGATTTCGTGCGACAGAACGGCCAAGACCGTGAAGAGCGGCCAGGCGATGCCGGTCGTGATGGCAGTCACACGAGCGATCTTTGAACCAAGAGACTGACCTCGTCTGACGTCTTCGGAGAAAGACGACAACAACACGCGGCCGAGCGGCATGAAGACCGCCATGGCTACCATGCCCGGAATCCGCACGGCACGGTCGAACAGACCCGCAGGCCCAGCTCCGAGTATGCTACCGACCATCAGCTTGTTCACTTCCAGACTGGCTTGCCCGGCCAGTGACGCGCCGGTCAGCCAGCTGCCGAAGCCCATCATCATCTTCCAGTTTTCAAGGCTTGGCCCAAGACGCAGGGGCCTGCGTTCTGCGCGTGCCAGAAGCATTGTTCGCAAGACAGATTCAGCTACCAGTCCCCAGACCAGCGCCATTGTCGAAAATCCTGCAAAAGCGAGAGTGATGGAGGTGGCCACTCCGGCGAACTTGGCGCTGATCGAGATGTGATGGAGTGTCTCGAACCGCATATCCCGGCGGATCAGCGCCATTGCGGGTTGCTCGATCGGAAAGATCGCGATGACGAAGGCGATGGGAAACATGACTTGGGCCAGTCCCGGCACACCGAACCAGCTCTCCAGCGGATGGCGCAACAGCAGCAGCGCCAGCGCGATAACAGCGCAGAGCACGATCGACATGCCGAAGATGGTGCGGATGGATGCATCCTGCAGCACGGGTTCGCGGATCAGGTAGTTGGTCAGCCCCATCTCCCGCAGAGCCTGGATGATGGTCACGAGGGACAAGGCGATGATGAAGACACCGACCTCGGCGGGCGTCAGCAACCGTGCTATGATCACCATGTTGGCGGTTTGCAGCAACATGGTGCCGGCCTGCTGGCTGAACGACCAGAAAAGGGAACGGCGCAGTGTCACTCTACTGAAACCTTCAAGAGTATGACTGCCGGATGCGGTGTAGCTCTTCTTCAAAAAGATCGAGCCGATCCGCCAAGATCCTGTCATCACTGAGGTAAAACTGGCCTTTTTGAACGGCTTTCAGCGTCCGCACTGTAAGGGCGGCCTGAATGCGATGGGCCGTTTGCGTCAGTAGCCCACTGGATTTTGGAACGCTGGCCTTTGGTGTGACGCTAATTGTCGCAGAGGGTGCGGGCGAAGGGGCCGGTTTGGCTCTCGATCTGAATTTACTTATCCGGTGCCGCAGGTCCTGTACATGACGGGGAAGCGGCGTGATCTCGAAGGACAGTTCGAGGCTTTCGCCCCAATCACGCCACTTGAAATCGTTGAAGTCGTGGACCAGCGACACCGGATGCCACGGGACCCGAAAGGCGTCTGCGAGAATGGCACCGTGCATTGATTCCGTGATGATCCGCTTTGCACCAGCGATTGCCGCGATCACTGCTTTGGATTCGCCTCGTGGAGAAAGATAATCCATGTCTGCTGCTGCACAGATCTCTGGCCAGTCATAGTCTGTTTTAAGGTCGCTGTCGCAATGAGGAATAAAGACATCCCGGCCACTTCCGCGTGATGGTGTTATTTCCGTAAGCCTGGAAATCAGCGCGGCGGGGTCAATAATCCCCGCGTTTGCAGGCAATCCCAACGCCTTCGCCGATTTCGGCCCCCGAACGCATCGTATCTCCCAGTCTTCGCGGTTCTTTGGAATGGTGCCGTAGCCCACACCGCTGCCAATCACCAGATAGCTCGGTGGTGAGGGTAATGCGACGCTCAAAACAGTTCCGACTCCGACGAGCCAATGCTTTTGATCCCAATCACGAAACCCAGGTAGAAGTGTGTCCCAAAGCCACATGTTCAGGTCATCCCCAAAATTTCCAGATGATGTCTTCCAATGATAAGGAATCATAGCAATCTCTTTTCAATTATACCGTCCGCTCCGCAAGCTTTTGGTGTGATACCAACAGACCATACAGGTGATCGCTTGCGGCAAACGATCAGCATCATTTGCCACGTTCATCACGCCAGCTCTTCCAGACGCCCAGATCCGAGGCGAAGGTCATCATCCTGCGTGCGGCAGCTTCTTTTTCCCCTATTACAAAACGGTAAAGTCCGCCGACAAAAGATTTAACAATGTTTTTCATAAGAGGAAAAGGTAAGCCGAGCACAGTGCGTGCATAAACCGCTTCTATTCCTGGATGGAGAAAATAACTTGACATACCAATTCGATAGTATCTGGCGAATACCGGGCGAACGCCAATTTGGTGAGGTCGGACCATATGTTGCACACAGGCAGATGGGCTGAACCAGATGTCTTTTCCTTGCACGACATCACTGGCGAACAAGCAATCTTCTCCCCCAGTACCGGTCCCAGGGCCGAGATAGTTGATAGCATCATCTGTCCGAAAACGCACATTTTCAATGGCATTCCGGCGTACAGCCATATTTGGGCCCTTGGCACGAAGCCACAGGACAGATCCTTCCTTGAGGTCAACATGGGTACTGGCATAAGCCATTCCCGCTTCTCCCAATCCTTTTAGCCAATCTGGAGGCTGTGCCGCCCAATGGAGACGAATATGGCCGGTGAAAAATGTATGTTCAGGGTGTGCATCGGCTACCGCTTCATAAGCCCGTAAAAAGCCCTGATCGGGAATCACATCGTCGTCGGTAAAGACCAGAAAATCGCCCTTTGCAGCCTCTATTGCAGTGTTGAGCGCATGTGCCTTGCCGCGGCGAGCCTCGTGAAGGTGTGTCAACGGCAGGCGGTCCTTGAACCTGTCGATGATGGCGGGGGTCTCATCGGTGCTGGCATTGTCCACAACAATAATTTCGTATCCGTCGTCCGGGACTTCAAGCAGCGTCATTGCTTCTAGCGTGCGCGCGAGTGTAGGTGCACCGTTCCAGGTGGCGATAATGAGCGAGATCATGTGGATTACCTTGGCCGTTTCAGGCCTGCACTACCATGAAGATTAGGCCATCGTAAGGCGTTCGAGTGACTATCCTCGCAGTTTGCGCCGCATCGCAGCACCGGCCAGCAAAACACCGCCCAGCAGGAGGCCGGAGGCGGGCAGGGGAACCGGAGAAAGGTGCAGGCTGGATTGCCCGAAAGTGGCGGCGACAAACTCCGGTTCAGGTGCTCCAGCGAAACCGTAGGTGATGCTAACCGTGCCGGTCAGGCGTCCGGTGTTGTAAAGCTTGTCAATGCGGTCCCATTCGGAGTGGTTCTGTGTCAGGGAGCGTGAGTGGTAGCTTGCGGAACCACCATAAAGAGTAAGAAATCCGCCATTGACGATGTCATCCCCGCGCAGTGCGACCGTGCCGTTGGAGGAGAAATGCGCTGTGTGCTCCGGAGAATAAATCGCGTCGCTTGCGAGGAGGGTGCTGCCGAGAAACACACTGAAGCTGCCGGAGACACCACTGGCACCCACACCAATAACGGTCATCGAAAGATCGTGGCTGATATGTACCCAGTCCAGCGGAGCGCCTCCTGTATAGAACGGCAGCAGGTTGGAGTTTGCATAGTAGAATTGATTTTCTTCGAAAACCTTGCTCCCTACGTCGGTGATAACCTGGGGCGCTTCGAACGAACGCTCGTCCAGATAGTAGACCCAGTCCGTTGTCGGAATGTCCCATCCCACTTGGTGAGAAATCGTGCCTGCCTGAGCAGGAAGGGAGGCAAGACCTGTTGCCAGAAAAAACCCAAACAAGACAGATCGCATAACGCACCTTCCAAAATTCGTTAACTAATTCTTAACGATTAGAGGGTCAGAGGCATCGATAACAATAAAAAACCTTGCGAATGGTAAACAACCTCAGACGCGGCGGTCCGGGATGACCTGGCCCGCGCGAACATCGGGGTTTAGCCAGGCGACCAGAGGCCCGCGCAGGGCAAGGCCTGGTTTCTCTACCAAGTGCCAAGACAGGATTGAGGGGATGAGCACAAGTGGTAGCGAGAGCGCGATGTTCTCCCAAGGGGTCATCGGGCCCAAGAGCCAGACAGCGAAGCCCTGCAGCGGAAAGGCATAGATGTAGATGCCATAGGAGTAGTCTCCCAGCCGGTTGTAGGCCCGCAGGAAACCGCCCGGTACATAGGCCGCCCAGAACACCGCATATCCCAAAGCAAGCGCGAAAGCGGGGTCATAGAGCAGGCTGCCCTTGACGGCCCATGCGAGAAGACCCAGCCCCGCAATGCCGAAGACCGACAGGGGCAGACGGTCGCGCCAGATGTAGAAGGCGGTACCGACGCCGAAGGGCATGGCCAATGTGATCAGGTTGTCGATCTTGGGATGCAGGCTCAGATCTGCGATTTGTACGCCCCAGTAGAGCGCAAGGAAGGCCGTGAACACCATTCCCATCGCCAATGGGCGACCCAACACACCGAGGACGCCCAGCATGAAGAGCCCGACATAGCACAGCACTTCGTGGAGCAGGGTCCAGATCGAGCCTTCGACGGCCGTATAGGGCAGGTTCTCGAAAACGCCCGGCAGGTAGAACTGCACCGACAGTAGGGTTATGTTGCGCAGCACGAATGTCCAAGTGCCTGTGTCGCCGAAATAGGACGCCGCAGGCAGGGTGGTGACGACCGGCCCCAGCAGCAGAGCTACGAAAAGAATCGACACAATCAGTCCCGGCCAGAGCCGCAGGAACCGCGCGGCGACGAACCGGGTACGGGTGCGCGAACGCTCGTAGCTTTGGGCGATCAGAAAGCCTGAGATGACGAAGAAGGCCTGCACCGAGATGTTGCCCAGCGAATGCCCGGTCAGTGCCTTGAGCGGCTCCGCGGCTCCCGGCCCCAAGGCAATAGGATGGGCGTGGCTGACCAGTACCGCCGTGGCGGCCAAAGCACGGATCAGGTTGAAATTGTTGTCGCGGCTCTGTGCCACGGTGCCGAGCCGGATCATGGGTAGGGTATCTTTCCTGAAGGTCGTATCGGTATTTGCGCTGGGCGGCACTCTATGGAAAGACGATGACTTAGGCAAAAGGAACTCGTGAATATGACGAAAGCCAGAGTTTGGTACTGCTGTGTTACCATTAACCGGACTGACAAAAGATACTTTGCCAATCAGATTGATGGGTTTGATGTGCTTGATCCTCTAGTTGTGACATGGAATGACGGGCGCCCTGAAGATGAGCGCAGCAACAGTGCTGTGATATCTCGCCCCTGGAGTACGCGCCTGCCTATCCGAGGCGGTCACAGGCTAAACCGTGCCATACTGCATGCCAAGGCGCTATTCAGAGATAATCCCTTCGCCACTTCCGGAAAGGAGAAGGCTGAGTTGATGAAGCTTGCGCAGCAGACAGCCCCCACAATGCTGTACTGCCATACGGGTTTCGTCGCTTTGCGGATGATGCCTATAGCCAAAGCGTTTGATGTACCCTTGATCGTGCACTCCCACGGGCTGGATATCAATATTCGCGATGACTTGCATCAGCAGGTCTTCAAGAAATACCTGCCTCGGATCGACCGTGTCGTCGTTGTGGCGCGCTGGATGATCCCTTGGTTCGTCAAAAACGGCTATGATCCTGACAAGATCATAGTTTCCCCGATGGGGGTGCCCTTGGCGCAGGAAGCACTGGGTATTGGGCAACGGGCTAGACCTCCATATTTTGTCTTCATTGGCAGATTTGTACGCTACAAAGGCATAGATCGCACGATTGAGGCTTTCGGCATAATGCATGAAAAGCACCCGCACGCGCGACTTAAGATCGTAGGAGGCGGTCCTTTGGAAGGTGAATTACAGGCACTGGCCGAACGTTTGGGGCTAAAAGACGCGGTCGAATTTACTGGCATGCTTTCTGAGAAGGAGACCATGGAGACAATCGCTAACTCCTGCGCTTTGGTGCACCACGCACTGGACGAGCCCGACGGTCCTGAGGCTTTTCCTACGGTGGTCAGCGAAGCGATGGCGCTGGGCAAACCGGTTGTTGGTACGCGCTGCGGCGGCATCTCCGATCAGGTCGTGGATGGGCAAACCGGATATCTGGTGGAGCAGAACGATGTACAGTCCATGGCCGGACATATGGAGCGGATCCTGATGGATGCCGATCTGGGTGCGCAGCTTGGCCGGGCAGGGCGTCAGCGGGCGGAGGAGCGGCTCGATTCAGCGCAATTGGCCCGGGACATGGAAGCGCGACTGATGGCGCTGTGAGATCCACTTCGGATCTGCTCAGTAATACCCATCTCCAAGGTTCTCATCTGTATGGCGGCAACGGTTCAAGACCATCCCCAGCACGTTGGTGTACTTGGCGATTTCCTTTTCGGAGGTATTGATCTGGGTGGATTTGCTCTCCTCGGCGCGCAGCACCAGCAGAGCACAGTCAACGTTCTTGAGGAAGGCGCGGGTGTCATCACCGGTCAGCAGCGGCGGCAGGTCGAAGATCATCAGATCGGGGGTATAGGCGGTCTCGATCGCGTCGAGCTTCTTGGCGGTCGCCTGATCCAGCAGCAGGCTGGTGGGGTCGGCCATCGGCGTGCGGGCCATGGAAATCGCGAGGTTGTCGCCGACGCGCACTGCCTGGTGCGCGAAATCCACCTTGCCCTCGATCATTTCTCGGATGCTGTTTGCGGGGGTGTGCCCGAGGGTCCGCGCGATGCCCGGACGGCGCAGGTCGAGATCGAAGAGCATCGCCTTGAGATCGGGCTGGCGGGTCATGCCGAGCGCGATGTTGCAGGCGATCGTGGTCTTGCCGCAGGCCGGCTGCGGCGAGGTGACGGCGAGCCGGGTCCAGCCGTTTTCGCGCATCTGTAGAAGGATCTTGGTGCGCAGGATGTCGAAGGAAGTAGCGGCCTGGCCAGCGGTCAGCGTGACGATCCGGTTGCTGGTCAGGACAGCGGGATCGAGCGTGAGTGGCGTCAGGTCGGTCCAGATACTGGCGGCGCTTGGCCTGCCCGGCGATGCTGCAGCACCTTCCCCTTTGGGGCGCTGGGCGGCAGGCGCGGTCTGCCCACGCTGCTGACGGGCCTTTTCGATGGCGTTCTGAAGTTTTTCCATGAGGGCGCTCCGTCAGAGGCCGAGCCGCGTCAGCAGCCGGGAGTAGATGAGATCGAGGGGAAGGTAGTAGGTATCGATGGCCCAGAGGCCCACGGGCACTGCGATGATAACCACGACCAGCAGGGTGAGCTTGAGCGACCGACGTACCCAGAAATGCCGCCGCGTCTCCATGTAGGGGATGGTCGCAAGCGGCGTGACGCCCAGGGATTTTGTCAGCTCCACCGGACGGCGGATGGTCCGGTTGAGTACTTCGAGCAGGAAGAAGAGGCCTGCCATCGCGGCAAGGCCGGCACCCAAGCCCCCCATGACCACGAGGGGGCGGTTCGGACTCGACGGACGGTTGGGCACGCTGGCCTGTTCGATGACGGTGATGCGTTGGCCGCGCGCGCTCAACTCGATCTGTTCGCTGACCTGCGCCTGATCGCGCCGCGCGATGGCGGCGCTGTATTGCTGACGTGCGTTGTCGTAGTCCCGCTCCAGGGCGTCGAGGGCTACACCATTGGCGGCAGTCTGTTTGATCGAGGCGCGCAACTCATCGAGTTCGGCATTGTCTTCCTCCAGCGACTGCTGCTGGGACGCGATCTGGCTGTCGATCTGGGCCAGCGCGATGTTGAGGATGGATTCCTGCGTTACATCTTCGCCACCGGTTGCGCCTCCCTCTGCGGCGATCTGGGATTCGACCTGGGCGATCTGGGTCGTGAGGACGCGGACCCGGGGATTGGTGTCCGAATAGACGAGCTTGAGGCTTTCCAACTGGCTCTGGAGTTGGGCCAGGTTTTTTTCCGCCGGGCTGCGCTGGTCCTGCTCGGGGGCCTGGATGCGCCCGGTGGCCTCGTAGACCTGGATGATGCGCTGGCGCTGGTCGCGCAGGTTCGCAATCTCGCGTTCGGCGCGTGCAACGCGTTCTTGGATCAGGCTTTCGCGGGTGAGCCGGTAGTCCACACTATCGGGCAGCGCGCCGCTATTGGCACTCTTGAAGGCGACGATGCGCTCGCTCTGCAGGTTCAGCTCGGTGTTCAGCCGGTCGACCTCTTGGCTGAAGAAGGCCAGCGTGCTTTCAGCTCTACCCGTGCGCAGACGCGTGTTTTCATTGAGGATGAGCGTAACGTAATCGTTGACCACGGCCGCCACGATTTGCGGATCGGCGGCCTTGAAGCTAACGGCCATCAGCGTGGCACGGTTGGCACCGCTGGAGCGGTTGATGTCCGTGGCATTCCGCATCCCGGCCACGATGGCATCGGGGGTCATGCGTGTATTGGTGCCGAAGACCTTTCGGCGATTGGCGATGTCGATGAGGTTGGCGCGGGTCATCAGGCGTTGCTGGATGATTTCCAACTGCTCGGCACCGCCAGTCTGGATGGTGCCCGGCAGATCGGAAATCTGCGGCGCTTCTACCAGCATCCGCGCGGTCGTGGAATAGACCGTTGGCAGCTTGATGGCCAAGGCCACTCCGATGCCGGCGCAGAACAGGAACAGGGCCATCATCACCGGCAGGCGGCGCAGGAACAGGGTCCAGTAGAATTTGAGATCGGTGTTCATTCGGCTGCTTTTCCGTGTTCGTCTATGCGGTTGGTCAGGTACAGGGGCGAAGTGCGTGTCTTTATCAGCAAACCATCCCGGATCAACTCCCTTACCGTGGCCAGTCCCACCTGGTGGCGGTTGGCGCTGGCGGCATAGACCAGACCGAGATCGCAGAGCTTGTTGACGATCCTGGGCACGCCGTCGGAATTCTCGTGGACCATCTTGATCGCGGCGGGGCTGAATTCCTCGCCGGTGCCGCCGACATGGGTCAGGCGGTGGCGGATGTAGTCGCGGGTGGTGCGCAGGTCCATCGGGTCGATGTGATAGGTCGCTGACACGCGCTGGGCGAACTGGCGCAGGTCGGGGCGCGAGATCATCTGGCGCAGCTCGGGCTGGCCCACCAGGATCAGCTGCAGCAGCTCGTCCTTGCCGGCATTGATGTTGGTCAGCATCCGCAGTTCTTCGAGCAACTCCACCGAGAGGTTCTGCGCCTCGTCGATCACCAGAACGACTCGGCGCCCCTCGGCGTATTCGCCGATCACGTAATCCTGGAATTTCTGGAACAGGGCCACGTAGTCCTCGCCCGGGCCCGCCGCCACGTTGAGCGCGTTGAGCACCCAGCGCAGCAGATCGCCGCGCCCGCCTTGCGCGTTGGAGATCAGCCCGACGGTGATGTCGTCCTCCAGCGTGCGGAGCATGGCCTGCACCAGCGTCGTCTTGCCGGTGCCGACCTCGCCGGTGACGACTGTGAGGGGCGCGCGCGTCATGATGCCGTATTCCAGGATGGCGAAGGCCCGGCTGTGGGCAGGCGACCAGAACAGGAAATCGGGATCGGGCAGCAGCGTGAAGGGCCGCTCCGAAAAACCGAAGGCTTCGTTATAAAGGTCGATGCTCACTGTCGCACTCACTCGCAAATCTGGACCGCCGCTGGCAAGTGCCATTCCATGTTCCGGCGACAAAAGTCATACACGACCTCAAAGCCACAAACATGGCCATTCTGCGGCAATGTCGGGGTTCCTGCGCAACAGATCCGCTTGAAGCGTTATATCCTGATGATTCGCAATGCCCGAGCAGGTTATGTGCATTTTTTGCGTAAGTGTTTCCAAATTGGGAACAAAAGAACCTTCTGATGGCTTTTGTACAATGCTCCGAGAAACGGGACTCAATCTAGGGTTGCGTATGCTCGACATATATAGCAGAGTTAACCTGCAAATTACGGTATACCTGCGCCGACGTCGGAATTTTTAATAACCTTTTCAGATGCTTATGGATCTGCCCACTTTTTGTCACTTTGTTCGGGGCCTTCAAACTGTTAACCAGTTTGGGTGGGAAGGGTAGCTGCTTCCCAGGAACCTGGGTGGGGTGTCCCGCGTAATGTGTTCGACGAGTAAGGCAGTTTGTGCTGCGTGTTTCAGGATTTTGGAGGCCGGCATAATCGCCGGAGTGCTGCTTTGACATTACATTATTCAAATTTGAAGGACCTGGCGGATATTACCACGTCTCCTTCGATTGCCGTAACGCGCGACAACAGGAAACGCGGGATTTACCGCAACGGTCTCAAGAGAACCCTCGATACCGCGCTGATCGTTCTCGCGGTGCCTCTGGTCTTGCCGCTTATGGCCCTGATGATCCTCATGGTGGCCCGTGACGGCGGCAGACCGTTCTATACCCAGACACGCATCGGCCGCGACGGGCGCCGTTTCCGCATGTGGAAACTGCGCACCATGGTGCACGACGCCGATCAGCGCCTGTCGGAATACCTGGCGACGGATCCGGTCGCGCGTGCCGAATGGGATGCGACCCAGAAGCTCAAGAGCGACCCCCGGATCACCCGGATGGGACGCTTCCTGCGCAAGTCCTCCCTCGACGAGCTGCCGCAGCTGTGGAACGTGCTGAACGGCTCCATGTCCCTCGTGGGGCCCCGCCCGATGATGGTCGACCAGCAGGCCTTCTACTACGGTCAGGGCTATTACAACCTGCGGCCCGGGATCACCGGCTTCTGGCAGGTCTCCGACCGCAACGAGGGTGATTTCTCCGGACGCGTCCAGCATGACGATGCCTATGACCGGCAGGTGTCGCTTGCAACCGATGCGGCGATCCTCGGGCGCACCTTCGGTGTCGTGCTGCGCTGCACGGGATACTGATCAGCTCTCGCCTTTTTTACGATCAAACACGAAGCGGCCATCATTCACGGATGGCCGCTTCGCGTCGGGTCGTGTATGTCGGCTATGAAAAGACAAGCGTTTCACGAAGGAGTTCAGGGTGCATCTAAGGTCCGTTTTCAAAATCGTCGCCATGTTGACTGTGGTGGCCACCCTTGCAGCCTGCGAAGATTCCGAGGAGCGCGCCGAGCGCTATTACCAGAGCGGGCTGACCCTGCTCGAAGAGGGTGATGTCGACCGCGCGCTGATCGAATTCCGCAACGTCTTCAACCTGAATGGGGCGCACCGCGAGGCGCGCCAGACCTATGCCCGCCTCGTGCGCGAGCAGGGCAAGATGCGCGAAGCCTACGGCCAGTACCTGCGCCTGGTCGAACAATATCCCGACGATCTGGAGGGGCGGGTGGCCCTTGCCGAGATGGCCTTTGCCAGTCAGGACTGGGATGAATTCGACCGCCACAGCGCAGCCGCCCTCGAGGCCGCACCCGATGATCCCCGCGTCAAGACGCTGGCCGCCGCTGCAGAGTACCGTAAGGCCGCCGTGGCCAACGACGAGCCGGCCCGCCGCGCCGCCTTTGCGCAGGTCGAGACCCTGATCAAGGACCAGCCCGACAACGCGATCCTGCAACAGATCGAGATCGACGGCTATGTCCGCGACGGGACATATTCCAAGGCGCTGGAGGCGATCGACCGCGCGCTCGAGAAGCAACCCGACAACCGCAGTTTCTACAACACGCGGCTGGGCGTCCTGGCCCGGCTGGAGGACAATGACGCGCTCGAGACCCAGCTGCGCGACATGGTCACTCGCTTTCCCGAAGATGACGCGATCAAGGAGACGCTGATCCGCTTCTACATGTCCCGCAAGGAGTCCGACAAGGCCGAGACATTCCTGCGCGAGATCGCCGATCCCAAGGCCGAGGAACCGGAGCTCTACCTCGCGCTGCTGCGCTTCATCGGCGAATTGCATGGCAACGACGCATTGATGACGGAGCTTGACCGGGTCATCGCCGAAGTGCCCGACTCCGCGCTCTACCGCGCGATGCGGGCGGGTCTGGTGTTCCAGCAGGGTGACCGGACCCAGGGCATCGCGGATATGGAAGCGATCATCGAAGGCGCCGAACCTTCGGCGCAGATCCGACGGACCAAGGTGGCCCTGGCGCAGATGCTGCTGCAGACCGGCAACGAGGTCGGCGCCCGCCGCCTGATCGAGGAAGTGCTGGCCGAAGACGCGACCCAGGTGGATGCCCTGCGCATGAGTGCGGCCTGGCAGATCGAGGCGGACGACACCGACGGGGCAATCGCGACCCTGCGCAACGCGCTCGATCAGGCGCCGCAGGACGTGGCGGCGATGACGATGATGAGCCAGGCCTACCTGCGCGCGGGCAACCGCGATCTGGCGCGCGATTTCCTGTCGCTGGCAAACGATTCCTCTGGTGGTGCCCCGACCGAAGCCGTGCGCTACGCGCGGTTCCTGTCCGACGAGAAACGCTTTGCCCCCGCCGAACAGACGCTGGTGGCGGCCCTGCGGACGAGTCGCGACAATCCCGCGCTGCTGGCGGAACTGGGCCGGGTCTATCTGCTGATGGACGACCTGCCGCGCCTGAAGCAGGTGGTCGCCACTCTGAAGAACGTGGAGGACGATGCCGCGAAACGTGCGGCCGCCGGTCTCGAGACGGCGCTGATCGAACGCGAAAGCGGGACCGATGCCGCCATCGCCTTCCTCGAGGAGAGCTCCCAGGACTGGGAAAATGAACTGGTTGCAACCAGTGCGACGATCCGTGCGCGCCTTCTCGGCGGCGACAATGCCGGAGCGCTGCAGACCGCGCAGACGGCGCTGGCGGAAGATCCGCAGAACCCCGAGCGGCGCAGCCTGATGGCGGCCACCCAGGCCGCGACCGGCGATCTGGCGGGGGCGGAGGCAACCTACCGCGACCTGCTCAAGGACCAGGCCGACAAGCCGCGGCTCTGGCTCGAACTGATCCGCACCGTGGGGGCGCAGGGGCGGACCGACGAGGCGTCGCAGCTGGTGGCGGACGCGCTGGCGGCCAATCCCGCCGCCCCGGACCTGCTCTGGGCGCAGGCGGGCAACATGGAGCGCGACGGCGATATCGACGGCGCCATCAAGATCTACGAGGATCTCTACGCCCAGAACTCCAACTCGGTGATCGTGGCCAACAACCTTGCAAGCCTGTTGGCGAACCACCGCGACGATGCGGAAAGCCTCGAGCGTGCCTCAACGGTGGCGCGGCGTCTGCGGGGCATGGAACAGCCGGCCTTCCAGGACACCTGGGGCTGGATCGCCTTCCGCGAAGGCAACATCGATGACGCCCTGCCGGTGCTCGAGTCGGCCGCGAAGGGTCTGCCGGGCGATCCCACGGTGCAGTATCATCTCGGGCGGGTCTATGAGGAGATGTCGCGCCCCGATGAGGCGGCCGCACAGTATCGGAAGGCCGTGGAACTGGCAGGCGAGGAGAATGTCACCGGACCGATCGCGGATGCCCGCACCCGGCTCGACAGCCTGAAGGCTTCCACTCCGCAAGAGGCTGCGCCCGGCCAAGGCGCGCCTGCGGAAGCTACGCCGCAACAGGCCGAGCCTGCGGAAACCGCCCCCCAGGAAGCCGCTCCGGAAGAGCCGAAACCCGAAGAATAAGGCATCTTGCAGCGACGTGGCCGTGTCATGGCGGGCACAAACCGGCGAAAAACGCCCGATTTGTTCGCGAAACCTTTCCTTGGACAGGATCACGGGGCATGCAGGGGTAACAGATATGACCGCCAAACCGGCATGAGGACAACATGAAAGCATTTCTTCTGGCAATCTGGGCGATCCTGGCGGCAAGCGCCGCCCTGGCCCAAAGCGATTATGTCGTGCGCCCCGGCGACACCCTGCGCATCGAGGTTCTCGAGGACACGACGCTCAACCGCAACGTGATCGTGCTGCCCGACGGGCGGTTCAGCTTCCCCTTCGCGGGCACCGTGCAGGCCGGTGGCCAGACGCTTGGTCAGATCGAAGCGACGGTCAGAAGCGCCATCGGCTCGAACTTCGCCGCGCCGCCGAACGTCTTCGCCTCCATCGTGTCGCTGCGTCAGGCCGAACCGGCGCGCGGTGGCGGGGCCCCCGCCGCACCCCGTGCGGAGCCCACGATCTCGGTCTTCTTCCTGGGTGAAGTCGCGGCACCCGGTGGCAAGGCTGTTCCTCCCGGAACGACCTTCCTCCAGGCGCTCTCACTGGGCGGCGGTTTCTCCAACTTCGCGGCCCTCAAACGCGTGCAGATCCGTCGCACGGATCCGATGACGGGCAAGCAGGCTCTCTACGAGATCAACTATGATGCCCTTTCCAAGGGCGCCGAGTTGCGTGGCAACATCGTCCTGCAGGAAGGTGACGTGATCCTGGTGCCGCAGCGGCGGCTCTTCGAGTAGACCCATGACCAAGCAGGGCCATCCGAGGCGACGCAGCGTCCTGGCCGCAGGTGTCGCGGTGGTGGGGCTTGTCTCCGTCGCTGCGGCGCAGGACGGTCTGGGCGGCAAGACGCTCCGCGTGACAGTGGGTCAGACGCTGAAATACAGCGACAACATCGATCTCGTGGCCAACCCCACCGGAGATATCCTGCGCGCCAGCAGCAGCGTCGGTCTTGCCTACAGCGACATCACCCGCACCCAGACGTTCCGGTTCTCCACCGGTGGCAGCTATGATGTCGACAGCGACGGCCAGACCGATCTCAGCGATCCCTACGTGCAGTTGTTCTATGGGCTGGAAGGGGCCAACAGTCGGCTGAACCTTTCGGCGGACTATATCAGGACGAACCTCGACGACGCCTTTTCGACCGTCGTGCTGACG
The DNA here is from genome assembly GCA_038257185.1 of Rhodobacterales bacterium. GTDB lineage: Bacteria > Pseudomonadota > Alphaproteobacteria > Rhodobacterales > Rhodobacteraceae > Sulfitobacter. The sequence goes on along the minus strand of JBBSJO010000048.1, from coordinate 3,072 downwards.
CCCCCCGGGGGCACTCCCGGTATCGATCCGGTGACGGGCATTGCCCTGATCGAAGGCGGCGTCCGCACCAATACCGACTATGCCTTCGGGCTCGAGACCGGGTTGCAGTCCAACATCGGTTTCCGTCTTGACCTGTCCGAGCGGAGCCGCCGCTATTCTCAGACCCTCAATCCCGATCTTTACGCCACCAAGGACCGCCGGATCGGGGTGCTGACGACCTTCCGCATCGATCCGCAGATCACGGCCCGCCTGACCGCCGACGCGCGCGACTATACTTCGGAAGACCTCGACCAGACCCAGCGGACCGAGACCTCCGTCGGTGCCGGTGTCCTGTTCAACGTCGCCCCGGACATGACGCTCGATCTGTCCCTCAGCCAGGAACGCATCGATGTCGAGCGGCTGTCAGGAAACACCTTCACCGAGGGCCTGGGTTATGCCGCGAGCCTCGACCGCACGCTGCGCAATGGCACCATCGGGATCGATTTCACATCGGATCCGACGGTAAACGGACGCCGCAGCACTCTGCGCGCGAACCGCGCCATGAGCCTGCCGCGCGAGGGCACGCTGTCCTATGGAATCGGGGTCACGAAGACCGATGGCCTCTCGGCAGAGCCGCTGTTTTCGCTGGCCTATGCCCAGCCTCTGAAGCTGGGCCGCTTCGGTGTCGAGCTGAGCCAGGAGGCCCGTACCGATGAGGAGGATGACACCTCGGTCATCGTGACCCGGCTGTCGGCCAATTACGCAGCACCGCTGACCCCAACATTGAACTGGTCTGTTAACGCGGGTGTGGACAACGTGTCGACCCAAGGCAGCGTCGTCGGTGAAGACCGCCGCCGCATCAACCTGCGCAGCGATCTGTCCGGCCAGATCAACGACATTTCCAGCTGGTCTGCGGGCCTCACCTTCAGCGATACCCGCACCACCTCCCCGGGTGTGTCCGAGCAGCAGCGCCGCTATGGTCTGCAGATGGCCTACCGGCGCGAGGTGGCCAAGGACTGGGACATGGTCGCGCGCTATCAGCACACCACCGTCCTCGACACCACAGCCGCCGACCGCCGCTCCAACGCGATCAGCCTGGGGCTGGAAAAGACCTTCGAGTTCCGGCCCTGATCAACCCTGCGTCAGGTGCGCCGGAACGTCTCGCATGGGCCGCCGAATTCTGCTATCAGCGGCGCGTTGAGTTTTTAGATAGAACGATTTTTCAAGAGGTTCACCGGGTATGGATGCTGTTCAGACAAAGATGTCGCCGCTGTCGGCGGGCCGCGGGATCAATCCTGTCGGGCTGATCTGGTTCCTGCTGGCCACGCTGGCGGCAATTCCGGTGTTCTGGCTCGGATTTGAAAGCCTCGCGCGGGCCTGGGCGACCCCGGAATACAGCCACGGGCCGCTGATCCCGCTGATCTCGCTCTACCTCTTCCTGCGCGAGCTCCGCCACGCGCCGCCCGCCCCGGAGCGGGTCACGGGCCGCTGGGTGGGCCTCGTGGTCATCGCCCTTGGCCTCGCGCTCGCGGTCCTCGGCAACGTGGTGCGCATTCCCGACATCGTTACCTATGCCTTCATCGTCTGGGTCGGGGGCGTGGTATTGACCGTCTTCGGCTGGGACCGGGGCCGCCGGCACCAGCTGCCGGTGCTGCACCTGATTTTCATGCTGCCCCTGCCGACCTTTATCTATCTCAAGTTCACCGTGTTCCTGCAGGGGATTTCATCGGTGATCGGGGTCTGGTTTGTCAGTCTGGCGGGCATCCCGGTGTTTCTGGACGGCAACATCATCGACCTCGGCGTCTACAAGCTGCAGGTGGCCGAGGCCTGTTCCGGGCTGCGCTACCTGTTCCCCATCCTCAGCTTCTCCTATCTCTTCGGAATCCTCTACAAGGGACCGTTCTGGCACAAGGCTACGCTGTTTCTGATGGCGGCCCCCTTGACCATCCTGATGAACTCCTTCCGGATCGGGATGATCGGCATCCTGGTCAATTCCTACGGCATCGGTCAGGCCGAGGGGTTTCTGCATTTCTTCGAAGGCTGGGTGATCTTCGGGGCCTGTATCGGCATCCTTTTCATCACCGCCATCGCCCTGCAGCGCCTGACCCCCAATCCCCTGCCCCTGGGCGAGGCGATCGACCTCGACTTCCAGGGCTTCGGCGGCATCCTGTCGCGCATCCTCGACATCCGTCCGGCCCGCGCGCTGATCGCCGCCGCCGTGTTGACGCTGGCGGTGACGGCAGCCTTTGTCACCGTGCGCCCGCCCGTGCCGGAACCGATTGCGCGGGAGAGCTTTACCTTGTTCCCGCGGACCCTGGGGGCCTGGCAGGGCAGGCAGTTCAAGTTGGACGCGAACATCGAGCAGGTGCTGGGGGCGGATGACTACATCAACGCGACCTATGTGGCAGCGGGGCAGGCGGAGCCGGTCACCCTGTTCTCGGCCTTCTACCACAAGCAGACCGAAGGCTCGGGCATCCATTCGCCGGAAGTCTGCCTGCCGGTCGGCGGCTGGGAAATCTTCAGCTTTGACACCCATCAGGTCAGCTTTCCGGACACCATCTACGGCACCTTCGACCTGAACCGTGCGGTGATCCAGAAGGGGCTCGACAAGCAGCTGGTCTATTACTGGTTCGAACAGCGCGGGCGGCGCATGACCAACGACTTCTCGGCCAAGATGGCTGTGCTCTACGACGGTTTCACCATGGGCCGCTCGGACGGGGCGATCGTGCGCTTCACCACGCCGATCGGGCGGAATGAGACCGAAGAGGCCGCCGCCGCGCGCATCGAGGAGATGATGCGCGAAGTACTGCCCCGTCTGCCGCGGTTCATTCCGGACGGTCCGGGCAACGCCTCCTGATCGTGCGGAGCCCCGCATGGCACTGAGATGGGCCAGGCTGCGGCCATACTGGCTTCTGGTCGCCCTGATCGGTGCCTGTGTGGGGATCGAGGCGATCCTGTCGCTGTCCGACTTCGGTGCTCTGGCCGACGGGCGCCTGCGCGCGCAGGCCTATGAATACGGCGGCTTCTGGAACGGATTGCTGCGCGGCTGGCAGGCGAACTATGCCGGACAGCCCTATGCGATGTTCTTCAGCT
>JBBSJO010000047.1:0-22651 GCA_038257185.1 Rhodobacterales bacterium | reverse complement strand
CCAATCTCGCCTGCGCGGCTGATTGCCCTCACCCTGACGTTCTACTAAACAGAGGCCGCAAGCCCCGCTTGCGGATATTCACATGACCAAAGCGACCCCCGTGGACCAGAGCACTGCCAAAGCCGTACCGACCCTGCCGGATGCGCAGACCGTCACCTCCGTCAAACACTGGACGGACCGACTGTTCTCGTTCCGCGTGACGCGCCCTGCGTCCCTGCGGTTTCGCTCGGGCGAGTTCGTGATGATCGGCCTGATGGGAGATCCGCACCCGGAGACGGGCAAACAGAAGCCGCTGCTGCGCGCCTATTCCATCGCCTCACCCGCCTGGGACGACGAGCTGGAGTTCTATTCGATCAAGGTGAAGGACGGCCCGCTGACCTCCAAACTCCAGCACATCCAACCCGGCGACCAGATCATCCTGCGGCCCAAGCCCGTAGGCACGCTGGTGCACGACGCGCTGCTGCCGGGCAAGCGGCTGTGGTTCTTCGCCACCGGCACCGGCTTTGCCCCCTTCGCCTCGCTCTTGCGCGAACCCGAGACCTACGAGAAGTTCGACGAAGTCGTGATCACCCATACCGTGCGCGACGTGGCGGAACTGGCCTATGGGCGCGACCTGATCGCGGACCTCAAGGCCGACGAGATGATGCAGGAACTGATCGGCGCCGAAAACCTCGCCAAGATCCGGTATTACCCCACGACCACGCGCGAAAAGAGCCCGAAGATGGGGCGCATCACCACGCTTCTTCAGGATGGCACGGTCTTCGCCGACCTCGGCATACCGCCGATATCACCCGAAACCGACCGCGCCATGGTCTGCGGCAGCCTCGCCTTCAACAAGGACATCAAGGACGTCCTCGAAGGCTTCGGCCTCGAAGAAGGCGCCAACTCCGACCCCAGGACCTTCGTCGTGGAAAAGGCCTTCGTCGGCTGACCACGCCCTTCTTTCCCCTTCATCTTGCCAGATAAACCTCTGGGGGAGTCGCGGACGCATGTCCGCGACGGGGGCAAAGCCCACTGATCCCGCTCTTCCACAGGCCGCGCGAGATTTCGCTACCCCGCCCGCGAAGCAAAAAGCCGCGCCCGTTTGGGGCGCGGCTTTCCATACCGACGTTGTGCGGCGTTGTCAGAGTTTCAGCGCGTCCCGGATATTCTCCAGCAGCGTCTCGAGCACGTCGGGGTTGTCCGATGCCTCGTTCAGACCTTTGACCATCGCGGCCTTCTGCACCACACCAAGATCGGAGTCCTCGACCAACGCCGTCACCTTGTCGAGGTCGAAGCCCTCCAGGGTAAGCAATCGCTCCGGGGTTTCCGCCATTGCCGCATCGGTGGCTTCGGTGGCGTTCTCGGCGGCTTCGTCGACAGCTGCATCGGTGGCCGCTGCAGCCTGTTCGGTTGCGGTTGTGGCCGCGGTTGCCGCCTCCTCGGTGGCGCTGGCCGCTTCGGGGGCAGCTTCCTCAGTGGCGGTGGCGGCATTCTCAGCGGCTTCCTGAGCGGCTGTCGAAGCTGCTGCCGCGGCCTCTTCGGTAGCCGTTGCATCCACTGCGGTTGCCTCTGATGCAGTTGCGGCGGTTTCATCGGTGGCCGTGGTTGCCGCCTCTGTCGTCTCTGCCGCTGTCATCGCGGAATCGCTGCCCGCATCCTTGACCGCATCCGCGGCGTCTTTCGCACCCTCTGTCGCGGCTTCGCCCACAGCAGCGGTGGCCTCTGCCGTCGCATCGACCGCTTCAGCCACGGCCCCTGCGACAGCCTCCGTCGCTGTTCCCGCCGCCTCGCTTGCTGCTTCCAGCGCCGCCGGTGCATTGACGGCATCGGAAGCATCCGTCGCGATTTCAGTCGCGGACTTGCCGGAAAAGAGCATGTAGCCCCCGATCACGATCACAACCGCAACGACGATCCATATCAAATTCTTCATTGTTTCATCCCCTCGTTTGAGCTGCGCCAACCCTATGACAGATCCCGCGACCGTTGCGGGCACAAATGCGCTGCGAAAGCCGGAACCTTCAAGGGGAAATTCCACCCCCGTCGGCCAAGCGCACCATTTAGCGGCTTGAAGAACATGTTGCCGGAGTTTACCTTGCAGCTTCGAATTGCTCAACAATCAAAGGACGATCACCATCGCTCGCAGACCGCACAACGCGCCGCCGACCCGCGACACAGGCCCCCGCGTCAACGAGAACATCCGCTCCCCTGAAATCCGCCTGATCGGGGCCGACGGCGAGAATGCAGGGGTGGTCACACCCGCCCGCGCCATGGAAATGGCCGAGGAAGCCGGTCTCGACCTGGTCGAGATTTCGCCGAATGCCACGCCGCCCGTCTGCAAGATCATGGACTTCGGCAAGTTCAAGTACGAGACGCAGAAGCGCGAGGCCGAGGCCCGCAAGAAGCAGAAGATCATCGAGATCAAGGAAGTGAAGTTCCGTCCCAATACGGATACGAACGACTATGACGTCAAGATGCGCAACGTCTTTAAATTTCTGGACAATGGCGACAAGGTGAAGGTCACCCTGCGTTTCCGGGGCCGCGAGATGGCGCACCAGAATCTGGGCCGCGAACTGCTTGAGCGGGTCGCCGAGGATACCAAGGACGTCGGCCGGGTGGAGAACTTTCCCAAGATGGAAGGCCGCCAGATGGTCATGCTCATCGGTCCCCTGCCCAACAAGTAAAGCGTCCGCACCCCTTGCGGTCCTGGGATCGTTCAGGGGGTGCCATTACGAGTCTCTTGGCACCATCGCGCAGGCTCTGCCAGGTCAGGCACCATTTTTCTGCCTGGATGCATCCTCAGGACTCCCCGGGACTTGATGCAAACCTGACGCGCCGCAGGAATTGCCATCCTGGGCCGCACAGGTCGCCAACGTTTTGGCTGCCACCCATTCCTTTTCCGCAAATTCAAAAACCAGCGATTCCGCCAGAAAGCTGCAATCGGACGCAAAAAAGGGCCCCCGCATGTGCGAGGGCCCTCTCACTATCGTGTCTCCAAGCCTGCTTAGTTCAGCAGGCCGGTGATGTTACGCACCACAGCACGGCGGTTGGCCAATTCTGCCGTCAGCGTCGACACCTTGAGATTGGCCTCGCCGTAACCTTGGGTGATCATGTTCTCCGGCGGGACGTCGAAGTATTCGGTCAGCGCCAGCGCCACCGTCTCTGCCCGGCGGTCGGAGAGCGCAAGGTTGTATGTCGCATCGCCCACTGCATCGGTGTGCCCTTCGACTAGGAACACCGTCTGCGGATCGCGCGCAACCATGTCGCTCAGCGCCGTGCCGATCTGCGCCAGGGAGCGTGCCTGTTCGGGCCGGATCGCCGCCGACCCGGTGTCGAAGCGGACTGCATCGAGTTCCAGTTCAGGTGCAAGTGCCCTGACTTGCTGGATCTCACGCACCTGCCGCAGGGAAAAGCTGCGCCCCTGATTTGTGCTCGCTTGCGACTGAAGGGCAGCCCTTAGTGCTTCCTCGTTCTGCTGGCCGACCGATGCCACGACCGCTGGCCGTGCCCGGGGCAATTCGCTGACCACGACGGCCTGTTCCTCGACAAGATCGTCGAAAAGGACATACTCGCGCCCCTGCGGATCGACGTTCACACGGCGCAACACCGATCCGTCGCGGCCGCGAATGGTAACGATCCGCGACCCGTTCGGCTTGACCACCACGGTCCTGGTGGAACCGTCATTGAAGGTCTCGGTGCTGACTTCGTCGCCGGGGCGGCGGATCAGCGCGTCATCGTCCTTCAGCACGCGAAGGTCGCCATTGGGGTCCTCGACCACGACGCGGTCGCCTGAGCGGCTGACGATCTTGTCACCGTTCTTCAGGACGGAACCGACAACGACCGCACCAAGACCAAGCAAAAGCGCCTTTTCAAACTTGCTCAGACCACCGTCGTCCGCGGCGGCAGGGGCCGCGTTGGTCTGACCGGTGGCAGTCACCGCCGTATCGAATTCCTCGCTGGAAGTGCGAACATCGTCCTCTGTCACCTCTTCGGTCACAATATCTCCATTCGCCGTGCCGGCTTCGGAGGCAGCAGCCGCTGCTGCGGCGGCTTCGCCCTCGGCGATGCGCTGCTGACGCCGCTCCTCACGCCGGGCGGCGCGACGCTCCTCACGTTGCTGCAACTCTTCTGCCGTCAGACCCTCAGCGTTGTCGGCTGTCTCCGGTGCTGGCTGCTCGGCCGACGTCGGGGCGCTTTCCTCCGCAGCCGTAGGGGCCTGGCCTGCGCTGGCCGCAGCGGCCTGATCGGCGGCTGCCTTATCTGCGGCAGCCTGTGCATCGGCCGCAGCCTGTGCGTCAGTGGCGGCTTGCGCATCAGCAGCGGCTTTTGCATCGGCCGCAGCCTGAGTGTCTGCAGCGGCTTGTGCATCCGTGGCAGCCTGCGCGTCATCTGTGGCCTGAGCGTCTGCGGCAGCCTGTGCATCCTCAGCAGCCTGCGCGTCAGCGGCAGCCTGTGCGTCCGCAGCGGCTTTGGCATCCGCATCCGCAGCGGCCTGCGCATCAGCGGCAGCCTGCGCGTCTTCCACGGCTTTGGCATCTGCATCCGCAGCGGCCTGCGCATCAACGGCGGCCTGTGCATCCGCAGCGGCCTGCGCATCAACGGCGGCCTGTGAATCCGCAGCGGCTTTCGCATCTGCATCTGCAGCGGCCTGCGTGTCAGCAGCGGCTGCGGCATCTGCATCAGCGGCGGCTTGCGCGGCGGCATCCTTCTCCGCCTGGATGGCATCCTTCAGGGCCGCTTGTGCGGCCGGATCGTTGACATATGATTGCAGGTCGTTCTTCGAATTGAATTCGATGCCGTCATAGCTGCACGGAAAGACAGACTGGCTCTCGACATCGCCACAGGCTGCGCTTTGCGCGAAGCCCTGCACTGGCATGGCCAATGCAATACTCAGCCCCAAAGAGGTGCTTGATTTCAGAAACTTCTTCATTGATTCGTCCTCACGGTTGCGTGGTACGCCGTTCGGGCAGCGCTTGGCATTCAACGCATGTGGAGGCAATGGGTTCCGCTATACAATATCAACAGCAAAAAGCCGCGCCCGGTTTCACGGACGCGACCTGATTTCCGACCCAGTTCTGCTTCAGCCAATGGCCGCCACGGCCCGGCGTGTCATCACCCCTACCAAATGCGCACGGTAGGCTCCGGTGCCGTGCAGATCGCTGATCATCTCGGACCCATCGGCGGTCAGGCCTCCAAGCGCATCCGCCGAGAAATCGGACGACAACGCCGTCTCGGCCTCCGTCCAGCGAAACACCCCGTTGTTGGAGGCACCGGTGATCGCCACCCGCACGCCATCTGAGAACTTTGCCACAAAGGCTGCCACCAGCGGAAACCGCGAAGCGGGCTGGATGAATTTCTCGTAATGTGCCGCTGCGGGGATCGGGAACTTGACCTCCGTCACGATCTCGCCTTCCTCCAGCGCCGTCGCGAACATGCCTTGGAAATAATCATCCGCCGCAATCTCACGGGTGTTTGTGATGATCGTGGCCCCACTGGCCAGCGCACCTGCCGGATAACAGGCGGAAGGATCGTTGTTGGCCAGCGAGCCGCCGATGGTGCCCCGGTTGCGCACCGCCGGATCGCCGATGCGCGCCGCCAGCGAGGCAAGCGCGGGATAATGCGCCTTGGCCTCCTGCATCACCGTGGCATGTGTCGTCCCGCCGCCGATGCAAAGCCGCCCGTCATCGCCGATACAGACCCCCTTCATTTCGTCGATGCCGCTGAGCGACACCAGCACCGAAGGAGCCGCCAGCCGCGCCTTCAGCGTCGGGATCAGCGTCTGCCCCCCGCTCAGCGGCTGCGCCTCGTCCCGCCCCAGCGCCTTGACAGCGTCCGCCACCGTGGTGGGTTTCTCGATATCGAAGTTGTACATTTCTCTTCCTTTCGGTTGGGACACCCGGCGTCGCGTCGATCACCGCCATCCCTCTTCATCTTGCCAGATAAACCTCCGGGGGTCCGGGGGCTGGCCCCCGGTCCCGCATGTCATCCCATCTTCACGACTTGAAGTTGCTCCCCGTCGCGCCCTTCGCATCGGCCGTACCGCTGCCGCCATGCATCGCCGCCCAGACCCGCGCGGGGCTGACGGGCATGTCGATATGGGCCACGTCGTGACCGCCCGACCGCATCGCATCCAGCACCGCGTTGATCACCGCCGGCGGCGATCCGATCGCGCCGGCCTCGCCGCAGCCCTTCACGCCCAGAGGGTTGTGCGTGCAGGGCGTCTGGCAGGAGTGATCCACGTCATAGAACGGCAGATCGCTGGCGCGCGGCATGGCGTAGTCCATGTAGGACGCGCTCAGCAGCTGGCCATCGCTGTCGTAGGAACAGTTCTCCATCAACGCCTGCCCGATGCCCTGTGCCAGACCGCCATGGACCTGTCCCGTGACGATCATCGGGTTTACGATATTGCCGAAATCGTCCGCTGCCGAGAAACGCTCGATGGTGACCTGGCCGGTCTCCGGGTCCAGCTCCACCTCGCAGGCATAGGCGCCGGCAGGATAGGTGAAGTTCGACGGATCATAGAATGCCGTCTCCTCCAGCCCCGGCTCCAGTTCGCTCAACGGGTAGTTGTGCGGCACATAGGCGGCCAGCGTCACATCGCCCCAGGCCAGCGACTTGTCGGTGCCTGCGACGGTGAACTTGCCGTCCTTCAGCTCGATATCGCCTTCGGAGGCCTCCATGATGTGGCTGGCGATCTTCTTGGCCTTGGCGATGATCTTCTCGGTCGCCCGCACCATGGCCGATCCGCCCACCGCGAGGGAGCGCGAGCCATAGGTGCCCATGCCCATCGGGCTTTTCGCGGTATCGCCGTGCACGATCTCGATCATGTCCTCGGGAATGCCGATCATATCCGCGATCACCTGCGGGAAGGCTGTCTCATGTCCCTGCCCGTGGCTGTGTGAGCCGGTCATCACGACCAGACCCCCGGTCGCATTGACCCGAACCGTGGCGCTTTCATACAGACCCGCCCGCGCGCCCAACTGGCCCACCAGGTTCGACGGCGCGATGCCGCAGGCCTCGATATAGCAGTTCACGCCGAAGCCGCGCAGCTTGCCCTTGGCCTCGCTGTCCTTGCGGCGTGCCGCGAAGCCCGCGATGTCGGCCATCTCCTCGAGCTTGTCCATCGTCGCCACATAGTCGCCGGTGTCGTATTCCACGGCCACAGGCGTGGCATAGGGGAACTCGGTGACAAAGTTCTGACGCCGCAGCTTGATCGGGTCGACGCCCAATTCATGCGCCGCCTTGTCCACAAGCCGCTCCAGCTGGAAGGTCGCCTCGGGCCGTCCGGCGCCGCGATAGGCGTCCACCGGAATGGTATTGGTGAAGACAGCCTTCACGTTCACATAGATGAGCGGGGTCTTGTAGTTGCCCGCCATCAGCGTGCCGTGCAGCCATGTCGGCACCGAAGGCGCGAAGGTCGACAGATACGCGCCCATGTTGGCATAGGTATCCGTGCGGATCGCCTTGAAGTTGTTGTCCGCATCCAGCGCCAGCTCGATCTTGGTCACGTGGTCGCGGCCATGGGCATCCGACAGGAAGGCTTCGGACCGGCTCGAGGTCCACTTGACCGGCCGGTTGCAGGCCTTGGCGGCGAAGGTGCAGAAGGCCTCTTCCTGATAGTGGAAGATCTTCGTGCCAAACCCCCCGCCCACGTCGGGCGCCACGACGCGCAGCTTGTGTTCCGGGATGCCCAGCACGAAGGCCCCCATCAGCAGGCGGATCACATGCGGGTTCTGCGAGGTGGTATAGAGCGTATGATCCCCGGTGCCGCGGGCATAGTCCCCCACCGCCACACGCGGTTCCATCGGATTGGCGACGAGACGGTTGTTGACCAGTTCCAACGTGGTGACGTGGGCCGCCTCTTCGAAGGCCTTGTTCACCGCGTCCTTGTTCTCCTCCACGAAACCCCAATCGTAGCAGAGGTTCGATGTCAGATCGTCATGCACCTTGGTGGCACCGTCCTTGACAGCATCCTTCATGTTGATGACGGCGGGCAGGTCTTCGATGTCGACGACGATGGCCTCTGCCGCGTCCCGCGCCTGCGCCAGCGTGTCGGCCACGACGGCAGCAATGGGTTCACCCACATGGCGCACCTTGCCGTGCGCCAGGATCGGATGCCGGGGCTCCTGCATCGGCTGGCCGTGCTTGTCGGTAACCTGCCAGCCACAGGGCATGCCGCCGACGGCCTCGAAATCCGCCCCGGTGAAGATCTTGACGACGCCCGGCATGCCTTCGGCTGCCGAGGTATCGACCCCCTTCAGCGTGCCGTGGGCGATGTCGGATCGCAGGAAGAAGACATGCGCCTGCCCCCGGATGTTGATGTCGTCGGTATAATTCCCCGCGCCGGTCAGAAACCGGACGTCCTCGCGCCGCTTGCTGCTGGCGCCAATTCCACCATCCTTAGGCATCGTGTTCTCCTCCCCTTATGTGGGTTCCCGGCTGTCGCGTCATGCGCAATGCCTGAAGGTTCCCACGTGTTACGTCTTATTCCTCATGCAGGCTGAACCGCACGCCGCGCGGATCGGTACAGGTGGCGATGCTGAAATATGGAACCATGTCGGGCCTGCGCTCCTCCTGCATGCCCACCCGGCGGTCGCCGGCCCCTTCCATCTCCTCCCGGCTCCAACCCATCTCGCCCTCGACAAAGGCACGGGTCGTCTCGCGACCGTCGGTGCCAATCTCGATGAAGTCCGGTTCGGCGGGCATGGACTACTCCGCCGCCATTACGCCGACATCCTGACCGCTGGCGGCCATGATCGCCTTGACGATGTTGTGGTAGCCGGTACAGCGGCAGATATTGCCGTCAAGATAGTGCCGCACGTCCGCCTCGGAAGGCTTCGGATTGTCCTTCAGCAGCGCCGCCGCCGACATCACCATGCCCGGCGTGCAGAAACCGCATTGAAGCCCGTGGTGATCCTGAAACGCCTGCTGGATCACGTTGAGCGATCCGTCCGCGTTGGCCTGCCCCTCGATGGTGGCGACCTCGGCCCCCTCGGCTTCCACAGCGAACATCGTGCAGGCCTTGACCGCCTTGCCGTTCACATGCACCACGCAGGCGCCGCACTGGCTGGTATCGCAGCCGACGTGGGTTCCGGTAAGCCCTTGATCGTCGCGCAGGAACTGGACCAGCAGCGTGCGGCCCTCGACCTCGCCCGACGCGGCTTTTCCGTTCACGGTCATCTTGACCTGTGGCATGACATCCTCCCTTTTAAATTCTTGTTACGACAGAGTTAAGCATGCCTGCGCGGCGTTGAGAACCGAAAATTATCGTGAACCGGATGAACAGGCACGATAGTGCGTTTCGCACTGAGGGTGCTGCGCAGCGGCATTTATCAGCGACCGCGACGGGGCTGCGGACGGGTCGGGATTTCCTTGAGCAGACCGCCCACCCCCATGGCCGAAATGTCGCCGGCCGAAACGGGGATGCCACAGATCACGCGGCTCATCACCCAGTCCGCCCCATTGAGCGCGGGGGAGCGCGCGCAGCCGGGCAATCCGATCACCGTCCGCCCTGCAAGATTGCCCAGAAAAAGGAGGTTCCCCGGATCCACAGGCATCCCGAAGCGCGTCACCTGCCCGCCTGCCGCGCGCAGGGCGCTCGGGCCGACATCGTCGGGGTCTGAGGTGGCCGAGCCCGTGAGAATCAACACGAGATCGCTCGTGGTTGCCGCGATCGCAGCGGCGAGGGGCGCGGTTTCATGCCGGACCATGACGACACCCTCCAGCGTGACTTCCAGCGCTTCCAGCCGAGCGGCAATCGCCTTGCGGCCCTTGTCGCCCACGCCGCCCGGGATCTCGGTCACGATGAGCGTTGCGGTCTTCAGAACCGGAGCCGCCATCCGGATCGCACCGCTGCCCGCCGCATGGCAGGCCAGATCCAGATCCGACTGCGGCACGGCATAGGAAATGATCTTGATCGTCGCCACCATGCCCCCCGCCGCCATCTGGTGAAACGGCGGCACGGTGGCGATGGTGATCATCGGGTGCACTGCGTTGACGGCCTCCAGCGCCGCCACCTCCAGCACCGCAACCCCAGCCCCGTCGGCCAGCAGGTTCACCCGGCCCGTAAAGGCAGGGCTTGCATGCAGCCCCTGCCCTGTCACGGCCCGCGCCAACTTGCCCGCCGCGGTATTCTCGCCCACGTCCTCCGGCGCCAGCCGCGCGACAATCACGCTCTCCAGCCCCGCATCCCGCATCGCCGCGACGTCCTCGGGTGTCACGACACGCCCCTTGCGCAACCGACCATCCGCCAATTGCACGGAATGGGCCAGCACCGCGCCCTCCGCTGCATCCAGCGGCACGCGTCCGAATTTCATGGCTTTCTCAGCGTCTGGATCATCTGCGCCAGAATCGACACGGCAATCTCCGACGGCCCCGCTGCCCCGATGTCGAGCCCCACCGGCCCGTGGATGCGCCTGATCTGCTCCGGCGTGAACCCCGCCTCCCCCAGCCGCGCGACCCGCGCGCCATGCGTCCGCGTACTGCCGAGCGCCCCAATATAGAAAGCCTCCGACTTAAGCGCGATCTGCAACGCAGGATCGTCGAGCTTGGGATCATGGGTCAGCAGCACCACGGCGGACCGCGCATCGACACCGATCTCTGTCAGGGCATCATCCGGCCAGTCGTTGACCACCTTCGCATCCGGAAACCGCGCCGCCGACCCAAAGGCCTCGCGCGGGTCGACAACCACCGGATCGAACCCGGCAGTCCGTGCCATGCTCACCAGCGCCTGCGCGATATGCACCGCCCCCACGAGGATCAGCCGCAGCGGCGGATTGTGGATCGCCACGAAGGTCCGGCCATCCGCCTCGACGCCCGAGCGGTCCATCCGAAAGCGATCCGCATGACCCTCCTGCACCAACCGCCGCGCCGTCCCGTCCAACGCCACCTCATAGGCCACCTGCTCCCGCGCCGCACGCGCCGCCACGAGGTCGCGGAGCATGTCCACCGCCATCCCGCCTTCACCGACAGGCTCCACCAGCACACGTATGTTGCCCCCACAGGCCAGACCCACGGCAAAGGCATCGCCATCACTCACCCCGTATTCCAGCACCCGCGACGCGCCTTCCTCCAGGGCCTCCAGTGCCTCGCCCACTACCGCGCCCTCGACACAGCCACCCGAAACGGACCCCTCCATCTCGCCCGCACCTGAAACGACAAGCTGCGCCCCCACGCGACGCGGCGCCGACCCCCAGGTCTCGATCACCGTGGCCAGTGCAGCCCCCCGCCCCGCCTCGACCCATGCCAGCGCCTGCTCCGGCGCGCCGTCAAACTGTGCCATGATCCATCTCCTCTGGTCTGGAGCCGCCCTTGCCTGAGCACAGGATGGGCTGAGCGATGGCGGAGGTTCAAGGGGAATCGCCGAGGGGACCCGCCTTGCGGGGAGACGGCTATTGCCCTTGAAGCTGCGACAGCGTTCTCCCAGGACGGGGATCAGACAAGGTCGGCTCCAGACCTTCTGGGATGGTGAGCCCCGCAGCGGAAGAACCCGGAATGTCTTGCGCCGTAGGCGCGCCTTCGGACTGTGCCGAAACCGAAACGCCGCGCAGACAACTTGCACCCGCCCCGTCCCGCGACTACATCTATGCGTACCAACGCCACGACCTCCGGAGCCGCCGATGCCCATGCAAGCCCGCGAAATCGAAGACCTGATCCGCGACGCCTTTCCTCAGGCCCAGATCACTGTCGAGGGCAACGACGGCGTGCATATGTCTGCCATGGTCGTCGATCCCTCCTTCAAGGGCATGAACCGCGTCCAGCAGCAGCGCGCGGTCTATGCAGCCCTCAAGGGCAAGATGGACGGGCCCAGCGGCGAGTTGCACGCGCTGGCCCTCACCACCCGCGCGCCGGACTGAGCGCCGTGGTCGGATGGATCATCGCCACCCTCGTCATGGGATTGGCCGCTTTTCTCTGGCACCAGTACCGCCGCACGCTGGGCATCTACGTGCCCCACGCAGATCGCCAACCGGCGAGGCCCGCAAACGAAGAGACACCGCTGGGGATGGAGGCCACCGACCTTGGCCACATCGCCCGCACGACGCGCGCCAACGAGACGCTGGAGCGTGCCAATACGAACTGGACCCGGCCCCGCGGCGGCACATTCGCCGTCCGTGCCGCCGAAACCGACGTCGCTCCCTGGGGCGACGACGCAAGCTACGCGGCGCGATTCCACGCCGCCTTCCTCAAGGACAGATCGAAGGATCAAACAAAATGACCGACGCTACCGCAAAGATCAAGGAAACCATCACTGCAAACGACGTCGTGCTCTTCATGAAGGGCACCAAGGAAATGCCGCAATGCGGTTTCTCCTCCCGCGTCGCCGGGGTGCTGAATTACATGGGCGTGCAGTTCTCCGACGTGAACGTGCTGGCCGATGACGGCATCCGCCAGGGGATCAAGGACTTCTCCGACTGGCCCACAATTCCGCAGCTCTACGTCAAGGGCGAGTTCGTCGGCGGCTGCGACATCATCACCGAGATGACGCTGTCGGGAGAGCTCGACACGCTCTTCGAGGAAAACGGGGTTTCCTATGACAAGGATGCCGCTGAGAAGATTCGCGAAGCCAACGGCTGAGCCCCCATTCTTTTGCAAAAGAATGGCCCGGATTTTTCCAAAAATCCGGACTGACGCGCATGTTATTTCTGTAGCGTGCAGTCGTTGTAAATGGGCGCGTCCTGCCCGGTCGTGCCGTCGTGCCATAACAACAGCGCCGCATCACCGTTCGTCCACCAGACGTAGTGAGATCCGTCAGACGGAAAGCCGTAGCGAACTCCCGATGCGCTCGTTTCGGCCTGAAGGTTGAACATCCCGCCTTCGACTTGGATCACCGCGATACCGGCGTCGGTCCCCGCGTTGACGTAAACCACAGGCACTTCCACGCCGCGCTCGCAGGTGTAGCGCATCGCTCGCACCTCGACCTCTGCCGCGACCGAGGTCGCACAGAGGGCACGCGCGCAGGCCAGACCCAGCCTCTTCACCCTGCCTTCTCCTCGACTTCCGCCGCCAGCGCCTCGGCCCGCGCGGCGATTTCCGCCAGCGTGTCGGTTACCGACTGCGGGACCACCGGCACTTCGACGCGCTCGGGCTCCACCACCACCTGGTTGCGCAGACCCGCCAGCTCCGCCTCGCGCTCGGCCAGTTCCGCGCGCACTTCGCCGATACGGTCTTCCACACTCGCGGTCTTGTCGGCCAGCAAAAGGCCCGCCATCAGCAGCATCCGCGCCTCGGGCATCCGCCCGACCTGATCGGACAGAACCTGCGCCTCGTCGTCCAGCATCTTGGCGGCGGAATGCAGATAGCTTTCCTCGCCGTCCTGACAGGCGACCTCGAACTGGCGACCGCCAATGGTGATCCGTACTTCGGGCATCAGGCGTTCTCCTCTGCTGGCATGTCCGTTCCGCCAGTGGCGGCCTCGACCAGCGGCGCCAGGGCCGCGATGATCGCGCTCGCCTCGGCCACATCCGCCGCGCGGGTGGCGCGCAGGCTTTCAAGCTCTGCCAGCATCGTCTTGTTGATCAGATGCGCGTCACCCACACCTTCCTGATTGGCCTCACGCAGAGCGGCACAATTTTCACTCAGCTGGCTGTTGGCGCGGCGCACCCGCTGCAGTTCGATATCCAGCTGCGCCATGCGGACCTGCCCCTCTTCGACCTGCGCCCGCAGGTTTGCCAGATCCTCGTCGGACCGGGTCTTCAGCGCGCGCACCCTCTCGGTCAGTTGGGCATTGGCGGTGCGTTCATCTTCCAGCGCCTGAAGGGCGGCCTCGCCCGGGCCCGCATCGGCGCTGCCCAATTTCTCCAGCCCCTGCGCCACGCGATCCATCGCGGCAGTGATGCGGCGCTGCAATTCGTCTATGTTGCTCATGACCCTCACTGTTCCTCTTGCTGCCTCACCATGACCGGAGCGCGAATCGCTTTCACCGGATCGGTCGTGCAATCCTAGCCAAACAATTGGGCAATTGCGCCCCCCTTTCAGATCAGCAGCTTGAGCGGCGAAGTTGATCCTTGGCCCGCGCCCCCGCCGCCTTTGGCTTGAACTTTGTCGCCCGGGTGGTATGCAGGCGCGCATCCTGCCCCTCCCCAACAAGGAAACCGCCCCTGTGGATCTGACCGCCCTGCGCACCGCCCATCCGGACCACTGGTCCAAAGCCACAGCCATCCGGGCGCTGACGCTCGACGCGGTCGCCGCCGCGAACTCCGGCCATTCGGGCATGCCGATGGGCATGGCGGATGTCGCTACCGTGCTCTTCGAAAAGCACCTCAAGTTCGACGCCGCCAACCCGCTCTGGCCGGACCGTGACCGCTTCATCCTGTCGGCGGGACATGGCTCCATGCTGCTTTATTCGCTGCTGCACCTGACAGGGTACGCAGAATTCCCGCTGGAGGAATTGAAGAACTTCCGCCAGTTGGGGGCACGTACCGCCGGCCATCCGGAGAACTTCCTGGCGGACGCAATCGAGACCACAACCGGCCCATTGGGTCAGGGTCTCGCCAACTCCGTCGGCTTCGCCATGGCCGAGGAAATGCTGCGCGCCCAGTACGGGACCAAGGTCGTGGATCACCACACCTATGTCATCGCGGGCGACGGCTGTTTGATGGAGGGCGTGAGCCAGGAGGCGATCACGCTCGCCGGGCGGCACAAGTTGTCCAAGCTCATCGTCATGTGGGACAACAACAACATCACCATCGACGGGCCGGTATCCCTCTCGGACAGCACAGATCAGGTTGCGCGGTTTGCCGCCGCCCAGTGGCACACCATCGAGATCGACGGTCACAACCCCGAGGAAATCGACGCCGCCCTGACGGACGCGCGCGGCTCCGAGAAACCCACGATGATCGCCTGCAAGACCCATATCGCGCTCGGCCACGCGGCGCAGGACACGTCGAAAGGCCATGGTGCCTTGACGGATGGAAAGCAGATGTCGGATGCCAAGGAGGCCTATGGCTGGACCACCGGTCCCTTCGAGGTGCCAGGCGACGTGAAATCCGCTTGGGAAAAGATCGGCAAGCGCGGTGTTCAGGCCCGCAAGGATTGGGAAGAACGTTTCGACAAGATGCCCCGGTCCAAGCGCGAGACCTTCAATCGCGCGCTGTCGCTGGAAGTGCCGAACAAGCTGAGCGCCACCATCAAGGCCTTCAAGAAGCAGATGACCGAGGCAGCCCCCAAGCTCGCCACGCGTTCCAGCAGCGAAAAGGTGCTGGAGGTAATCAACCCGGTCATGCCCGAGACAGTGGGCGGATCGGCTGACCTGACCGGCTCCAACAACACCAAGACCGGTGATCTGGGCGTCTTCGACGTGGACAACCGCGCGGGCCGCTACGTCTACTGGGGCATCCGCGAGCATGGCATGGCCTCGGCGATGAACGGCATGGCGCTGCATGGCGGCATCCGGCCCTATGGCGGCACGTTCATGTGTTTCACCGACTATGCCCGCCCCGCGATGCGGCTGGCCGCCCTGATGAAGGTGCCCACTGTCTTCGTGATGACCCACGATTCCATAGGTCTGGGCGAAGACGGCCCCACCCACCAGCCGGTGGAGCATCTGGCGATCAGCCGGGCCACCCCCAACACCTATGTCTTCCGCCCTGCCGATACCATCGAGACAGCCGAAGCATGGGAGATCGCACTGACCTCCAAGGAAACGCCGTCCGTCCTGTCGCTGACACGGCAGGGTCTGCCGACGGTGCGGCTGGAGCACAAGAACTCCAACCTCACCGAAAAAGGCGCCTACGTGCTGGCCGATGCGGAGGGCAAGCGGCAGGTGATCCTGATCGCGACCGGGTCCGAGGTGCATGTCGCCATGGAAGCGCGCGATCTGCTGCAAGGCGAAGGGATCGGCGTGCGCGTGGTGTCGATGCCCTGCATGGAGCTTTTCGCCGCGCAGGACGACGCATATCGCAAACGCGTGCTGCCAGGTGGTGCCGTGCGTGTCGGCATCGAGGCGGGCGTGCGCATGGGTTGGGACCGCTGGCTGCTGGGGGAACGCGGCAAGTTCGGCAAGGCGGATTTCGTCGGCATGGACCGATTCGGCGCTTCTGCGCCTGCGGAAGAGCTCTTCGAAAAATTCGGCTTCACCGCAGCAAATGTGGCGGAAAAGGCCAAAGCCCTGCTCTGATTCACCCGAAATTCTGTGATTTTCGCTAGAATCCACGTTTGCCACAGGCGCAAACGTGGATGCGCGCCATTATTGATGCAATCCGGTCACAACAAGGCCTCTATTGCCTGCGATCAAAGCCTTATCTGGGTCGCCCCGGCATTGATGGGTGACAGGTCGAAAAATCGCCCGCAAGTTGAAAGGGCGATGTTTTAGTTCTGTTAATAAATGCTGGCTACGATCGGGAACAGATCGGCCAAGTTCGAGGAGAGCGGAAAATGGTGGTGTCATACCTGATGACGGGAATACTGTTCGCGATGTGCTGCACCGCGCTGTGGATCATCACTGGCGGTACCGTATTGAGCGCGATCCTCGTCTATATTCTCTCGGGCAACATTGCCGTTGCCGCGATGGTGACAGGGACGATGCTGTTCGGCAAAAAAGACAGCGACGACTGACTTACGCGACCGCTTTCCGGCTGAAGACGGCCCGCCACAAGGGCGTAATGATCTTTTCGCCAATCGGGATCAACAACAGCCCGAGCGCCAGCCCGAATACTCCGTCCATTGCCGCCTTCGCGAACCATTCCACCGCAGCGTGAAGACTCTCCGGCACGGAATCCGCCACCGCGACCGATGCATCGTGGATCCAGTGGCCAAGCGTGGCGAACCCCAACTCCTCCATGCCATGCACGATGATGGATCCGCCCACCCAAAGCATCGCGGCGGTTCCGACTATCGTCAGAAGACGCAGAAACCCCGGCATTCCCTTGACCAGTGCCCGCCCCAGGACGCGCGTCAAACCCAAACGACCGTGATCCGCCATGGCAAGTCCCAGATCGTCGAGCTTCACGATGATGGCAACGGCGCCATAGACCGCCACGGTGATCATCACTGCCACGGCGGCTAGCGTCGCGGCCTCCATCCAGAAGTTGCTGGGCGGAATGGCGGCAAGCGAGATGGTCATGATCTCGGCCGACAGAATGAAGTCGGTCTTGATCGCGCCCTTTGCCTTTTCCTCCTCAAGCACACCGGGGTCTTTCTGGACCTTGTCCTTGGCGGCATAATCCTCGTGGCCCTCGCTCAGCCCCAGCGCATGAGCGACCTTTTCAGCTCCTTCGAAACACAGGTAGGCGCCCCCCAGCATCAGCAGTGGCGAAATCGCCCAAGGCGCGAAGTTGGATAGCAACAGCCCAGCAGGCAGCAGAAAAACCAGCTTGTTACGCAGCGAGCCCTTGGTGATGCGCCAGATAATCGGCAGTTCGCGGTGCGCGGCGAAGCCCTGCACGTATTTCGGAGAAACAGCGGCGTCGTCGATCACAGCACCGGCCGCCTTGGACCCTGCCTTGGCCGCCTGACCGATCACGTCATCCACAGAAGCCGCCGCCACCTTGGCAACGGCCGCCACATCATCCAACAGGGCTATCAATCCGCTCAATGCTCATACTCCGCAGGGGTTTCGATGCACATAGCACCCCAAAGCCCGAGAGCAAACCTGAAGCAGGCGGGCACCGCTTTATCGCTAACATCAACATTTAACGCTAACATCCCGGAATCTCGCGGAATTGCCCCTTTCACCCCCCGGCGACGCCCCGATATAGAGCGGCCAAAGACTTCAGCCAAAGGACGGCCCCCATGACCATCAAAGTCGGCATCAACGGTTTCGGCCGCATCGGGCGCTGCACGCTGAGCCACATCGCGGCATCAGGCCGGGACGACATAGAGGTGGTCAAGATCAATGCGACCGGGCCTCTCAAGACCGCCGCGCACCTGATCAAGTACGATTCGGTCCATGGCCGCTTTCCGGGACCGGTCACAATCGACGATGGCTACCTCAACCTTGGCCAGAACGACATAGAGGTCATGTCGACCTACAACCTCGAAGAACTCGACTGGCACGGCTGCGACGTGGTGCTGGAATGTACCGGCAAGTTCAATGACGGCAACAAGGCGCGGGCGCATCTGGATCAGGGTGCCAAGCGGGTGCTGCTGTCCGCGCCGGGGAAAAATGTGGACCGGACCATCGTTTACGGGGTGAACCACGACAAGTTGCAGAAATCGGACCGCATTATCTCCAACGGGTCCTGCACCACCAACTGCCTCGCCCCGCTGGCCAAGGTGATGCACGAGGCCATCGGCATCGAGAGCGGTCTGATGACGACGATCCACAGCTACACCGGCGACCAGCCGACGCTGGACCGGCGGCACAGCGATCTTTACCGCGCCCGCGCGGCGGGCATGGCGATCATCCCGACCTCAACCGGGGCCGCCAAGGCATTGGGCGAGGTCCTGCCCGCGCTCAAGGGCAAGCTCGACGGGACCGCCATGCGCGTGCCGACCCCCAATGTTTCGGCGGTCGACCTGACCTTCACCGCCTCCCGCACCGTGACGGTGGAGGAGGTGAACGCCGCCGCCAAGGCCGCAGCCTTGGGGTCGATGAAGGGCATTGTGGGCTATGACCCGGAGGAAAAGGTCAGCATCGACTTCAACCATACCGAAGAAAGCTGCATTTTCGCCCCCGACCAGACCATCGTGGTGGCCGGGCGCACCGTGCGGGTCCTGTGTTGGTACGACAACGAATGGGCGTTCTCGGTCCGCATGGCGGATGTCGCTGTGGCGATGGGAAAGCTGGGCTGAGACTTGCGCGGCTCTCGCCCCCCTGCCATATCGGGGCGAGCCACCGCAGGAGACCCGAGCCTCATGACCAACCGCATTGCCATCTGGCTGGGATTGCTCCTGATCGCAGCACTTGCGGTCGACACCTGGATCTATGGCAGCGAGCACCTGATCTACCTGGCGCGCAAGCTTTCCGAACTCATCGAATGGATCGCCTTCTGGCGCTAGTTGTCGGAGCCTGACCCATCCGTCTTCGAGAATTGCCGCAGCAGTTCGGCATTCACCCGCGGCGTCACGAACTTGCTCACATCGCCGCCAAGCCGTGCGATCTCCTTGACCAGCTTGCTGGCGATTGCCTGGTGCTGTGCCTCCGCCATGAGAAAGACCGTCTCGATCGAATCGTCGAGCTGCCGGTTCATGCCGACCATCTGGTATTCGTATTCAAAGTCCGCCACGGCACGCAGGCCGCGCACGATCATCTGCGCGCCGACGTCGCGGGCGCAGTCGATCAAGAGGTTCTCGAAGGGATGTACGACAATCTCGATGCCGGTCTGCCTGGCCAGAGCGGCACATTCCGCCTCGATCAGCGCCACACGCTCTTCCAGCCGGAAAAGCGGGCCCTTGTCGCGGTTGATCGCCACGCCGATGACCAGCTTGTCCACCAGCGTCGCCGCCCGCCGGATGATGTCGATATGGCCCAGCGTGATGGGGTCGAATGTGCCGGGATAGAGGCCAACGCGCATGGGGCGGTCCTGACTTTTGGTTTTCGTCGACGCCTAGCAAACATGGGACGCGGCGGGGTGCAACCCGTTCAGTGCCCCATGATCATGCCTTCGAGGGCATCCTTTTCCATCGACAGCTCCGTCAGGCGTGCCTTGACCACGTCGCCGAGCGAGATCAGCCCCACCAGCACGCCATCCTCCACCACGGGCATATGACGGAAACGGCCATCGGTCATCTGCTGGAGGATCGCATCGGCGCGTTCGTCGCGGCGGCAGGTGACCAGTTTGGTGGTCATCAGCTTGTCCACCGTCATGTTCAGGCAACCGCTGCCCTGCCGACCCAGTTCGCGGACGATGTCACGCTCCGACAGGATGCCATCGGGGGTCTTGCCATCGCGGGATATCACCAGCGTACCGATCCGCTTGTCGGAAAGCATCTTTGCCGCTTCGGAAATCAGCATCGTGGGCGGCGAGGTCACCACCGCGTCGTCCGATTTCGACCTGAGAATTTGCGACACCAGCATGTTTTGCGCTCCCTTGATCATGACCCCCGCAAGTTGAGCGTCACCGCGAACGCCAAGTCTGTCAAGCCTTTGCCTCCATCTGCGCCACTTCGCTGCGCAGCCCCGCCCCCAGCAGTTCGGCGAACCGGGCGAGACGCGGGTTGCGTTGGTCGTCGGCGTGCCGGATCAGATAGAAGGCCCGCGTGAGGCTCACCGTCTCTGTCAGCACCCGGCGCAGGTCCGGTGCGGCGGGCAGGCAGAAGTCATGCACCACGCCGATACCGCCGCCCTGCCGGATCATCTGCACCTGAACGGAGACGGAATTGGACGCCAAACCGACCCGCGTCACGCCCAGCGACGACAGATAGTCGAGTTCGCGGTCGAAGATCATGTCAGCGATGTAACCCACCATCGCATGGCCCTTGAGGTCGGCGACGGTGGTGACGGGCGGATGCGCCGCCAGGTAGCTTTCGGAGGCCGCCAGATGCAGTCGGTAATCCGTCACTTTCTGCACCAGCAGCCTGCCCGCGGTGGGCGCGCTCACGCCGATGGCCATGTCCGCCTCACGTCGCGAGAGGTTGAAGACCCGCGGCAGGGCCACGATCTGGATGTCGAGATCCGGGTTCTCCGCCACGATCTGGGCGCAGACCTGCGGCAGCAGGAAGTTCGCGCAGCCATCTGGTGCCCCGATGCGGATCTGTCCCGACAACCCCGAGCTCTGCGCCGCCACCCCTGCGGTCGCCATCCGCATCGCCTGTTCGGCGCGGCTCGCCCGTTCCAGCAAGTCCGCCCCTGCCTGCGTCAGCGCGTAGCCCTGCGGCGATTTCACGAAAAGCACCGCCTGCAAAGCCTTCTCCAGCCGCGCCACCCGCCGCCCCAGGGTCGCCGGGTCCAGCCGCAGCAACTTGCCCGCCCCCGACAGGCTCTGCTCCCGAGCCACCGCCAGAAACAGGCGCAGGTCGTCCCAGTTCTGCTCCACCCCTGCCCCTTCACCCTTTCTGCAAATACCGCTGCGCGACCCATCGTCGTGCAAAAACGCAAGATCATTTTGAAATCTTGCCCCTTTCCCTTGCCTTTTTGCAAGCCTATCCTGCGCCCAACCTCAAGGGAGAGAGCCATGAAAGAACTCACGCATTACCTCAACGGCGCGCATGTCAAAGGGACATCCGGCCGTTTTGCAGACGTCATGAACCCCGCCACCGGCGAAGTGCAGGCGAAAGTGCCGCTCGCCAATGCCGAGGAAATGGACAAGGCCGTGGCATATGCCCAGGCCGCCCAGCCGAAATGGGCCGCCACCAACCCGCAGCGTCGCGCACGGGTCCTGATGAAGTTCGTCGACCTTCTGAACCGCGACATGGATAAGCTGGCCGAAGCGCTGAGCCGTGAGCATGGCAAGACACTGCCCGACGCGGCGGGCGACGTGCAGCGCGGTCTCGAGGTCGTGGAATACTGCATCGGCGCGCCGCAACTGCTGAAGGGCGAATACACCGATTCAGCGGGCCCCGGCATCGACATGTACTCCATGCGTCAGGCGCTTGGTGTCACGGCGGGCATCACGCCGTTCAACTTCCCCGCCATGATCCCGATGTGGATGTTCGCCCCCGCCATCGCCTGCGGCAACGCCTTCATCCTCAAACCCTCCGAACGCGACCCTTCCGTGCCGCTGATGCTGGCGGAACTGGCCGAGGAAGCGGGCCTGCCACCCGGCATCCTGCAGGTCGTCAACGGCGACAAGGAAGCGGTGGACGCGATCCTGCACCACGACGTGATCCAGTCGGTGGGCTTCGTGGGGTCCACGCCGATCGCGGAATATATCTATGCGACGGGCTGTGCGAACGGCAAGCGCGTGCAGTGCTTTGGTGGCGCCAAGAACCACATGATCATCATGCCCGACGCGGACATGGATCAGGCAGCAGATGCGCTGATTGGCGCGGGCTACGGGGCGGCGGGCGAACGCTGCATGGCGATCTCGGTCGCTGTGCCTGTGGGCGACGACACCGCCGACCGGCTGATCGAAAAGCTGGTGCCGCGCATCGAGAAGCTCAAGGTCGGACCCTACACCTCCGGCAACGACGTGGATTACGGCCCCGTCGTCACGGCGGCGGCCAAGGCGAACATCGAACGGCTGGTGCAGACCGGCATCGACCAGGGCGCGGAACTGGTCGTCGACGGGCGGAACTTCAAGCTGCAGGGTTACGAGGACGGCTTCTTCGTCGGTCCACACCTCTTCGACCGCGCGACCAAGGACATGGACATCTACAAGCACGAGATCTTCGGCCCTGTCCTCACCTGCGTGCGCGCCCAGACCTACGAAGAGGCGCTGGGGCTGGCGATGGACCACGAATACGGCAACGGCACCGCGATCTTCACCCGCGACGGCGATGCGGCGCGGGATTTCGCCAACCGCATCAATGTGGGCATGATCGGGATCAACGTACCGATCCCGGTGCCGCTGGCCTATCACACCTTCGGCGGCTGGAAGAAGTCCGTCTTCGGTGACCTGAACCAGCACGGGCCGGACGCCTTCAAGTTCTACACCCGCACCAAGACCGTGACCGCGCGCTGGCCGTCCGGCATCAAGGAAGGGGGCGAGTTTTCCATCCCCATCATGGAATGACGGCGACGAAGCTGCATAACGGCCCCTCGCGCTTCGGCAGGGCCAAGTATGTGTTGACAAGCTGCTGAACGACCGCCCTAAATGCGGCCAGATCTGTGATTATGTTAATCGAAACAGACGGT
>JBBSJO010000046.1:0-22804 GCA_038257185.1 Rhodobacterales bacterium | reverse complement strand
TGAGGCCGATGGCGTTCTGCCTGCTTCTCCTGATTGCACCGTGCCAATTGCGGGCAGAACCTTCTTTCGTGCAATCAGGCGAACATGACGGCTTTTCGAGGCTGGTAGCGGATGTGCCGCCCGGAAGCCGATGGCAGGTCAGACGTGAGCCGGAAAAGGTGATCCTTGCGTTGACGAAGCACAAGGACAGCTTCGATACCACGCAGGTGTTTGATCGGATCAGCAGGAGCCGTGTAGGTGATCTTGCTGCGACATCGGGTGAGCTGGCCATCATGCTAGGCTGTGACTGTACGGTCTCGGTCTTTCCCGTCGGCACCACGCATGTGGCCATCGACATTGCGGCACCGGGGGTCGCGCTTGCAACACCGCTGCTACCGCCTGCGCCGCCGGTCAAGACCGCAGAAGATGCCGCAGCGGACCTGGTAGCCAACAACCCCCCGCCTCCGGTCGCGCCGATTGCCCTCCCGGTCGGGTCGCGCGGGAACGGCACCTCACGGCAGGAACAGTCTGATACTCCGTTCGACCGCGAGGTAATGTCTCCCGCTGCAATGGCAGCCCTGACCCAAGTGCAGCAGGGTCTGATCCGCGAGCTCGGAACCGCAGCGACTCGCGGTGTCCTGCAAACCGCGCCCGGGCCCCTTTCGGCGCCGATTGTGCGTCCGCAGATCGACGCTTCTGCCTTCGACCCCGACCTTCCGGAGGTCTCTGTGGAGGAGCCCGTGCCGCTGGCTGAACGCCGCATCGGCAACATGCGGGTGACGTCCAGCCTCGATTTGCCCGGTGCGCAAACACATCAGACAAAGCCGGTTGCGGATGCCGGGGCGGTGTGCCCCCCTAAAGGGGCGCTGGCGCTGGCCAGGTGGGGGGACGATCAGCCTTTTCACGTACAGATCAGCAGCGCGCGGCGACAGCTTTTCGGTGAATTCGACCATCTCGACCCGGATGCCGCGGTCCGGCTGGCCCAAGTATACCTCTATTTCGGGTTTGGCGCAGAGGCGACCGAGGTGCTTTCCCTCGACCCGCAGATCGGCCGCGACCGCCCCTACCTCCGTGCCATGGCAGAGGTGATGGAGCGTGGCGGCACGATCGCCAGGAGCCCGTTCGACGCCGTGGCCGACTGCGATCCCGAAACCGCGTTGTGGGCGCTGTTGTCCGGAAGCCTGCCGCGCGACACCCGCAATGCGGACGCCAAGGCGGCCATGCTTGCGATGAACGAGCTCCCCGTTCACCTGCGCGCGTTCCTCGCGCCGGCGCTGAGCCGGACCCTGCTTGCGCGCGGCAACCCGGATGCGGCGGCTTCGGCCCTGCGCAACCTCGAACGCCTGCCGGACGCATTGCCTGCCTCAGCGCGGTTGGCGCAGGCCCATCTGATGCTCGACAAGGGCGAAACTGTCGATGCCACGGCCCAACTCGAAGATATCGCGGGGGAGAATAGTGAACAATCGCCTTTGGCGCTGATAGAGCTGGTCGAAAACCAGTTGAAAACCAACCAGCCTATCAGCCCGGAGATCGCGAGCCTTGTCGAAGCCTACGCGCAGGAATTGAGGGCGACCGAGCTTGGCCCGAAGCTGCGCAGGGCACACATCTTCGCCTTGTTGAGATCGAACCAGTTTGATCGGGCCTTCGCAGCCGCTGCAGAACTGGGAGGCCGCACGGGGGAGCCTGAAGCGGTCGACCTGCGGCTGCACCTGATCCGAGAATTGACACAGGCGGCTGACGACGTCGTGTTTTTGGAGCATATTTTCGAACAGTCCGACACGGATATCGCGCGCCTCGCGCCCGATGACAGGATCGGACTTGCTGAACGCATGCTTACACTGGGTTTTGCTGGTGCGGCGCAGCATGTCATCGGGACACTGGCCGATCGCCCGCTGAACGAAAGGCGGCAAATTCTGGCCGCGCGGATCGCATTGGCGCTCGAGCAACCCTATCAGGCGCAGGCGGCGCTGATCGGGATGCAGGGAGCCGACGTCACGCGGCTTTTGGCAGATGCCAAGCGGCTTGCGGGCACCTATGACGAAGCACATCAATTATACAGCGAAACCGATCAGCCCGAACGGGCACTGCAAACTGCCTGGCTGGCGGAGGATTGGCAAAGTCTGACGCCGAAAGAGGCTCCGGTCTTTGGTCCGGCGGCCGCCCTGGCCGGACAGACCGTGCCCCCGCAAATCGAGTCTGGCGGGATGCTCGCAAGGACGGCCGCTGCGCTTGAGGAAAGCCTCACGGCGCGGCGGACCCTGAACCACCTGCTGGGCGAAGCGGCGCTGCAAGTCGGCGCGGAAAACTGACGCGTCCCCGGCGCGGGTTACGAAAAATCAACCTCCGACAGATAGCGTCCGAAGAGTCACAGAAGGTGGCGAGGCGGAGGTGCCGAATGCTCGACGATTCCATTTCCAGGTGGCGGCGGGGCTTTCGCACGGTCAGGCCGAAAGCGTTGCTTGCAGCGCGTATCTTTACGCGGCCCTATCCGGAAGCGACTTTCGGCTCTCCATTACCACTCGGGGCCGGACCTGAACGCAGTCTCCCTATCCCCGGTGCAGGGTGCTGAGCATGAAGAAAGGCGCGGTAAGCAACGCTTTCAACCCTACCATCCTGCTGGCCGTGGCCCTGATGGCGGTCATCGTGATGATGATACTGCCGATGCCGTCCTGGGTGCTGGACACCGGGCTTGCTGCCTCCTTTGCGCTGGCGATCCTGATCTTCACCGTGACGCTCTTCATCGAGCGCCCGCTGGATTTCTCGGCGTTCCCGACGATCCTGTTGGCTTCGCTGATGCTGCGGCTCTCGCTCAATGTTTCCTCCACCAAGCTGATCATCGGTCAAGGCCACACCGGCACCGGCGCCGCCGGCGATGTGATCGAAAGCTTTGCGCAATTCGTCATGGGCGGTTCGGTCTTTCTGGGGCTGGTGGTCTTTTGCGTCCTGCTCATCGTGAACTTCATGGTGATCAACAAAGGTGCGACGCGGATGGCCGAGGTCGGCGCGCGCTTTGCTCTCGACGGAATGCCGGGCAAGCAGATGGCCATCGACGCCGACATGGCGGCAGGGGCGATCACCCACCAGGAAGCGAAAGAGCGGCGCGAGCGCGAACAGCAGGAGACCACGTTCTTCGGTTCGCTCGACGGGGCGTCGAAATTCGTGAAGGGCGATGCCATTGCCGGACTGTTGATCACTTTGCTGAACCTCGTTGCTGGCCTGGTCATGGGCGTCGTCGTGCATGGTATGCCGATGGGCTCCGCGTTCGAAACCTATGCCATCCTGACGGTGGGGGACGGTCTGGTTTCGCAAATCCCGGCGGTCGTGATCTCCATCGCTTCGGCGCTCCTGCTGGCGCGGGGCGGCACGCAGGGCGCGACCGACCTGGCCGTCTTCAGCCAGCTGGGCAAGCATCCCGCCGCCCTCGCCACGGTAGCGGTTCTGATGGTGGCATTCGGCCTCTTTCCCGGTCTACCCTTTCTGCCCTTCATGCTGGGCGGCGGCGGGTTGGGGACTGCTGCCTATTTCATGTATCGCAGGGAAAAACGGGAAAACTCCAATATCCGCGACATCGTCCGAGAGGACTCCGCGCCGAGGGAGAAATCCATGGGCGATGTGCTGGAGATCGACGATATCCATGTCGAATTCGCACCCGACCTTGTGAACATGGTGCTCGACCCCGGCACCGGACTGGACGCAAGGATCGCCAACATGCGCCTGCATGTCGCCACGGTCTTTGGCCTGATCCTGCCGGAAATCCGGCTTACGGATCATCCCGGCCTGCCCGTCGGCACCTATGTCCTGCGCATTCAGGGGGTGGAACAGGCCCGGGCGCAGCTCAACCCGGACCAGATCCTCGCCCTCGCTCCCGAAGACCGCAGCGTCCTCCCGCCGGGCAAGGAAACCACCGAGCCGGTCTACGGCGCGCCTGCGCGCTGGATCAACGGCCGCGACCAGGAGG
The DNA here is from genome assembly GCA_038257185.1 of Rhodobacterales bacterium. Lineage (GTDB taxonomy): Bacteria > Pseudomonadota > Alphaproteobacteria > Rhodobacterales > Rhodobacteraceae > Sulfitobacter. Next base: position 18,867 of record JBBSJO010000046.1, on the reverse strand, counting down.
AGGCGGCACTTGCCGGGATCACGCTTGTGACGCCGACGGAAATACTCGCGACGCATCTGCTTGAGGTGATCAAGCGCAACTTCGGGCGGCTGCTGACGCTGAAAGCGCTGCGACGCATCCTGTCGGAGATGGTCAATATTTCGGAGCCTGCGCGGGCCGAGGCGAACCGAAAGCTGCTGGACGAACTGATCCCCGACAAGGTGCCGGTGGATGTGCTGCACGCCGTGCTGCGCCTTTTGGTGGATGAACAGGTGTCGATCCGGAACCTGCCCCTGATCCTGGAAGCCGTGGCAGAGGCGCGTGGCCAGAACGCGCAGCCCGAGGCGATCTGTGAACATGTCCACCAGCGCCTGGGGTTCCAGCTTGTCGCCGAACTGCGCCGGGCGGATGGCACCTTGCCACTGGTGCAGCTGGCGCCGGAGTGGGAGGATACCTTTGCCACCTATCAGGTCGACGGCGAGCGGGGTCTCGACATCGCGCTGCCGCCCGAGGTGTTCAACAGGCTGGCCGACGGGGCCGCCGACAAGCTGGGACAGGCCAGCCAGAACGGGATCCATGCCGCCATCGTCACCAGCACCCGCCGCCGCCGTTTTCTGCGCACGGTGATGCGGGCCAAAGGCATCTCCCATCCCGTGCTCTCGTTCGAGGAAGTCGGGCTCGATGCGCGACCCGCGCTGGTCGGCGTGATCGCGGCATGACGGCGGCCCTGGCCGAGCTGCAGGGTTTTGCGACCCTCGGTCTCTGGCACGGGTTCGCCGTGTTCCTTCGCATTGGCGCGATGCTATCGCTCATGCCCGCGTTCGGGGAACAGTCGGTGCCCATGCGCATCCGCCTGGTGTTGATTCTGGCGTTCGTATTGATCGTGGCACCTGCCGTCGCCCCCCTGCCCGCCCCGCCTGATCCAGGCGGTCTGGCGATACTGGTGCTGTCGGAGACATTGGCGGGCGTTCTGCTGGGCATCGGTCTGCGCCTCTTTGTGCTGGCGCTGCAAACGGCAGGATCCATCGCTGCGCAATCGACTTCCCTGTCGCAGATCCTTGGCGGTGCGGTGGCCGAACCGATGCCCGCGATGGGGTATGTCCTGATCATCGGCGCGCTGGCCCTCGCTGTGATGACCGGCCTGCACGTCAAGGCGGCGGAACTGTTGATCCTGTCTTACGACATCCTGCCGATGGGCCGGTTTCCGGATGGGGCCGTGGTTGCCGCCTGGGGCAGCGGGCAGATCAGGACGGCTTTTGAACTGGCCTTCACTCTGGCCGCCCCCTTCGTGATCCTGTCGGTGCTCTATAACCTGGCACTTGGCGCGATCAACAAGGCGATGCCGCAGCTCATGGTGGCCTTCGTCGGTGCGCCGGTGATCACTGCCGGGGGCCTCATCCTGCTGTGCCTCGCCGCACCGCTGATCCTGCAGGTCTGGATCGGCGCGCTGGACAGCTACCTTGCCAACCCGTTTACGGTCCAGCCATGAGCGGAGGCGATGACGACAGCGAAAAGTCCTTCGAGGCGACGCCGGAAAAGTTGTTGCAGGCGCGTCGCAAGGGGGACATCGCCAAGTCCAACGACCTGATCACCGCTGCCGCCTACGCCGGGCTTCTGGCCGCCTTCATGGTGGCGGGGCCCGGCGCGATGCAGCAGGTGGGCACCGCGTTGATGGTGATCCTCGACCGCTCCACCGCGCTGGCACCACTGTTTTTCGGGGGCGCCCCGGCACCCGTGATGGGCGGGCTGTTGTGGCAGACCGCATTGGGTGTGCTGCCCTTCTTTGCCTTCCCTGCGGCCGGCGCCCTGCTGGCGGTCTTCGCACAGCGCGCGCTGGTCTTTGCCCCCAGCAAACTCGCCCCGAAGCTCTCGCGCATTTCCCTGATCTCCAATGCGAAGAACAAGTTCGGGCGAGGCGGCATCTTTGAGTTCCTCAAGAGCTTTGCCAAACTCTGCATCTATTCCATCTGCCTTGGGTTCTTCCTGCGCGCGCGCCTGCCCGAAATGCTGGGAACCTTGCAGACCGGACCGCATCAGGCGCTGGCCTTGCTGGTGGAGTTATGTCTGGCCTTCCTGCTGGTCGTGGTCCTGATTTCCGGTGCCATCGGGGTGATCGACGCCCTCTGGCAGCATTTCGAACATCTGCGCAAGAACCGCATGTCCCGCAAGGAGATCATGGATGAGACCAAGAATGCCGAGGGCGATCCCTATCTGAAACAGGAGCGCCGTCAGCGCGCCATGTCGATTGCTCAGAACCAGATGCTGGCGGATGTGCCGGGCGCCGATGTGGTGATCGTGAACCCCACGCACTACGCCGTTGCCCTGACATGGAGCCGTAAGCGGGGGGAGGCGCCGGTCTGTGTCGCCAAGGGGGTGGACGAGATCGCGCGCGCGATCCGCGAGCGGGCGGCAGAGGCAGGCGTGCCGATCCATTCCGATCCGCCGACGGCCCGGTCCCTGCATGCCACAACCGAGATCGGGGAGCAGGTCAGGCCGGACCATTTCCGCGCCGTCGCCGCCGCGATCCGCTTTGCCGAGGCGATGCGGCGCAAGGCGAAGGGGCGCGCATGACCCCACTGGAAGAGCTGCGCGCCCTGCACCAGGTGACGCAGGCGCGCTACGACCAGAAACAGCAGAAGTTTCGCAAACTGGTCGCCGAGGAGACCCGTCTGCGGCAGGAACTGGCCCGCCTCGGGGATATGCTGCATCAGTCCCGGCGCGAGGGGGACAACCTGCCCGAAATGCGCGCAATCGGGGCCGACATCCTGTGGCAGGGCTGGATCGGGCGGTCGCGCGCAAGGCTGAACCTCAGGCTGGCGCAGGTCCTGGCCGTCAAGGAGCATCACCTGTCAGAGGTCCGGCAGGCCTTTGGAAAGGTCATGGTTGTGGAAGAGCTCATGTCTCAGGAACTGGCCCGCCAAAAGGCCGCGACGGCCCGGACCGCACTTGATCGGGCCATCGCTCAGACCCTGTTTCCCAGCAGCTGATTCCGGCCCGATGCGGGGCCATCGACACCGATTCAGATCCGCCTCTTTTGTACGCATATGCGCCCACTATCGCGGCATTCCCTCCAATGGCGTTCCACGACCCGCCCCCGCTGCACGATTGCATTGGCTGGCCGGTCAATGGTTTTCGAAACTCCCAAAGGTTGGACAAGGGGTGCCGTCATCAATATTGCCGCAATACTTCCCGAGGGTGCGACAGTCGCACGGCAACCGCGCGCGCGCGGAGCGGTTCAACTGACAGCCGTCGCCAGCCCGCGTGGCACGGAGATTGCGAAACTGCGTCAGTCCGGCTCGCTCAAGCTGGTCTTTCCCCGCGCGGAAACCGACCTTCAGGCCGTCCTCGTGAACACCGCCGGGGGCATCACCGGTGGAGACCGCTTCGACGTCGACCTGCATGCCGGTCCCGGTGCCCGCCTGACCGTCACCACACAGGCCGCCGAACGCGCCTATCGCGCGCAACCCATGTCGACGGGACGGCTCGACACGCGCCTGACCATTGGGGTGGGCGCCCGGCTTTGCTGGTTGCCGCAGGAAACGCTGCTCTTCGAAGGCAGCACCCTGCGCCGCACGCTAGAGGTCGACATGGCCGAAGATGCCACGTTCCTGATGGTCGAACCCCTGGTTTTTGGCCGCGCCGCGATGGGAGAGATCCTGCGCGATGCCAGATTGACCGATGCGATTACGGTGCGTGTCGGCGGCAGGCCCGCATACCTTGATCGGCTGACCCTGAGCGGCGATGTCACGGCACATCTTTCCCGCCCGACCATTGCCGGGGGTGCCGGTGCCCTCGCCACGCTGCTTTACGTGGGGGCGGAGGCCGAGGCGCATCTTGGTCCGGTCCGCGCCATGCTGGAAGAAACAGCGGGAGCGAGCCTGATCGGCCCGGACCTCCTTGCCGTGCGCATGCTGGCACCGGACAGCTTTGATTTGCGCCGCAGCCTTATCCCAGTCCTGACCCGCCTGGGCGGTCAGGCCCTCCCGCGTGCCTGGATGATCTGACATGAACCTGACCCCCCGCGAAAAAGACAAACTGCTGATCTCGATGGCTGCCGAGGTCGCCCGCAGGCGGCTGGCGCGCGGCGTGAAGCTGAACCACCCGGAAGCCATCGCACTGATCACCGACGCCGTGGTCGAAGGTGCCCGCGATGGCCGCTCGGTGGCGGACATGATGGAGGCGGGAGGCCATGTGATCACCCGCGACCAATGCATGGAAGGCGTGCCCGAAATGATCCACGAGGTGCAGGTGGAGGCGACATTCCCCGACGGCACCAAACTTGTCACCGTCCACAAACCGATCCGTTGAAAGGAACGCTCATGATCCGTCTGTTGATACCGCTGATGATGTTCGCCGGTCCGCTTGCCGCCCACGTCGGCCCGCAACCGCATACTCACAACGGCGATCCCATCTGGGTGATCGCCCTGCTGGGCGTGCTCGCCGTCGGCGGTGCAGCCATGTTCAAACGGGGGCGGTGATGATCCCTGGGGAAGTGATGACGGCACACGGCACGCTGACGCTGAACGAGGGGCGGAGCGCGATCACACTGATGGTGGCCAATACCGGCGACCGCCCGGTTCAGGTGGGATCGCACTATCACTTCGCCGAATGCAATGCCGCGCTGGATTTCGACCGGGATGCCGCGCGGGGCATGCGACTGGACATTGCCGCAGGCACTGCCGTGCGGTTCGAGCCGGGCCAGCGGCGCGAGGTTCAACTGATCCCCTTTGCCGGGGCGCGGCGGGTGTTCGGCTTCAACAGTGCCGTGATGGGAGACCTCTGAATGCCAGCGACGATCAAACGCAGCGACTACGCCGCCATGTTCGGACCCACCACGGGCGACAAGGTCCGTCTGGCTGATACCGACCTGATTATCGAGGTGGAGCGCGACCTGACCACCTATGGCGAGGAAGTGAAATTCGGCGGCGGCAAGGTGATCCGTGACGGCATGGGCCAGTCGCAAGCCTCGCGTGCCGAAGGGGCCGTGGACACGGTCATCACCAACGCGCTGATCGTGGACCATACTGGCATCTACAAGGCAGACGTCGGCCTGCGAGACGGGCGCATCCACAAGATCGGCAAGGCGGGCAACCCCGACACACAGCCCGGCGTCGATATCGTCATCGGACCGGGGACGGAGGCCATCGCGGGTGAGGGGCGCATCCTGACCGCGGGCGGTTTCGACAGCCACATCCACTTCATTTGCCCGCAACAGATGGAGGACGCGCTGCACTCCGGCGTCACCACGATGCTGGGGGGCGGCACCGGGCCCGCACATGGCACACTGGCCACCACCTGCACGCCCGGTCCGTGGCATATCGGACGGATGCTGCAGTCGCTCGACAACGTGCCGATGAACCTCGGCCTGTCGGGCAAGGGCAACGCGAGCCAACCCGCCGCGATTGTCGAACAGGTGCTCGCCGGGGCCTGCAGCCTGAAACTGCACGAAGACTGGGGCACGACCCCCGCCGCCATCGACTGCTGCCTGTCGGTCGCCGACGACATGGACGTGCAGGTGATGATCCACACCGACACGCTGAACGAATCCGGCTTTGTCGAGAACACAGTAAAGGCCATGAAGGGCCGTACGATCCACGCCTTCCACACGGAGGGCGCGGGCGGTGGCCATGCCCCCGACATCATCAAGATCTGTGGCGAGGCGCATGTGCTGCCCTCCTCCACCAACCCGACGCGGCCCTTCACGGTCAACACGCTCGAGGAACACCTCGACATGCTGATGGTCTGCCACCACCTCGACAAGTCGATCCCGGAAGACGTGGCCTTTGCCGAAAGCCGCATCCGGCGCGAGACCATCGCAGCGGAGGATATCCTGCACGATATGGGTGCGTTCTCGATCATCGCGTCGGACAGCCAGGCCATGGGGCGCGTCGGCGAAGTGCTGATCCGCACCTGGCAGACCGCCGACAAGATGAAAAAGCAACGCGGGAAACTGGCGCAGGAGACCGGCGACAACGACAATTTCCGGGTGCGCCGCTATATCGCCAAGTACACGATCAACCCTGCCATCGCGCACGGCATGTCGGCGCATATCGGCTCCATCGAGGAAGGCAAGCGCGCCGATCTGGTGCTTTGGAACCCGGCGTTCTTCGGTGTGAAACCCGAGATGGTTCTGATGGGCGGCATGATCGTCTGTGCGCAGATGGGCGATCCGAATGCCTCGATCCCCACGCCGCAGCCAGTCTATTCGCGCACCATGTTCGGCGCGATGGGCCGGGCAGTAGAGCGGTCCGCCGTGCTCTTCGTCTCGGCGGCGGCGGAATCCGACGGAATCCGCGACCGCTTGGGGCTCGCCAAAGACGTGCTTGCGGTGAAAAACACGCGAAACATCGGCAAGAAAGACCTGATCCTGAACGACGCTCTGCCGAAGGTCGAAGTGAACCCCGAGACTTACGAAGTCCGCGCCGATGGCGAATTGCTGACCTGCGAACCTACCGAAGTGCTGCCGATGGCGGAGCGCTATTTTCTGTTCTGAGGAAATCCATGGACCTGCCCACCGCCCAGCACTTCACCCGCCATCACCACGGCACGCCCGCCGATCACGTCACGCTCGACTTCGACGCGCGATTCCTGCGGCGCAAGGTGCTGACCAGCAGCGGCGGGCAGAAGTTTCTCGTCGACCTCGAACAAACTGCGTCGCTGAACCATGGCGATGCCTTCGAGCTTTCCGACGGACGCCTGATCGAGGTCGTGGCGGCAGAAGAGGAACTGCTGGAGATCACCGGTGAGGACCTCACCCGCATTGCCTGGCACATCGGTAACCGCCACACCCCCTGCCAGATCGAATCCGGCCGACTGCTGATCCAGCGCAATCACGTGATGCAGGATATGCTGCACAAGATCGGTGCGACCGTCCGCGAAGTGACCGCGCCCTTTACCCCCGAAGGCGGCGCCTATGGCCACGGCCGCACACATGGCCATGAACACTGACCTGCTGACCCTGGCGCAGTGGCTCTCGCCTGCCTACCCTCTGGGTTCCTTCGCCTATTCGCATGGTCTTGAAGCGGCCATTGCAGCAGAGGACGTGACCGACAAGAACAGCCTGACCGACTGGCTCACCGACATCCTGCGGCACGGGACAGGATGGTGCGACGCGCTGTTCCTCGCGGCCGCTTTCCACGCAAAGTCGGCGGAAGCTGTGGCCGACCTTGACCTCTGCTGTCTCGCGATGGCCCCCTCTGCCGAGCGTCGGATCGAAATGGAGGGACAGGGCGTTGCCTTCTGCAAAGTGACGGCGCAGGTTTGGGATATGGATATCGACCTGCGCGCCTTTCCCGTTGCCGTTGGTCGCGCTGCCCGCCTGGCGGGGCTGGCGCTTTCCTCAACATCGGAATTCTACCTGCATGCGTTTCAAAGCAACCTGCTGGCAGCGGCGCAGCGCCTGATGCCGCTGGGCCAGACAAAGGCGCAACAGATCCTGCGCGATCTGGCACCGCTCTGCCGCGAGATTGCCGACAGCACACAGGACGGCGACCTTGAGCGGCTTACATCGACCGCCTTTCTGGCCGATATCGCTTCTATGAAACACGAAACCCAATACGCGAGGATTTTCCGCACATGACCTCATCCAATGGCCCCCTTCGCATCGGCATCGGCGGTCCCGTGGGCGCGGGCAAGACCACCCTGACGGCAGCACTTTGCGAGGCCCTCCGCGACACGCATTCGGTGGGCGTGATCACAAACGACATCTACACGCAGGAAGATGCGGAAGCGTTGATGCGCCTGCAGGTCCTGCCCCGCGACCGCATCATCGGCGTGGAAACCGGCGGCTGCCCGCATACGGCGATCCGGGAGGATGCCTCCATCAACCTCGCCGCCGTGGCCGAGATGGTGACCCGGCATCCGGAGGTCGAGATCGTCATGATCGAAAGCGGCGGCGACAACCTGTCGGCGACCTTCAGCCCGGAACTGGCGGACCTGACGATCTACGTCATCGACGTCGCGGCAGGGGAAGAGATCCCGCGCAAGGGCGGGCCCGCGATTACCCGGTCGGATATCCTGGTGATCAACAAGACCGACCTTGCCCCCCATGTGGGCGCAAGTCTGGACGTCATGGACCGCGACGCGCGTCGGATGCGGGGGGCGCTGCCCTTTGTCTTTGCCTGTTTGCGCAAGCGTGAAGGCGTGGCTGACATCCTTGCCCATGTCGCAGCTATCGGCGGGGTCGATCTTGCCCGGCGTGCGGATGCCGAGGCAGTGCTCTAATAATCCTGCCGCGCTATTTCGAGGATCAGCACATCCTTGACCACGTCCTTGCCCATGTCCTTCTGACCCACCTCGCGCAGGGCGTTGCGAATAACGGCCAGGTTGTTGGCATCGGTGAAGGCCCCGTCGAAGCCGCCGATGTTGGCGTGATCGAAGAGGACCTGCAGAAACGAATCGCGCAATTTGGGTTCGCGATTGAACACATCGTCCTTCATGCCCAAGGGCACCTCGAGGCTCAGCGAGAGCACGACAAGCGACACCACCTCGCGATTCTTGACCACCGGTATGACGAACTGGTTGTTCAGCTTGACGTAGTCCAATTCGGGTGATGGCGCGTCCGCGTCATGGCCGGGTTCCGCGTGATCTTCGTCGGGCGCTTGGTGCTCGGCAGAGGCCGGGGCCGACTCCTCTAACTGTTCCGGGCGCAGAAACACACCCGCCCCCACACCGGCACCCAAACCCACAAGCAGAAAGACCAACGGCAGAATTTTCTTCAGCATCACAGGCTCCTAGAATGGCAGGACAGCATCAAGCACCTGCTGGCCGATGCGGGGCTGCTGTACATCGGTGATCTGGCCACGTCCTCCGTAGGACACGCGCGCCGAAGCGATCTTGTCATAGGTGATCTCGTTCTGGCGCGAGATGTCGGCGGGGCGCACGTAGCCCGTGATCAGAAGCTCGCGCAACTCGAAATTGACCCGCAGCTCCTGTGACCCGGAGATGGACAGAGCCCCATTGGGCAGCACATCGACCACGGTAGCCGCCACTCGCAACGTCAGCTTCTCCTTGCGCTTGACAGATCCGTCACCCGACGAGCTGCTGCTGGAATTGATCCCGACCAGTTCCGACGAGGACGCGCCTTCGGGCAGTTTCTCATCCAGACGCTGGGGCAGGCCGAAGAAGCCCGGTATACCCAAAGCCTCCGATCCCGAACGGGAGCGGTCGGTGGCGTTGGAAATTTCCGCCTTCTCGTCGATCTCGATGACCACCGTCAGGATATCGCCCCGCTGCACCGCGCGGCGATCCCCCAGCAGGGAATTGCGCGTCCCCGACCAGAGCGATGACTGGTCGACAGGTCGCTCCTCGATGATCTGCAAAGGCAATCCCGCATTGATCATGGCCGAATGTTCCGGCGACTCCATGAGCGGGGTGAACGACGGCGCCTTGCCGATGTGGTCCTTGCGCGCGCACCCGGCCAGCAGGCTGAGCATTGCGCAGATCGCGATGACTGTCTTCATATCTGGTTTCCTAGTTATGCACCTGAATCGTGCCATCCGCCCGGACCTGTCCGAAAAGAGTTGCGCGGGAGGACAGGTTCATGATCCGCACCCTGTCGCCGACCGCTCCGCGTTCGAGCGCCCGCCCTTCCGTCGAAATGACCAGCCCGCCCGTCGTGTAACGAACCTGCACAAGCTGGTTGCGGGTGATGATGGCGGGAGGGCCGATGTCGTCCACGAAGATGGGCCGGCCGGGATACAGCACCACGCGCGCCTCTTGCCCCACCACGTCCGATAGCTGCGTGAACCCGCTTGAGACGTCCGCGGCACTCAATGTCACGTCTGTATCGGTGATGATGGCATCGGCACGGATGGTGCGCGTCGGAACGACGGTATCGGCAAGGGCCGGGGACTGGGCCAGCAGGATGCAGATCGCGAAGCGCAACATCAGCGGACCTGCGTCGTTGCGCCCATCATCTGATCGGCAGCGGAGATGACCTTGGCATTCATTTCATAGCCCCGCTGCGCTTCGATCAGCTCGGTGATCTCGCGGACCGCGTCCACCGAACTGTCCTCCAGATAGCCCTGCCGCAGCGTGCCCAGACCGTCCTGCCCCGGGGTGGACACCAGCGCCGGGCCTGACGCCTCCGTTTCGGAGAAAAGGTTGCTGCCCAACGCTTCCAGCCCCTTGGCATTGGAGAAGCCCGAGAGCGTGAATTGGCCCAGCAACTGCCCGGCGGCGGCATTGTCGAAATAGGCATAGACTTCGCCTTCACCGTTCACCGACAGGCTCCGCGCATCTGCGGGGATCACGATCTCGGGCGAGACGGGGTATCCGTCCGAGGTCACGATCAACCCTTCGCCGGTCCGTTTCAGCCCGCCATCGCGGGTATAGGCGGTCTGGCCCGACGGCAGCGTCACCTCCAGATAGCCCTGCCCGTCGATGGCAAGATCAAGATCGCCGCCAGTTGCAGAGAGCGTCCCCTGCGCAAGGTGGACCGACACTGCCGCCGGTCGCACCCCAAGGCCCAGTTGTACCCCGGTCGGCAGAACGGTGCCGTCAGACGCGTTGATCGTTCCCGCTCGGGCCATCTGCTGGTAGTGCAGGTCGGCAAATTCCGCGCGCCGCGCATTGTAGCCCGTCGTGGACATGTTCGCGAGGTTGTTGGAAATCGTCTCCACCCGCATCTGCTGGGCGGACATTCCTGTGGCGGCAATCTTCAGGGCGCGCATCCGGCACCTCCTTTGGTTCTGCTGGGGGTCAACTGATCATGGCCTTGAGCGCAGTGCGCACCCGCTCATCCTCGCTGTCGAGAAAGCTCTGGCCCAGTTCATAGGCGCGCTGCACCTCGATCATCCGGGCCAGTTGGTTGATGGGATTGACGTTGGAATTCTCCACGAACCCCTGCACCACGCGTGCCGTTTCGGAGGGTTCATAGCCTGCATCTGCCCGGAACATCACACCGTCCTCGCGCACCATCGCGCTGGCATCCACCGGACGGACCAGACCAATCTGGCCCAGCGGCGTGCCATCCGCGCTCATCGTCCCATCGGCAGAAACAGCAACCTGCACGCCCGGCGGCACGAAGATCGGCGCGCCGCCGGCATCCAGAACGCGGTAGCCATCATAGGTCACCAGATCGCCTTCGGCACTGGGGGAGAATGCCCCGGCGCGTGTCAATCGCTCGCCTGCGGGTGTCTCGACAAGGAAATAACCGTCCCCTTCGATGGCGAAATCGAAGGTGCCCCCAGTCTGGCTCAACGCGCCCTGATCGAAGGATGTGTTGCGCACGTTGCCCTGCCCCATCGACAGCGAGGGGCCATCGTCCACCGCCCTGACGTATTCGGAAAAGATCAACCCTTCCGCCCTGTATCCGGTGGTGGCGGCATTGGCGATGTTATTGGCCACGATCTGCATTTCCCGGGCCAGACCGGATTGCCGGCTGAGCGTGGTATATCCTGTACTGTCCATTTCAGCCTCCGACGATCAGGGGAACGATATGGTCGTGAAAGAACGATACCAGCGTCTGGGTCATGAAACCCATCGACAGCCAGAACACCGCCCCGATGGCGGCAAGTTTCGGCACAAAGGTCAGCGTCATCTCCTGGATCGAGGTCAGCGCTTGCACCAGACCGATGGACACACCAGCCAGCAACGCAACCGTCAGGATGGGAATGGAGATCACGACCGCGACCCAGAGCCCCTGACGCAGGGTGTCGAAAAACAGCACCTCGTCGAGCATCAGACCGGCATCCTCAGGATTTCCTGATAGGCTTCGACGACCTTGTTGCGCACCGTCACGGCGGTTTCGACCACCAGTTCGGTCTGTGCCAATGCTGTGACCAGCGCGTGCGGGTCCGCATCGCCGATCATCGAGGCATTGGCTGCGGCTTCGCCTTCGGCCAGCGTGGCGGCAAAGTCGGCAAAGGCGCCCTTCATGGCACCTGCCGCATGCCCCCCGGTGGCCGGTTCGGTGGCGGGTCGCGCCTCCGCATATTTCTGTATGGCTGAAAGCCCTTTGATATCCATTCTGGATCTCCTTTTCTTGTCGGATCGAGTTTTGTCAGCGTCTCAGCAGGTCCATGAGCCCTGCCGCCATCTTGCGAGTCTGCTCGAACATCTTGAGGTTTGCCTCGTAGCTGCGCTGCGCTTCGCGGGCGTCCGCCAATTCGATCATCAAGTTGACGTTCGAGCCGTCGTAGTCCCCGTTCTCGTCCGCCAGCGGATGCGAGGGATCGTGGATCTTTTCAAGCTCTGTCCGGTCCAGCCTGACACGCCCCGTGGACACTTCCGCCACACGGTCGCCCGCGGCAAAGGCCGTCTCGAAAGAGATCGTCTTGCGGCGATAGCCGGGGGTGTCGGCGTTGGAGATGTTTTCCGAGAGGTGCCGCAATCGCGGCCTGTGCCCGGAGACCGCTGGAAGACACCGCGAGGGATTGGGAAAAATCGCTCATCCAGGTCTCCCTAGCTGCGGATCGTACTGCGCAGGATACCCAGCGCGGATTTGTAGATTGCCAGTGCCCGGTCGTGTTCGCGCATCGCATCCACCGACTTCAGCATTTCTGTTTCCAGCGATACCTTGTTCCCGTTGGGCTCCCCGCCTACGCCCTTCTCGATCGGTTCGGTGCCCTGCGCGCCTGCTATAGAACCATGCAGATGCCCCCTCCTGGTCGCGCGCTGGCCATCCCCTTCGTCACCGGATTGATAGACTGCGTGAAATGGCGGCAGATCACGCGCGGCGAAGTCAGGTGTGTCCGCATTTGCCACGTTCTGGGCGACGATGGCCTGCCTCTGACCAGCATGCCGGGCCATGGCAGAGGACATCCGGAAGATATCGAGGTTCTCGAACAATGGGTTTCTCCCTTGTGCAATTTCAATCAAGGCTTAACCCCGATTCCTTTAGAAAGGGTGTGCAGCGACAGGGGATCAGAATGGCTCTTTCAACTCAATTTGACGGCTTGTGCGCCCAGATCGACGGCGCGGAAGCTGTGCGCGCGGTGGGGCGTGTAGCCAGTGTCGAAGGGGGGGTCGTGCAGATTGCAGGCCTTGCCGGACCAGCGCGGATCGGTGACCGGATCAGCATCCAGCGCAGCGGTGCCGCGCCCCTGGCGGGCGAGGTGGTGCAGCTTCGGGATCGGATGCTCATCGCCCTGCCCTCGGCGTCTCTCGAGGGGATCGCGCTGAACGACAGGGTGCGGCTGCTTAGCCCTGATACCATCGCGCCTGCTGATACCTGGATGGGGCGAATCATCGATCCGTCCGGAAATCCCCTGGATGGCAGGCCCCTGCTGCGCGGTCCGATGACCCGACCACTGCGCGCACCGCCCCCCCCCGCGACGGAGCGGCGGTCCATCGGTGCGCGGCTCGACACCGCTCTTGCGGTGATGAACACATTGCTGCCGGTGGTACAGGGCCAGCGCGTCGGTCTTTTTGCCGGTTCAGGGGTCGGCAAGAGCAGTCTTCTGGGCCATCTCGCCAAGCATATGGAAGCCGACGTCGTAGTAATCGCAATGATTGGCGAACGCGGGCGCGAGGTGCGTCACTTCGTGGACGAGGTCATTGGTCCCGAAGGTCTGGCGCGCACCGTCGTGATCACCGCGACCTCCGACAAGTCCCCGCTGGAACGTCGGCGATGCGCCTGGACCGGTATGGCAGTCGCAGAGCATTTTCGCGATCAGGGTCGGTCGGTCCTGCTTCTCGCCGATTCGATCACCCGCTTTGCGGAGGCGCATCGCGAGGTGGCCGTGGCGGCGGGCGAGGCCCCCGTGCTGCGCGGCTATCCCCCGTCCACCGCACATCAGATCATGTCGCTCTGCGAACGCGCCGGTCCGGGGGCGGGTGGCCAGGGTGATATCACCGCCGTGTTCAGCGTGCTGGTGGCGGGATCGGACATGGACGAACCCGTGGCCGACATTCTGCGCGGCGTCCTTGACGGACATATCGTCCTGAGCCGCGACATTGCCGAGCGTGGACGCTATCCGGCCATCGACGTGCTCCGCTCTGTCTCGCGAAGCCTGCCTGCCGCCGCGACGGAAAAGGAGAATGCCCTTCTGACACAGGCCCGCAAACTGCTGGCTGTTCATGACCGCAACGCCATGATGATCCGCGCAGGGCTCTATGCCCAAGGCAGCGACGCGGAAGTCGATCAGGCGATCGCGATATGGAACGACCTTGACGGATTTCTGGCGCGTGTCGAAAGCGGCGGGTGCAGCGGCAGCTTCCAGCAGCTGGAGCTTGTCCTGCGCCGTGGTCGGGCGACCCATGGTGCGCCCGTGCGACACCATCAGGCAGGCAATTCGGCCGCCTGAAAGAGACAGGAACTGCTATACGCCACAGGCGTTCCTCGACATCATCAAGGGAGGCCAGGCCATTGCACGGGACGCCCGAAGGGAACGTTCGGCGGCCCCGGCTCAGGCCTGCAACAGGCTCAGGGCAACCGCCGTCGACGACAGGCTCGCGCTGAAATCGCTGATCTGATCGCGGACGACGAACTTGGTGATCAGGTCCTGCCGGTTATCGGCATCGGCAAAGATGCCAAGATCGTCCGACCCCAGAACAGCGACGGCCCGGTCCTTGAAAATCTGTAGCTGTTGGTCAATGTCGATCTGCCCGACGGAGGATGGCAGGTTCAGCGCCTTCTCGAACAACTCACGCATCGGCGGATCGCCCATGATGGCGAACCATCGCGCGTCCTTTGACCGGGGGTCGGCGGCAATCTGGGAAAGCTCACGCTGAGCGTAGAGCGCCACGCGCATGGCCGAGTCCTGCTCTCCGGCGGCAACTTCGAAACTGTTGGTCTGGAACCGCGTCACGACGGCCTCGACAAATTTGTCCTGACCAACTTTCACAAACTCCTTCGGGCCAAAGCCGAAGGCCTCCGAAAGTTCCCGGTAGCGTGTATCGGAGAAGCGGTTGGCGAGCGCGTCGTCGCTAACGGTGCCTTCCTCGAGAACCTTGCGGATGAAGTAACGATTGTTGATGTCGTCCTGAAGGCCGAATGCCCCCAGCGCCACCTTCAGCAGGCGCCGTTCGGAGACGAGTTCCTCCGCCGATTTGATTTTGCCGATATGCTCCCGGAAATACTCCGAGTCCCGCTTCAGTTCGGTCGACTTCGAGAAGGTCTCGAACTGCGCGTCGTAGGTGCGCTGCAGAAAGCGCCAGCCGGACAGGCCGACAGCCGGGATGATCGGCTGGAACATCAGACCGGCCTCACCGCCAGCAGCCGGTCCTCGCGCGGCAGAAGAAGTCGCAACGCTTTCAGCGTGCGGTAGTGCTGGCCGTCCAGCAAACCCTGACTTGCCTCTGCCAGGATGCGGCGGCTGTCTGGGTCGGTAAACACCTGGCTCAAATCCTCCAACTGGCGGAGCAAGCCATGATGCACATCCTCTGGATCACTATCGCCCGACAGCACGAGCTGTACTGCGAAACAGACACGCCGCGTCGGTGTCTTGGCATCTTCAGGATGGATCGCATCACGCAGACGCAAGATATGCGCATCCGGCGTCATGATCGCCAACCGGCTCCGACGGTCGCCATTCTCGACGACCGCACCGTTGATCAAGACGCGTTCCTTTGGCGCGAGCTTCAGGACAAGACCGCTCATGATGCCGCCACGCTGGATTTGAGGCCACGCAGGATAGCCGTGTTGATCTCGACCAGTGGCACGGCTGAAACCTTGTTGCGGATCACCTGACTGGTATGATGGTTCGTGAATTCTGCCAGATAGAAGATACGCGCGCGCAATTCGCTGGGAAGCCCGTTGTCGGGATCAGCAACATCTACTGCCAAGGTCCGCCACAACCGCCGGTTCTCGTGCATCGCCTCCAGCAACGCGGGCAGTTTGCCGCTTTCGATCGCTTTCTTAAGGCGGAACGTGATGCGGGCGATCACGTCGTATTCAATGCTGCGTTCTGAACGGATCGGGGCATTGATTGGCGCATAGGCGCGCTGGGCCATGGACATTGCGTTCACGTCAGTACCCTACCTTCAGGCGAATGAAAAATTTGAGGTAAACCGGGGCGCGCATCGGTGCGCCCCGGTTCATGAGTTTACCGGAACAGCGACAGGATCGTCTGCGGTGCCTGGTTGGCAATCGAAAGCGCCTGAACACCGAGCTGCTGCTGCGTCTGGAGCGCCTGCAGGCGTGCCGAGGCAGCTTCCATGTCAGCATCGACAAGTGACCCGATCCCGGATTTCATTGCGTCGGTTACCTTGCCGACGAATTCGCCCTGGTCCTGGATACGCTTTGCCGAAGCACCCAGAGCGGCCGCACCGTCGATCGCGGTCTGGATGTGGACTTCCAGCGCTTCGATGGACGACTGCGCCGTGGCCGCATCGGTCACGTCGATATCCGACAGATCAAGGTTGCTGGTGAAATCCACCGACGTCACCGTGATTGAGGTGTTGGTCGCTTCGGCGACACTGCCGTCGGACTGGCGGTTGATGGAGGCCAGAACGACAAGGTCGACCGCGTTGTCGTTCAGCAGGTTGGTCCCGTTGAACTGCGATCCGTCGATGATCGCCGTCACCTGATTGGTCAATTCCGTGATATCGGCTGCCAGCTTCGTGTGGTCCACGTTTTCACCGGTTGCTGCGACGACCTTTTCCTTCATGTCGTTCAGCAAATTGGTGATTTGCTCGGCCCCGGCCAAGGCCACGGCCACGGTGGATTCGCCCAGCGCCAGCGAGTCCTCGACCGCCTTGAAGCCTGCGACATCCGATTCCATCACCTTGGAAATCGCCCAGATTGCGGAGTTGTCTTTCGCACTGGCAATGTCCTTGCCGGTGGAGATCGCGTTCTGTGTCGAAGTCAGGTCCTTGTTGATGCTCTTCAGGGTCTGCAGCGCGACCATTGCGCCATTGTTGGTAAGAATACTCGACATAAGTCATTTCCTTCAGTCATTGACGCTTTGCGCCCGTTGCTGTCCCACCCCCCAATGGGGCTGGACGAAAAGTCGTTCTGACCACTGCAAGCGCACGTGCCGTGCGATGCGCCACCCGCTCTCGGATGCGTGTTCACCTATGCCGGAGTTGCGTTAATGGCTTCCTAAGCCCCATCGGCCAGTTGCAGCGGTTTTTAGTCAAACGCTGGCCAGCATCATGATTCCTGGCGAGGCCGTAAAACACCAGCGGAAGAGCGCTTGTGCTTTTCCCGCGAGACATGTCGGTCTTTGTCGGTGCTGACAGGGCCGGGGGTCGCATCAAACAAACACTCGCAATAACACCCGAGGCGGAAGCTGTCGCCCTGGCGAGTTTGGTACCATGTGATACCGGCAACGTGCCGGTCCGACAGGACGGGGACACTTCCCCTCAAATCGACATTACGCGGACGCTTGTGTCATCCTTGATGACGGCGGATCGCTTCTGTTCGGAATCCGCCCAGGCATTACCAATGTGCGCAAACGTTGCCCCCGGATGGGCGCACATCTTTGGCGCATCGGACGTAAGATACAACCGTCACCTCTTCAGGGCTATCGGCGACACCTTTGGGGGCAAGCGGGTTTCCGAACTTCTGTTTATTGCGCACAAATTCAATGGCTTCGTCCGGGCAAATCCTCAGCCCGGACTGCCAAGCACTCCGCCTCAGGCCCGCTTCTCAAAGGAACGATCCGTCTCGACATCAATATTGCGCTTCTTGCCATCCGACCCGTAAGTCTCCAGCGAGGCACGGATGCGCCGCAGTTCGGCCATCCGCCGGGCAACGGTACGAATCCCTTCGAGTGCCCCGTCAAGCAGAAGCTGGTTGCGCCGCACCTTCACGTCCAGTTCCCTCAGCGTAGGCAGATCATTGCCCGCGATGGCATTCAGCTTATCCATCAGGGCCTCTTTGGTCGCCAGCATCTCTGCCAGCCTTTCAAGATCGCCGCTCAGCAGTGCCTCACGCTCAGCTTCAAGCAGGTCGTGGAGGGCATTCATGTTTGTCTCAACCGTCATTCTGTCGCTCCTTCAGGGCCTGATAGATCGATTCGCTCAACCCGATTCCGCCAGCGCGCACCATTTGCAGGGCCTGTTCGTGGACGAGGAAGGACGCGAACTGGGCCTCCCCCGCGCCACCCCCGAAGGTTTCGCTGCCCTGGCCCAATCCCGCTGCCGTCAGCATCTCGGCCAGAAAGCTCGCCTCAAGGTTCTGAGCTGCCTCGCGCAGGGCATCGTCGCGGGCCGGCCCGGAGAGCGGAGCAGCAGTGGTAGCCGGATCAATGCGCATCTGTCACTTTCCTAAATTGCCGTGTAATTTGCCGATCCTGCATCTGAATCGGTAAACAACTGGTAAGGATGTCTGCGCATAGTCCCTAAATCGGAGAAGAACTCCCGGAGAGGCCCATGCAAACATTCCTGTCACAGCATCTGCCAGCGGCGAAGACTGACTTGCCCCAGCGAACCCCCACCGCTTCCACAAGGGCGCACGATGGGTTCGCGCGCGCTTTTGAGGATGCAGGTCCTGACCACAGCACCTCCCGGCCTGCTACAGCGCCGGAATCTTCTGAAAAAGTGGAGGCGGTAGTCGATCCAGCCGAACCAGAAGACGTCGATGCGACAGATACAGATGACGCACAGCCTGATGTGGCGGCTCAATACTCTGATCGCGACAGCAAACAGGAAGGCTTGCCCCTGGAACTTGCAAACGCGGCAGGTACGACGTCACGAGCAAAACATTCGGGCGACCGCACTTCATCTCTGCTTCTGAATGCGCAAGGCGAACCGGGCGGGGCCAGGACGGGTGCAGGAGATCACGAGGTATCCGCGCATGCGCAAGCCGGAGGAGCACAGCCGCACGCTACTTCGAGGCAGGATGCGGCTGGTCCAGTGCAAGGCTCCGCCGTCGCGCAGGTTTCCGGCCACAGTCTGGCCGGTGCGGCCGCGGCGGACGATCTGTCAGGCCCAGATGCGCAACCAGGCCGCGAAGGCGATACATCACTCTCAAAGCGACCGAGGGCGATGACGGGCGGC
>JBBSJO010000045.1:0-23068 GCA_038257185.1 Rhodobacterales bacterium | reverse complement strand
CGACTTCACCCAGGCGGTCCAGACCCGTCGCCTGACAATGGGCGTCGCCGACGGGATCGTCGAGGCCGACGGCGAAGTGATCTATCAGGTCAAGGACATGAAGGTCGCGCTGAGCGAGAGCTGAGAGTCTCTTGTGTTGCACTGACTGCTCTCGGCCGCCCGACTGGAATATCTGGTGCCTGCCAGGTCCGGCAGTTGCCGGAATTCTTTGGAGTGGCGGGCAAGAGACTGTTTTCATTCATCTCAAGTTCGGTATGTTCGAGGGGATTTCGGAGAGGAATCTTAAAAATTGCGGGCGCAACGCCCCTAATGGGAGGATACTATGTTCAAGACCTTGATCGGCAAGCCCCTCGGCTTGCTTGTACCTGCGGCGCTCGTCGCGATGAGCTTTGCCGCACCGGCCCTGTCACAGACCCAACTGTCGATCGCGACAGGCGGCACTGGCGGCACCTACTACCCGGTCGGCGGTGGTCTGGCCGAGATCATCAACAAACATGTGGAGGGCTATTCCGGCACGGCGGAAGTCACCGGCGCATCGGTCGAGAACATGGGTCTGATCGCCACCGGCGACGCCGACCTTGCGATTGCGCTGGCAGATACCGTGGCGCAGGCCTACTCCGGCACCGGTAAATTCGAGGGCCAGCAACTGCCGATGGTGCGCGGTCTGGCCTCCGTTTACGCCAACATGATCCACATCGTGGCACTCGAAAGCAGCGGCATCAAGACGTTGGCCGATCTGAAGGGCAAGCGTGTGTCGATTGGCGCGCCGGGGTCCGGCACCGAGGTCAACACCGCGTCGATTCTCGAAGCCAACGGGATCACCTATGATGACATCGAGGAACAGCGCCTGAACTTCAACGAAACGGCGGATGCGCTGGCGAACGGAGATATCGATGCCGGGTTCTGGTCTGTCGGCGCGCCAACCTCGTCGATCCTGAACCTCGCCACGACGCAGAAGATCGTGATCATCGCCCTGAGCGAAGACGAACTGGCCGCAGCGATGGCCGCGGACGCGACCTTTGCCACGACGACACTGCCCGCCAACAGCTACACAGGCGTGGCCGAGGACATCAAGGTTCTGGGTATTCCCAACGTGCTGACGGTGTCCTCGGAAATGTCGGACGATCTGGCCTACGCCCTGACCAAGGCCATGTTCGAGAACATCGCCGAATTGCAGGCGATCCATCCGGCGGCGAATGAGACGACGGTCGAGTTCACCATGTCGGCCACGCCGATCCCGCTGCACCCCGGTGCGCTGCGCTACTACGACGAGATCAGCGCCGACGTGCCGGACAAACTGCGTCAGTGACACCTGAAGTGAGAGGGGGGCTTTGCGCCCTCCTCCTGCTCCTGATCACGGGGCCAAGCCTGGCGGATCGACTTGTCGCGACACATGAAGACGGTCGTGTGATCACCAGCCTGAGCGTCCCAGAGGGGACCGGATGGTGCGTACTCTGGCACCATTCGGTGAAGGGGTTCGAGGTCGCCGACTGCTACGAAAACCGTGCAGGGCACATGGTGCTGGTGCAATCGCATCTGCCCGATTTCGCTGCGGGTCTGGATCATATTCCCGGTCGCGGTCGGCAGGTCTCGGACGGGCAGGGCGGCTATTTCATTCTTGAGATCGACGAGCCCGTTCCCGGCGACGCCTATGTGCTGCGCCCCGGTCTGGGGCCGGTCGATCATCGGTTGCAGGTGGGGGATACCATCGTATCGCTCTCTGCGGTTGCACCGCGCGAACGTGTGCGGATTGCTTTGACAGGGGATTCCGACTGATGGCGACCGACACAGACACTTCCGTCCCGGACATTGTGAAACCCGGTTATCCGCAGCCGCCGATCGTGCTGCGCGCCATTGCCATCATCGGCATCGCGCTGTCGCTGTTCCAGCTTTACGCCGCCGGGTTGCAGCCACTGGGACTGTTCTTCCAGCGGCCCATTCACCTTGGGTTCATCCTTGTCCTTTGTTTCCTGATCTACCCCGCCTTTGATCGCGACCGCCCGCGCGGTGCGTTGGGCTGGGCCATCGACGGCCCGCTGATTGTCTGCAGCATCGTGGCAGGCGCATGGGTGCCGATCAACATCGAGACCATCGCCAATCAGGTGTTTCCGCGCGATATCGACGTCTGGATGGGCATCCTGACGATCCTCGTGGTCCTTGAGGGGGCGCGGCGGGCCGTGGGCCTTGGCATGACGATCATCGGCGCTGCCTTTCTCGCCTATGCCTTTGCGGGCAATCGCGGCGAACTGCCGTTCCTCGCCGACTGGATGCCCGGCATCATGAACCACCGGGGCTACTCGCTGGACCGTGTGGCCAGCCAGATGACATTGGGGGCCGAAGGCATTTACGGCATTCCGCTGGGGGTGGCCGCGACGTTCGTCTTCATCTTCGTCCTGTTCGGCGCGTTCCTCGAAGCCACGGGCGCGGGAAAGTTCTTCATCGATCTGGCCTATGCCGCGACCGGCAGGCAGCGGGGCGGGCCCGCCAAGGCTGCCGTGATTGCCAGTGCGGGGATGGGGTCGATCTCCGGCTCCGCCATTGCGAACGTCGTGACGACGGGGGCCTTCACCATTCCGCTGATGAAAAAGCTCGGCTATCGCCCGGCACAGGCTGGGGGGATCGAGGCTGCGGCTTCCACAGGGGGGCAGATCATGCCCCCGCTGATGGGGGCCGGTGCCTTCCTGATGAGTGAATTTACCCGCGTGCCTTACGTCGACATCGTGCTGGTGTCGATCTTCCCGGCGTTTCTCTATTTCGGCACCGTTTACCTTCTGGTGCATATCGCGGCGGTGAAACAGGGCCTCAAGGGGTTGCCCACGAAGGATCTGCCGAATGTGCGCGACGTGCTGGCGGAGGGCTGGCACTTCCTTCTGCCGCTGGTGGCGCTCATCGTACTGCTGGTGGTCGGCTATTCGCCGATGCGCGTCGGCTTCTATGCGATCCTGTCGATCATCGCCGCCGCTTCTGCCCGCGCGCTCTGGACCTTCGTGGCGTCGGGGCCGACGGCAAATGGCTTTGTAGCACTCTGCCGCAGGGGGATCGGCGTGACGCTGGACTCTCTCGAACTGGGCGCGCGCAATGCCGTTGCCGTGTCCATGGCCTGTGCGGTAGCGGGTATCGTGGTGGGTGTCGTGGGGCTGACCGGTCTGGGGCTGAAATTCTCGGCCATGATGATCGCCTTCTCGGGTGGCAATATCGTTCTGGCGCTCATCCTCGTGCTGATCGCGAGCCTTGTGCTCGGCATGGGTCTGCCGGTGACGGCGGCCTATATCGTGCTGATCATTCTCGTGGGGCCCGCCCTCACCGAAGAGTTCGGAATCCCCCTGCTGATCGCGCATCTGGTGGTGTTCTGGTATTCACAGGACAGCAACGTCACGCCACCTGTGGCCCTGGCGGGCTTTGCGGGGGCGGCCATTGCCGGATCGAAACCGATGGAGACGAGTTTTCAGGCGTGGAAATACGCCAAGGGCCTCTATCTGATCCCACTCTTCATGGTGTTCAATCAGGAGATCATTCTGGGCGGCCCGCTTCCCATCGTGCTGTGGAGCGGGGCCATTGCCATGCTGGGCCTCGTCGCCTTTGCCGCCGCACTTGAGGGTTTTCTCTGGGGGCCGATGCCGATCTGGATGCGGGTGCTGCTGGTGCCGGGGGTGGTCGGGCTTTTCTGGCCGGACCTGATGGTCGAGATCGTAGGCTCGATCCTGATCGTGATCCTGCTCGGTCTGAACCGGGTGCAGGCCCGCCGTGCCGAACTGTCCCAGCCCTGACAGGGTGAGCGGCACTGTGCCAGATGCAGGTGGCGCTACTCCGGCCCCGGTGTAGGCCGCATCCGGGCCGGATGGCTGCCGCAAACGCCCGTAAAGGCGGCACTTCGCTTGAAGGGATAAAGGCAATCGGGCCAGCGACCGCTTCCCGTTGACATACCTTATTCTTTCAGTCAACTACTGCGGGGCAACCCGGCAGGCAACCTCAACGGCACGTGTTTTTGGGCACCCACATGATCCACTCCCACGACGGCCTTGGCATCCGGAAGGCCGACCTCGCCAAGGCGGCCGGCTTTGGTCAGGGAATGAACGAGGCAGTATGACTGGAAAGACTCGAAATCTCGCCGGGATCGCCTCGCTTGTCTTCGGCCTATGCGCTGTGGCTCTGATGGGGCAGGCGCAGACCGGCTTGGACGTGACCTTGCCGCATCTTTCCGTCATCCCCCGGACGCCAACGGAAGCCGTCCGCGTGGCCACCGTTACCAAGCCCACGACCGATTTTTCCGCGCCCGAACCCTTTGAGACAAACGGCGGCGGGGCGGCCACGGTGCGCGCGCGCGGCAATGCGGATGCCTTCTCGCTCTCCTCGGCCAATATGCCCTTCGACCGGGAGCTTGATTTCAAGGTCGGCAATGGCCTGTTCCGCAAACTCTGGGTCTCCGCGCCGTCTTCCACGCTTGTGTCGGACGGCCTTGGCCCGCTTTACAATGCCCGCAGCTGCCAGACCTGTCACCTCAAGGACGGGCGCGGCCATCCCCCCGAGGGTCCGGAGGACGACGCGGTGTCGATGTTCCTGCGGGTGTCGGTGCCGTGGGACGGCGAGCCCGACATCGCGGAACTTGAGGCGTTCCTGCTGAGCCTCGGCGACGAGGTTGTCCGCACCGCACCCGATCCGGTCTATGGCGGGCAATTGCAGGACTTTGCGGTGCAGGGGCACAAGGCGGAATACAGGCTCGACATCGCCTATGAAGAGGTCGAGGTCCCGCTTTCGGAAGGCGAAACGGCCATTTTGCGGCAGCCGACCTATACCGCCGCCGCCCTCGGTTACGGCCCGTTGGGCGAAGGCGCGATGCTCAGTCCGCGCCTCGCCCCGCAGATGATCGGTCTCGGGTTGCTCGAAGCGATCCCGGCGGCGGAGATTTTCGCACATGCGGACCCTGAGGACGCCGACGGAGATGGCATCTCAGGCCGTGCGCAGGTTGTCTGGTCCTTCGATCAGGGTCGGCCGATGCTGGGCCGCTTCGGCCTGAAGGCCGGGGCCCCCACGATCCGCGAACAATCGGCAAGCGCCTTTGCGGGCGACATCGGGATCTCATCTCCGCTCTTTGACGTGCCCTGGGGCGACTGCACGGAAGCGCAGGCCGACTGCCGCGCCGCACCTGACGGCAGCAGCGGCACGCCCGAGAATACGGAGATCGGGGCCGAAGGTCTGGACCTCGTGACCTTCTATTCCCGCAACCTCGCAGTTCCCGAACGGCGCGATGTGGACGACGCCGAGGTGCTGCGCGGCAAGCAGGTGTTTTACGAAACGGGCTGCACCGCCTGTCACCGCCCGAAGTACGTCACCGACAGGCTGGAGGGCCAGCCCGAGCAGAGTTTCCAGCTGATCTGGCCCTACACCGACCTTTTGCTGCACGACATGGGGCCGGGTCTGGCCGACAACCGCCCCGAAGGCCGCGCGACCGGGCAGGAATGGCGCACGCCGCCGCTCTGGGGTATCGGTTTGACGAAAACGGTGTCGGGCCATAGCTATTTCCTGCACGACGGGCGCGCGCGTTCGCTTCTGGAGGCGGTTCTGTGGCACGGCGGCGAAGCGCAGACGCAACGCGATGCCGTGGTGGAGATGCCCAGTCCCGACCGTGCCGCGCTCATCCGCTATCTGGAGTCGCTATGAAACGTATCCTGTCCCTTCTTGTCGCACTGGCCGCGACCCCGGTTGCGGCCGGGATCGACGCGGTTATCAACGACCACATCCTGCCCGGCTACGAAGCCTTTGCTGATGCGACGAAAGCCCTTGAGACGGCAGCGGGCGATTGCGCCCCCGCCGCCGTCCGCCCGGCGTGGAACGCCGCCTTCGATGCCTGGATGGGGGTCAGCCACCTGCGGTTCGGTCCGGTGGAGGAGGAGGGGCGTTCCGTCGTCATCGCCTTCTGGCCCGACGCGCGGGGGGCCACCCCCAAGGCACTGGCGGGCCTGATCAGCGCCGAAGACCCGATCATCGACACGCCCGAGGGCACGGCACAGATTTCTGTCGCGGCGCGGGGGCTCTATGCGCTTGAATACCTGCTCTATGACCCGCAATTCGCCGACAGCGGCCCCTATGGATGCGCGCTGGTTCAGGCGCTGACGGCTGACCTCGCCGCAATCGCCGGGGCGGTCAACGACGACTGGCAGGACAGCTTCGCCGAAACGCTGCGCATGGCGGGTGCCGCCGACAACGCTACCTACCTCAGCGACCGCGAGGCGAAACAGGCGCTCTTTACCGCGCTGCTGACGGGGCTGGAGTTCACCGCCGACCAGCGCCTTGGCCGCCCCATGGGCACCTTCGAGCGCCCCCGGCCCACCCGAGCCGAGACCTGGCGGTCAGAGCGGAGCCTGCGCAACGTCGTTCTCTCGCTGCAGGCCATGTCAGGACTGGCACAGGCCCTGACCGACGGCGCGGCCCCGCAGACGGAAGCGGCGCTGGCCCATGCGGTCGATCTGGCTGAAAAGCTCGACGATCCCGTCTTTGCAGGCGTCTCCGATCCCACCGGTCGCCTCAAGGTCGAGGTCGTGCAGCAGGCCGTGCGCGCGCCACGCGAGACCGCGCTGACCGAGATCGGTCCCTCGCTGGGTGTCGCCCCCGGCTTCAACTCGGCGGACGGAGACTGACATGACCACGCGCCGCGGCTTCCTCACCGCGCTGCTGGCAAGTGCCGCGGTGCCGACGCTGACCTGGGCCGATGCCGGATCGCCCGACTTCCTCGCCGCCGCGCGGGAGCCTGACGGCACCTTCGCGCTTTTTGGACTGACCGGGCAGGGGGGCGAGACCTTCCGTATCCCGCTGCCCGCGCGCGGCCATGCCGGGGCGGGGCATCCCTTCCGGCCCGAGGCCGTCACCTTTGCCCGCAGGCCGGGCACCTATGCGCTGGTCGTCGACTGTGCACGCGGGCAGGTGGTACGTAAGTTAGCCGCGCAGGAAGGACATCACTTCAGTGGCCATGGTGCCTTTTCGGCGGATGGCGAGACCCTCTTTACCGGTGAGGTCGAGAATGCCACCGGCGCGGGGTTCATCGGCTGCTGGGTGAGGGCGGAGGGGTATCGGCGCATCGGTGGTTTCGCCTCGGGCGGGATCGGGCCGCACGAGATTCTCCGCCTTGCCGATGGCACTCTTGCCGTCGCGAACGGCGGGATCATCGCGGCCCTCGATGACGACCGCACGATGCTGAACCTCGACACGATGCGACCGAACCTGAGCTATCTGGGGCCGGAGGGTGCGCTGCTGGAACAGGTCGAACTGCCGCACGAGTTGCACCATAACTCGATCCGCCATCTGGCTGAGGGGCCGGATGGGGCGGTGGCCTTCGCGACGCAGTGGGAAGGGGACGAAACCCTGCATCCGCCGCTTCTCGGGCTGCACCGCAGGGGCTCCGCGCCCTTGCTCTGCACGATCCCGGACGCGCTTTTGCCCAGGATGAAGGGCTACGCCGGCAGTGTCGCTTTCGACGGCGACGGACAGCGTGTTGCGATCACCAGCCCGAGGGGCGGAGTGACAGCCGTTTTCGACCGGGAGGGCCGTTTCACCCGGTTTTCCGCGCGAGCCGACGTCTGCGGCATCGCACCGACAGCGGGCGGTTTTCTCATGACCGACGGGTTGGGCGGGCTTATGAGGCTCGCAGGGGATCGCGTGAGGCCGCTGGCGGCTTTCGAGCGGGCCTGGGATAATCATCTGATCACGGTCTGACACGTGCCGCTGTTGCGCGCTGGCGTACACAGCCTTAACCTTTGCCTCGCAAGGACGCAGTTCA
The DNA here is from genome assembly GCA_038257185.1 of Rhodobacterales bacterium. Lineage (GTDB taxonomy): Bacteria > Pseudomonadota > Alphaproteobacteria > Rhodobacterales > Rhodobacteraceae > Sulfitobacter. Next base: position 15,297 of record JBBSJO010000045.1, on the reverse strand, counting down.
GTCTTCGTGGATCGGTTCGTCCGTGAACACACCGCCCTGATAAAGCGCCACCGCCGCGTTCCTGTCCGGTTTCGGAACGGTCCTTTCGATCCGATGCGCGTGATCTTCCGAATCGTGTTTCGGCTCCCATCCGAGATACGCGCTCTTGCCGTTGTCCCACCAGGACCGGGTATTGGCGGAGGCGCCATAAATGACGGGGCATCCCAGCTTGTCGACGGCAAAGACCCGCGCGATCAGGGCAATGAAGTCCTCAGGCGAGAGCCAGGTCGCCAGCATCCGGTAATCCTTGGGTTCGGCAAGGCAGGACCCGATCCGCACCAGTGCCGATTCCTGACCGAACTTCTCGAAGTACATCAGCGCAACCGCCTCTCCGAAGGACTTGGAGATACCGTACCAGCCATCGGGCCGATGCGCCGCGTCCGCATCCAGCCTGTCGGTCTGGCGGTAATATCCCACCACGTGATTGGAACTGGCAAAGAGAATGCGCGGCAGGCCGTTGCGGCGCGCGGCCTCGTAGAGGTTGTGCACGCCGATGATGTTGGCGGGCAGGATGCGGGCAAAGCTCTTTTCGGTGGAGATGCCGCCGAGGTGCACGATCCCGTCGCAGCCCGCGACAAGGCGGTTCACTGCCGATGCGTCCGCAAGGTCGCAGGGCACGAAATCGGCATCGGGGTCCAGCCCCTCGGATGCTACGATATCGCTCAGCCGCACGCTGCGGGCGACGAGGCCCAACCGGTCGCGGATCAGCCCGCCCAAGCCGCCGGCCGCCCCGGTGATCAGAAGTTTCCCAAGCATGGCAAGAGACTAGGGGAGGATGGCCCACAGGACAAGCGGCGGCGGGACGGGTGGCGCTTGCCTGCCGGGTGTCGCCCCGGCTAGGCTGGCGTGACCTGCAAGGAACTGCCGATGCCCCCCAGAATTGCCGCCGTCCACACCCACCTGCTCGACCACGCGCTCGACACCGCCTTCGAGAGCGCCTCGATGCGCTTCACCCGGCGCCAGCATCTGCTGGTAGAAATCGTCTGCGAGGACGGCACCGTGGGATGGGGCGAATGCCTTGGCCCCGCGCGGCCCAACCGGGCGGTGGTGCAGGCCTATGCCGCGCACCTCATCGGGCGCAATCCTCTGGAGACGGAGGTGATCTGGCAGGACCTCTACAACATCATGCGCGATCAGGGGCAGCGCGGGCTGGCCGTGACGGCGCTGTCGGGGATCGACATCGCTCTTTGGGACATCAAGGGCAGGCATTTCGGCGTGCCTGTCTCCGTCCTGCTGGGCGGGCGGGTGCGCGAGAGCGTGCGGGCGTATGCCACCGGGTCGTTCCGGCGCGATGGAGTGGACCGGGCCAGCGACAATGCACAGGAATGTGCGGGCCATATCGCGGATGGGTTCCATGCGGTGAAGATCAAGATCGGCTTCGGCGTGGCGGAGGATCTGGCCGTCATCGAAGCCGTTCGCGCAGCCATCGGGCCGGAGGCGCGGCTGATGATCGACGCCAACCACGGCTATGATGTGCTGGAGGCGGTGACGCTGGGCCGTACCGCGGCACGTTTCGACATCGACTGGTTCGAGGAGCCTGTGATTCCCGAACAGCTGGGCGCCTACCGCGCCGTGCGTGACGGGCAGCCGATCCCGGTGGCGGGGGGAGAAACTTGGCATGGGCGCTTCGCTTTCCGCGAACCGCTGGAGACGCGTTGCGTGGATATCCTGCAGCCGGACCTCTGCGGCGTGGGGGGCTTTACGGAAATGCGGCGCGTGGCGGACATGGCGGCGTTGCACGGGGTGCGTCTGGTGCCGCATGTCTGGGGGACAGGGGTGCAGATCGCGGCCAGTCTGCAATTCATCGCGGCCCAGCTTCCCGATCCGCCGCGCCGGGATGCGATTGCGCCGATCCTTGAATTCGACCGCACGCCGAACCCTTTCCGTCAGGCGATCCTGACGCAGTCCATCGAGCACCGGCAGGGGGTTGTTGCGATCCCGGACGGGCCGGGGCTGGGGATAGAGATCGACCGTGCGGCGCTGGCCGAGTACGCGCCGCAGGACGACAGCTGAGCCGCAGGTTTAAGGGACGTCCATCAAACGAGCTGGCGCTTGGCGTTGCGGCGTCGGGGGACGCGCGGGGCCGGATTTTCCGGGGTATGGGGAAGACCGACTTGCGGCGCCTCCCCGACACCGCAAGCCAGCGCCTTCCGGGCGGATCCCGAAAGGGCTGACCCCGGCGGGGAGGGACCGCCGCCGGGGTGTCGCGTGGGCTACGCTGCCTTGGGTTTCAGCGCGCCCACTGTGACGTCGAGGGTCTTTTCCGCGCCTTTGCGCAGCACCGTGATTTTGGTGACTTCCTCGGGTGTCGTAGTTGCGACCGCGCGGGTGAGGTCGCGTAGCTCTTCGATCTTCTTGTCACCGAAGGATACGATGATATCGCCCCTCTCCAGCCCGGCCTTGGAGGCGGGGCTGTCTTCACTCACCGCTTCTACGACAGCGCCCTTGGGACTGTCGTAGCCCAGCACGTTGGCGATCTCGTCGCTCATCGGCTTGATCTGGACCCCCAGCCAGCCGCGCGCGATGGTGCCGTCATCGGCAAGGTCCGCCACCACGGTCTGCACCAGTTCGGACGGCACAGCGAAACCGATGCCGACTGACCCGCCGCCCGGCGAAAGGATGGCGGTGTTCATGCCGACCACGTCACCGGCGTTGTTGAAGAGCGGGCCGCCCGAGTTGCCCCGGTTGATGGCGGCGTCGGTCTGGATGAAGTCGTCGAAGGGACCGGACTGGATGTCCCGCGACAGCGCCGACACGATGCCGGAGGTCACGGTGCCGCCAAGGCCGAAGGGGTTGCCGACGGCCACGACTTCATCGCCCACACGCAGCTTGTCGCTGTCGCCGAACGTCACGAAGGGAAGGTCGACATCGGCTTCGATCTTGATCAGAGCCACATCGGTCATCGGGTCGCTGCCGACGACCGTGGCGTCAAAGCTGCGGCCATCGGCAAGGTTGACCTTCACGGTATCGGCATCCGCGACCACGTGGTTGTTCGTCACGATCTGACCATCGGCAGAGATGATGAAACCTGAGCCCAAGCCCTGCACAGGTGTCGGCTCGCCGTTCTGTTGCGGGAACATCTGTTCGAACTGGCGGCGCATCTGGTCGGGCATGCCTTCGGGTATTTGCATCTGCGCGGGGGCGTTCTGCGCCTTGCCGGTGACTTCGATGAAGACCACGGCGGGGGAGACCGCTTCGACCAGATCGGCATAGCCGCCGGGGGGGACGGCAAAAGCCGCACTGGGCGCAAGCGTCAGGGCGGAGGTGGACAGCAACGCGGCGCTCAGGGCCAGAACGGCGGCGCGCGGGGTATTTGACAGGACGGTTTTCAAGGGAATGCTCCTCGCATCGGTAAGTTACGAGTATGAAATGGAGCACGCGCCTTACATTGCGCTCGGCAGGGCTATACAAATTTGTAAGGTGTGCGCAGGGGCAGACTGCGTCCTATATTGCGGGCATCAGGAAAGGTGCCGAAGCCATGAAACTGCTCGTTGTCGAAGATGATGCCACTACGGGGTCTTACGTGGCCCGTGGGTTGCGCGAGGAAGGCCACGCCGTCGATCTGGTGGGTGACGGGCGCGACGGGCTGATTGCCGCGACCTCCAACAGCTACGATGTGCTGATCGTCGACCGGATGCTGCCGCAGGTGGATGGGCTGACGCTGGTCAAGACCCTGCGCGCGGCGGGCAATACCACGCCCACGCTGTTTCTGACGGCCCTGGGCGATGTGGAGGATCGCATTGGGGGGCTCAATGCAGGTGCCGACGATTACCTCGTGAAACCCTTTGTTTTCGGCGAGTTGTCCGCACGGGTCGCGGCACTGGCGCGGCGGCCGCAGGCGCTGGAGGCGGAGACCGTGCTGCGGGCGCATGATCTGGAGGTGAACCTGATCACCCGCAAGGTCAACCGCGGCAAGGTGGAGGTCGACCTGCTGCCACGGGAGTTCGCGTTGCTGGAGCATCTCATGCGCCGCAAGGGCCGGGTCCAGACGCGCACCATGCTGCTGGAGGCGATCTGGGACATCAGCTTCGATCCGATGACGAACGTGGTGGAGACCCACATCAGCCGGTTGCGGGCAAAGGTGGACAGGCCCTTTGATGAAGGACTGATCGAAACGGTGCGCGGGTCGGGTTACAGGATACGGGCATGACGGCGCGGCTGACGCAGCTTTGGCGGTCGATGCCCTTGCGGCTGGCGATGTTGCTGGTGCTGCTCTTCACGGTCGTGAGCCTTTTGAGCCTCGCGGCGAGCTACGCGGTCACCCAGTCGTCCTTCGAGGCGGCGATCCGGGCGGATCTGACGCAGGACATGGCGGGTTTTCGCGCCGCCCCCAGTGCGGGGGCCGTGGCGCAGCTGGTGGAGGCGGAATCGCGCGAGACCGATCCCAGCCGTCTGATCCTGAGCTATGTGGCTCCCGACGGGCGTATCTATGGCAACGGGGCGGTGGCGCGGGACGATGAGGGCTGGCACATCGTGTCGCTGAACGCGGACCGGGCGGAACATACCGGGGTCTACCTGTCGCTGACCGACACGCTCTATGGCGGGCTGCTGACCATCGCGCGCAGCCGGGCCGAGATTGCGGCGCTGGGCCAGGTTTTTCTGAATATCCTGCTGATCAGCCTGCTGCCCACTGCGCTGATCGCGCTTGGAGGCGGGCTGATCATCGCACGCCGCTCGAAGCGGCATGTGGAGGTGGTGGGCCGCGCGCTGGACGCGATGACCACCGGCGATCTGGCCGCACGGGTGGAGATCGGGCCGCGCTGGTCCGATGACCTGGTGCGGATCGGCGGCAAGCTGAACCAGATGGCGGGGGCACAGGAGCGGTCGGTCGCGGCGCTGCGGCAGGTGTCGACCGACATCGCGCATGACCTCAAGACACCGATCCAGCGCGTTGCCGTCCACCTCGACGATCTGGCCCACAAGACACCTCCCGATACCGAACAAGCGGCCCTTGTCGGGCGGGCACAGGACGAATTGGACGGAATCGCGGCGGTGTTCCGGTCGCTTCTGCAACTGGCGCAGGTGGAGGCGGGCAGCCCCCGCGCGCGCTTTGCGCCCGTCGATCTCGATGCGCTCTGCCGCACAATGGTCGAGGTTTTTGAGCCGACGGCGACCGGCAACGACCAGACGCTGGTCTACCATCCCGGACCGGAGGCGGTTCAGGTCGAAGGCGACCGGGCGTTGCTGGGCCAGTTGCTGTCCAACCTGATCGAGAACGCGCTGCGCCATACGGGTCCGGGCAGTACTGTCGCTGTGCGGCTGGAACAGCGCGCAGGGCAGCCACGGCTCAGCGTGACGGATGACGGACCCGGTATCCCCGAAGCCGAGCGCGCGCATGTTCTCCAGCGCCTCTACCGGCTGGACCGCAGCCGCCACACTGCCGGAAACGGTCTGGGCCTCAGTCTGGTGGAGGCGGTGGCAAAGCTGCATGGCGCGACATTGGCCCTTGAGGACGCGGGACCGGGGCTTCGGGTGGTGGTCCTGTTCCCGCCCCAGATGCCACGGACTGATCCCGCGCCGGTCGCGCAAGACGCGTGACACCGGGCTGCGGCGTTATGTGCATGTGTCATTTTCGAGTGCAGGCAGTATTGTAACCTGAACCGGAACTGGAGGCATCATCATGCTCGATGGGTATACCGCCGAAGTGCTGGCGCGGGTGCAGTTCGCGTTCACCGTGTCGTTCCACATCATCTTTCCCGCCTTCTCCATCGGATTGGCGAGCTTTTTGGCGGTGCTCAACGGGTTGCGTCTTTGGACGGGCAACGAGACCTACGGGGTCCTCTTCGACTACTGGAAGAAGATCTTCGCCGTGGCCTTTGGCATGGGCGTCGTCTCGGGCATCGTCATGTCCTATCAGTTCGGCACCAATTGGTCGGTCTTCTCCGACAAGGCGGGCCCGGTGGTCGGCCCGCTCATGGCATACGAGGTGCTGTCGGCCTTCTTTCTGGAGGCGGGATTCCTTGGCATCATGCTTTTCGGACGCAAGCGTGTAGGCGATGGTTTGCATATGTTCGCGACCGCCATGGTGGCCTTCGGCACACTGATGTCGGCGACCTGGATCCTGTCGGTCAATTCATGGATGCACACGCCTGCGGGCTTCGGCATAAACGAGGTGGGACAGTTCGTGCCGGAAGACTGGTGGCAGATCGTCTTCAACCCCTCTTTCCCCTACCGCCTGACGCATATGGTGCTGGCGGCTTACCTGACCACGGCGCTGGTCGTGGGGGCCGTCGGGGCGTGGCATCTGCTGCGCGACGACAGGGACAAGCCCAGCCGCAAGATGTTCTCCATGGCGATGTGGATGCTGATCAGCGTCACACCCTTGCAGATCGGAGCGGGGGATGCGCACGGGATCAACACGCTGGAGCATCAGCCCGCCAAGGTGATGGCGATGGAAGGCCATTTCGAGAGCCACGACCACGGCGCACCACTGATCCTGTTCGGTATTCCCAACCCCGCGGAGAAGCGCGTGGATTATGCTGTGGAAATTCCCAAACTGTCCTCGCTGATCCTCAAGCATGACCTGAATGCGCCGTTGGCGGGCCTCGACACCATTCCGGACGAGGACGAACCGCCGGTGATGATCGTGTTCTTCTCGTTCCGGGTCATGGTGGGGCTGGGCTTTGCGATGCTGGGGCTCGGCGTCTGGGCGCTGATCGCGCGGTTCCGGGGGCGGCTTTACGATGGCCTGATGCTGCACCGCGCCGCCGTCGTGATGGGGCCTGCGGGCTTTGTCGCAGTGCTGGCAGGCTGGATCACGACCGAGGTGGGGCGTCAGCCTTTCACCGTCTATGGGTTGCTGCGGACCTCGGACAGCCTTTCACCGATCGCAGCACCCGCAGTCGCTTCGTCGCTGATCGCCTTCATCATCGTCTATTTCTTCGTCTTTGGCGCGGGCACCTATTACATCCTGCGGATGATGGCCGCGCGGCCCTACAGGCACGTGCAGGACGACATGCGGGATGCACCGACGCGCACTGCGGGGACGACACCCGCCTCCCAGCATGACCTGGGGCGCGGTGAAGGGCAGGGGGCCTGAATCATGTTGGGATTTGAGCTGTCATTCCTCTGGGCCGGGATCATCGCGCTGTCGGTTCTGATCTATGTGATCCTCGACGGCTTCGATCTTGGGGTCGGGCTGCTGTTTCCGCTGACCAAGGACGAGGGCGAACGCAATGTGATGATGAACTCCGTCGCCCCGATCTGGGACGGCAACGAGACATGGCTTGTGCTGGGCGGCGGCGGGCTTTTTGCCGTCTTTCCGCTGGCCTATGCGGTGGTGATGCCCGCGCTTTACATGCCGATCATCCTGATGCTTCTGGGGCTGGTGTTCCGCGGCGTGGCTTTCGAATACCGCTGGCGCACGAAACGCTGGAAGCCCTTGTGGGACTTCGCCTTCTTCGGCGGGTCTTTGGTGGCGAGCCTCTGTCAGGGCATCGCCCTGGGCGCGCTGGTGCAGGGTATCGAGGTGGAGAACCGCGCCTACGCCGGTGGCTGGTGGGACTGGCTGACGCCATTTTCGATCCTCACCGGCGTCGCTGTGACCGTCGGCTACGCCATGTTGGGGGCGACCTGGCTGAACATGCGGCTGGAAGGGCGCATCCAGAGCCACATGCGTCGTCTCGCCTGGCCCTTTGCCGTGGCGACAGTGGTCTTCATGGCGCTGGTCAGCCTCTGGACGCCGTTCCAGAACACCGAGTATTTTTCACGTTGGTTCGCCTATCCCACCGCGATCTTCAGCTTTCTGGTCCCGGCGCTGGTGGCGGCGGCAATTTATGGACTGTTCCACGGGCTGACACGGCAATGGGACGTGACCCCATTCCTGTCAGCGCTGGCGCTTTTCGTGCTTGGGTTCATCGGTATCGGGATCAGCTTCTACCCTTACATCGTGCCACCGGGCCTGACGATCGTCGAAGCGGCGGCCCCGGACAAGAGCCTCGCCTTCACGTTGGTGGGCACGCTGGTGCTGCTGCCGATGATCCTCGGCTACACCGCTTATGCCTACTGGGTGTTCCGCGGCAAGATCGACCCCGATGAGGGCTACCACTGATGCGCCATTGGTTCGGGCGGGTCGGCTGGTTCGTTCTGATCTGGGCAGCGAGTGTTGCCCTGCTGGGGGTCGTGGCCTATGGCATCCGGCTGGTGATCTTCGCGGGCTGATCTTACGGCTGCGGACCCCTTGCCAATTCGGGGCGCATCTGGCCAGTTTGCCACAACCGCCGATGAAGGAGCCCCCGATGCGCGCCATGCAGGTCACCGCCTACGATGAACCCCTGTCGATGCAGGAGCTCGAGATGCCGATGCCGGAGGCGGGGCAGGTCGTCGTCGAGGTGGAGACCTGCGGGCTGAACTTCGGGGACCTCCTGCTGATCAAGGGCACCTATCAGGAGAAACCGCCGCTCCCCTTCACGCTCGGGATGGAGCTGGCCGGGACGATCAGCGCGGTGGGTGAGGGGGTGAGCGATTTGAAGGTCGGTCAACGTGTGGCGTCCTACAGCGGTTTTGGCGGGCTGGCAGAATACGCGACGCTGCCGGACGATATCTGTGTGCCGATCCCGGACGAGATGGACGCCACAGACGCTGCCGCCTTCCTGATCGCCTATGGCACCAGCCATGTGGCGCTCGACTACAAGGCACATCTGCAACCGGGCGAACGGCTTTTGGTGCTCGGTGCTTCTGGGGGTGTGGGTCTCACGGCGGTGGAACTGGGCAAGCTGATGGGGGCGGAGGTGATCGCCTGCGCGCGCGGGGCCGAAAAGCTGGAGGTCTGCCGCGCGGCGGGGGCCGACCACCTGATCGATTCCGACACAGGCGACATCCGCGAGATCGTCAAATCGCTGGGCGGGGCGGATGTGGTCTATGACCCCGTGGGTGGCGACCAGTTCAAGGCCGCGCTGCGCGCTTGCAACCCGGAGGCACGGCTCATCCCTCTGGGCTTCGCCAGTGGCGACGTTCCGCAGATCCCCGCCAACATACTTCTGGTGAAGAACCTCACGGTGCTGGGGCTCTACTGGGGCGGTTACGCGCGGCTGCGGCCATCGGTGCTGACAGACAGTTTCAAGGCCCTGTTCGGGTGGTACGTGGAGGGCAAGCTCAAGCCGCACGTCAGCAACGTCCTGCCGCTGGACCAGGCAAACGAGGCGCTGGATCTTTTGCGGACCCGCAAGGCGACGGGCAAGGTCGTGGTGCAGGTCAAGCGCTGACCGCAAAGGCCGGTGGGGGCTGCGCGGCCGCTCTTGAGTTTACTTGGCAAGATGAAGCAGGGGGTCCGGGGTCTTTGCCCTTGGCGCAGATCGCAGGCGTGATAGATTGCGCTCCAATGACCTGAGGAGGCCCACCATGCAGATGTCCGATACCCGCCAGATCGCCGCCAGCCCGGCCGAGGTTTACGCCGCCCTGCTGGACCCCGGCATGCTGCAGAAGTGCGTGCCCGGCGCACAGGAGGTGACCGGATCGGTCGAGGAAGGCTACGTGGCGACGGTGGTGCAGAAGGTCGGGCCGGTGAAGGCCACCTTCAAGGGGGAGGTAACGCTGAGCGATCTGGTCCCCAACACATCCCTCAAGATCGACGGCGCGGGCAAGGGCGGGGCGGCAGGCTTTGCCAAGGGCGGGGCGGAAGTGCGGCTGACCGAGAAGGACGGCGGCACCGAGCTCAGCTATGATGTGGATGCCAAGGTGGGCGGCAAGCTGGCGCAGCTTGGCAGCCGGATCATCGACGGATTTGCAAAGAAGATGGCGGATCAGTTCTTTGACAACCTCCAGGCCTCGCTGGAAGGTACGGACGAGGCGGAAGCCGCACCGGAGGCGGCTCCGGCGAAAAAGGGCTGGTTCGGGCGCTCCAAGACCTGACGCAGCACGCTCGATTTATTTGACGCGCACTTCTTTCAGAGCCGCCTTGGCCAAGGCTCGGGACGGCTGGCCTGACGCATAACGGTTCCCTGCCGTCGGAGCAGGATTGGAATGCGGGCAGGTCTGTTACTCCCCCGCCAAGTGACCTAGATTGCGCCAAAACAAATACGGAGCATTCCCATGCCAACCATCGTGGCCATCCAGGACCTGCGCAAAGCCTATGACGGCGGGTTCGAGGCCCTGAAGGGCGTTACCCTCGACATCCGGGAGGGCGAGATACTGGCCCTGCTGGGGCCCAACGGGGCGGGCAAGACCACCCTCATCTCCACCGTCTGCGGGATCACCATGCCGACGGGCGGCAGCGTCACCGTGGGCGGGTACGACACCATCACCGACTACCGCGCCGCCCGCGCGATGATCGGTCTGGTGCCGCAGGAGATCAACCTCGAACCCTTCGAGAAGGTGATCAATACCGTGCGGTTCTCGCGCGGGCTGTTCGGCAAGCCGGCGGATGCGGGGATACTGGAAAAGGTCCTGCGGCAGCTCTCGCTCTGGGACAAGAAGGACAGCCAGATCAGGGCCTTGTCGGGCGGCATGAAGCGCCGGGTGCTGATCGCCAAGGCGCTGGCGCATGAGCCGCGCGTGTTGTTTCTGGACGAACCCACAGCGGGCGTGGACGTGGAGTTGCGCAAGGACATGTGGGAGATCGTCGCGGGCCTGAAAGCCGATGGCGTGACGATCATCCTGACCACCCATTACATCGAGGAAGCCGAGGCCATCGCCGACCGCGTGGGCGTGATCGCGAAGGGGGAGTTGCTGCTGATCGAGGACAAGGCAAAGCTGATGGCGCGCATGGGCAAGAAGCAGTTGGAGGTGCAGCTGACCAGGAAGATCGATGCGATCCCGGCCGCACTTCGCTCAGACAAGCTGACCCTCTCCGAGGATGGCGAAAGCCTGATCTACACCTATGACACCAGGGCGGAACGCACCGGCATCACCAAGCTTCTGGCCGATGTTGCGGATGCGGGTCTTGTTCTGGCCGATGTGAGGACGCGGCAGAGCAGTCTGGAGGACATCTTCGTGGATCTTGTCCATGAAGACAAGCAACCCGGCGCGGAGGACGCAGCATGAACTGGACCGCTGTCTATTCCATCTTCACCTTTGAAATGGCGCGGTTCTTCCGCACCATCGCGCAGAGCATCATCTCGCCTGTGCTTTCCACCTCGCTCTACTTCGTGGTTTTCGGCGCCGCCATCGGCAGCCGCATCCAGGAGGTCGAGGGCGTGAGCTATGGTGCCTTTATCGTGCCGGGGCTGATCATGCTGAGCGTGATAACGCAGTCGATCTCGAACGCCTCCTTCGGCATCTATTTCCCGAAGTTCATCGGCACGATCTTCGAGTTGCTCTCCGCCCCGATCAATTTCCTTGAAATTGTGATCGGCTATGTGGGGGCAGCGGCACTCAAGGCGCTGTTCATCGGGGTGATCATCCTTATAACGGCCTTCTTCTTTGTCGACATCACCATCGCGCATCCTTTCGCCATGGTCGCCTTCCTTATCCTGACCTGTATCAGCTTTGCCTTGATGGGATTCATCATCGGCATCTGGGCCGGTAATTTCGAGCAATTGCAACTGGTGCCCCTGCTGATCGTGACGCCCTTGGTCTTCCTCGGGGGCTCGTTCTATTCGATCTCCATGCTGCCGCCGGTCTGGCAGGTGATCTCGCACTTCAATCCGGTGGTCTACCTGATCTCCGGTTTCCGCTGGTCCTTCTTCGGCTCTGCTGATGTGCCGATCCTGACCAGCCTTCTGGCAATCGGCCTTTTCACCAGCCTCTGCCTTGGCGTCATCTGGTGGATATTCCGCACCGGCTGGCGGATACGGCAGTAATATTGGGGCTTTGCCTTGTTTGCCCCCCACCGCCACTCTACATGGGGTGACATGAAACGCTGGCTCCCCTTCATCAAATCCGGTCCCGTCGTCGCCGTCATCCGGCTGTCCGGCGTCATTGGCACGCAGGGCCGCGGGGCGTTGAACGATGCCACGCTGGGGCCGGTGATCGAAAAGGCCTTCTCGCGCGGAAAACCCGACGCGGTGGCGCTTGAAATAAACTCTCCCGGTGGCAGTCCCGTCCAATCCTCGCTGATCGGTTCCCGCATCCGCAGGCTGGCGGAGGACAAGAAGGTTCCGGTCATCGCCTTTGTGGAAGACGTGGCGGCCTCGGGTGGCTATTGGCTCGCGGCCGCAGCGGACGAAATCTATGCCGATCCAAGTTCGGTGGTCGGCTCCATCGGGGTGATCTCGGCCTCTTTCGGGGCACATGAGTTCATCCGCGAACACGGGATCGAGCGGCGGGTGCATACGGCGGGCAAGTCCAAGTCCATGCTGGACCCGTTTCGCCCGGAACAGCCCGAGGATGTGGCACGGCTTGAAACCTTGCTGGAGGACATCCACAGCAATTTCATCGACCACGTAAAGGCGCGGCGCGGTGGGAAGCTGGAGGAAGGCAAAGATCTTTTTTCCGGCGAGATCTGGCTGGCGAAACGCGCCACCGAGCTTGGGCTGATCGACGGGATCGGTCACCTGCGCCCCATGCTGAAAGCGCGTTTCGGCGACAAGGTCACCTTCCGCCGCTACGGCGCGCGGCGCGGATTATTGTCGCGCTTCGGGATGCAGATGGTGCAGGATGCTGTACAGGGCATCGAAGAACGCGCGGCCTTTGCGCGGTTCGGCCTCTGACGCATGGTCATCAAGATCGTTCTTCTTTTTTTGGTGTTCATGGGCCTGCTTGCCTGGTTCGGCAAGATGCACTGGCTTGGCTCCAAACGCCTCAGCCAGACCAAGTGCCCGTCCTGTGGCCGCTACCGCATCGGTAAGGGTTCCTGTGGCTGTGGCGGGGGGCGCGGCTGATGCTGATGGCCTGGCTGCTCTGCGGGCTCGGGCTCGTGATCCTGCTGTTGGCGGGGGACGCTCTGGTCAAAGGGGCGGTCAACCTGTCTCTGCGGCTGGGCGTGCCCGCGCTGATCGTGAGCCTGACCATCGTGGCCTTCGGCACCTCGGCGCCGGAGCTCCTGATCTCGGTCAAGGCGGTGCTGGACAATGCGCCGGGCATCGCGCTGGGCAATATCGTGGGGTCGAATACGGCAAACATCCTGCTGGTACTGGGCATCCCCGCGCTGCTGGCGACGATGCATACCTCGGAATGCAACACGCGCAGGTCATTCAACCTGATGATCGCGGCGTCGGTGCTCTTTATCGGTCTGGCCTTTCGCGGCGTCTTTGACTGGATCTCGGGCGTCGTCCTGCTGGCTGGTCTGGCTTATGTTCTATTTGGCCAGTTCCGCGCGGCGATGTCACATCGGGATGCCTGCAAGATTGACGGAGCCGAGGAGCCCGAGGGCGCGGACCCTGATATGCCGGGCTGGCAGATCGGGGTCTTTCTGGTGCTGGGCCTCGTGGGTCTGCCGCTGGGGGCCGGGCTGCTTGTGGAAAATGCCACGACCATCGCGCAGTTCTATGGGGTGAGCGATACCGTGATCGGCCTCACGCTGGTGGCGGTGGGGACATCGCTGCCGGAGCTTGCAACCACGGTCATGGCCGCGCTGCGGCGGCAGGCGGATGTGGCCTTGGGCAACGTGATCGGGTCGAATATCTTCAACCTGCTTGGGATCATCGGCATCGCCAGCCTCGTCGGCTCGATCCGGGTGGATCCCGGCTTCCTTGGTTTCGACCTTTGGGTGATGCTGGGCGCTTCGCTGATGCTGATCCCCTTCGTCTATCTGGGGCGCGATATCACGCGGGTCTGGGGTATCGTCCTGACAGCGCTCTATGCGCTCTATCTTGTCGTCGTGCTGATCTGAAGGAGAACTGCATGGGCCGGGCACTGGTAACTGGGGCAGGGCAGCGGCTGGGCCGCGCCATGGCGCTTTATCTGGCGGAGCGCGGGCACGACGTGGCGGTGCATTACGCACGGTCGGCAAAGGGTGCCGAGGAAGTTGTGGCGCTGATCAGGGCGATGGGGCGCAAAGCCGTGGCGTTGCAGGCCGATCTTCTCGATCTGGAGGCTGCGGCCGCGCTGTTGCCGCAGGCGGCTGAGGCACTGGGCGGGCCGATCACCTGTCTGGTCAACAATGCCTCGATCTTCGAGTATGACAACGTGGCCAGCGCCACCAACGACAGCTGGGACCGCCACATCGGCAGCAATCTGCGTGCGCCTTTCCTGCTGACCCAGGCGATGGCCGCACAGGGGCTGAAGGCAGAGCAGGACGAAAACGGCGAGCCGCTGGCGGTGGGATTGATCCTGAACATGGTGGACCAGCGCGTGCGCAATCTGACACCGGGTTTCACCACCTATACCATCGCCAAGATGGGGCTTTGGGCAATGACCCAGACAACGGCCCAGGGGCTGGCCCCCGCGATCCGGGTGAACGCGATCGGACCGGGCCCGACCTTGTGTGCAGAGGGTCAGGATCAAAAGGATTTCGAGACACAGCGCGGCAGGACGGTGCTGGGGCGCGGCTCCAATCCGCAGGACATCACGGCGGCGCTGGGGTACTTTCTGGATGCGCCGGGTGTCACCGGCCAACTGCTTTGCGTGGATGGCGGCCAGCACCTCCAATGGCGTAGCGCGATACCTTCCGAAACGGCCTGAAGCGACTGGACCGGTGAAGTTTTGCACCGGCGGCTGGGTGGTCACAAAAGTGTTACGAAAACGTGAACGTTTTCAGTGCTTTGGCCGCGACTTGTAAAAAATACAGGTGATTTCAATAGGTTAAGTTTATGCTTAATATTTGTGCATACCAGAGAAGTCAGCCGAAAACAACGGAAAATTCTGGTATACCCGAAGTTATAGGCAGAGTTATCCACATCTTACGTGGACAGGTTAACACTTGCGGCGGCGCACGGCATAGTACAGCCAGAGGCAGAGAATCAGACCCGATATGACATCATCGACAGAGGTTCCGTTACAGGGTTACGAGGTCATCCAGAATTACCTCAAGACCATCGACACCTCGCCCGGCGTCTACCGGATGCTGGACGGGGAAAGCCGCGTTCTCTATGTCGGCAAGGCGCGCAACCTGCGGGCTCGGGTCGGCAACTATGCGCGGCCTGCGGGGCATTCGGGGCGCATCGCGCGGATGATCGCAGCGACGCGGTCGATGATGTTCCTGACAACCAAGACCGAGACCGAGGCGCTGCTGCTGGAGCAGAACCTGATCAAGCAGCTCAAGCCGAAGTTCAATGTGCTGCTGCGCGACGACAAGAGTTTCCCCAACATCCTTGTGACCGCTGACCACGCCTATCCCCAGATCAAGAAGCATCGCGGGGCGAAGAAAGAGAAGGGGAGCTACTATGGCCCCTTCGCCAGTGCAGGGGCGGTGAACCGGACGCTGAACCAGTTGCAGCGGGT
>JBBSJO010000044.1:0-23138 GCA_038257185.1 Rhodobacterales bacterium | reverse complement strand
CGGATGCCAAGCGATACGACTCGGTGAGTTACGACGATGTGCTGCAAAAGCGGTTGGCGGTGATGGATGCCTCGGCCATTGCGCTGGCGCGCGACAACAATTTGCCGATCATCGTCTTCTCGCTCGATCAACCCGGCGGTTTCAAAACCATCCTTGCGGGCGAGGGCACCTATACGCGGGTGCAGGGCTGACCACACTTCGTTCGGACATGGCGGTTTCAGACCGTCATGGCATTTAGGGCCGGATCGGCCATTTTGCGCCGATGGCACGAGGTGACGCTAGGGCAATTCCCCTATTAAGTGTATTCAGGCAGTGCGTATTTCGCACAATCTGCTGAAAAGGGGACATTTTATGGAAAACCAGTTGCGGGCGATTCTGGCCCAGAACCAGATGTTGGCCACACGGTTGGCGGCACTTGAAAATCTTGTCATCACGGCGCGCATTCCGCCCGGATGGGTCAGCGACCCGGCCCCGGACGGCGGCGGTTTCTCGGGCGGGGGCGTCGTCGGCGGCGGCGGCAGTCTGGGAGGGGGCATCATCGGCCCTGTCGATCCCAGCCCGGAGGAACTGGGCAAGCTCGGCAAGATCCAGATCGAATCGCGCCTTGCCGACCTCAAGCACCTTCGCACCAAGATCGATTCCTTCGAAAGCCTGCTCAAGGCTGAGATGAAGCGCTTCTGAATCCTCCAGAAGGGGCATCACCCGCATTTCCCGGTGCCCCTTCGCCATTGTTTATCACTTTTCATCAAGGGGACCTGCGATGCAGATCGAAAAGGCCGAAGCGCCGGTGCGCGCGCTGTTCGTGGGATTTCAGGATCAGGACAATCTTGGGCTACGCTACCTCATGGCCGCTGCCGGGGCGGCGGGGCACAGGACGGGGATCGAGACCTACCGCGACGACCCGCAGGCTCTGGTCGCGCGGGTCCGGGAGGAGCGGCCGGATTTCATCGGCTTCTCGCTGATCTTCCAGTTCATGACGGCCCGATTCTCCCGCGTCATCGCCGCGCTGCGCGAGGCCGGCATCACCGCTCATATCGCCATCGGGGGGCATTACCCCAGCTTCGATCCGCGTGAGGTATTGGAGGTGGTGCAGGGCGCCGACAGCGTGATCCGCTTCGAAGGGGAGGCGACGCTGCTGGACTTGCTCGGCCACCTCGGGCGGGGGTCCGACTGGCGGGAGGTGCCGGGGCTGGTGGCGCGGCTCGACGACGGGGCGTTGCGCGAGAACAAGTTGCGGCCGCAGATCATGCAGCTTGACGATCTGCCATGGCCCGACCGCGCCGACATCTCCTACGAGCGCGCAGAGCAACCGACGGCGGCAATCCTCGGGTCGCGGGGATGCCCCTGGAACTGCGACTTCTGCTCGATCCGTCCGTTCTACGAGGCGCAGGAAGGCTCCTTGCGTCGGTTGCGCTCGCCGTCCGACGTGGTCGCCGAGATGCGGCACCTCTACCACGACCGGGGCGTGTCCCTGTTTCTGTTTCAGGACGATGATTTCCTCGCCACAGGGGCGCGCGCGCGCACCTGGGCAGGGCAGGTCGCCGATGGCATCGCCGACAGCGATATCGGTGGCAAGGTGGCCTGGAAGATGTCCTGCCGCTCGGACGAACTGCGCCCCGACATCATTGCGCAGATGATGCGCGGGGGGCTGACCCATGTCTACATGGGCGTCGAATCGGGTGACGAGCAAGGCTTGAAGAACATGAACAAGATGATGAAGCCCGAAAAACACATCGCGGCGGGCAATATGCTGCGCAAGGCCGGGTTGTCCTTCGATTTTGGCTTCATGCTGATGGACCCCTGGTCCGACATGCGAATGGTCCGCGCGAACGTGGATTTTCTGGAGGAGTTCGTGGGCGACGGCTGGTCCGTGGCCAGTTTCTGCCGGATGCTGCCCTATTCCGGCACGCCCGTCGCCCGCAAGCTCGCGGGTGAGGGGCGGCTGGAGGGGACGGCGTTCGAGCCCGACTACCGCTTTCTCGATCCCAAGCTCGACCGTTTCTATGCCTGGATGCTGGAGACCTTCCACACCCGCAACTTCACCGGGCGGGGGCTGGCCAACCTGTTGCGCGCGATGATCTTCGAAAGCCGCCTGCAGTCGCCGCACACCCGCTGGATGACGGAAAGCGAGACGCGCTGGCTGCAATTCATCTGCGCCCGCGCCAATATGTCGGCAACGACCACCCTGCGGCAAGCGCTCGACTATTTCGAGCGCACGGCGCTGGAGGAGATCACCGTGCACAGCGGATTTCTGGGCGGGCTGACGCTCCGCGAACTGGGCGAGCAACGCGTGCTGACGGCCGAACTGGATCGCTTCTGGGAGGATGCAGACCGCCAACGACGCCGAAGGGCGCGCCATGATCAATGGTTGTCGGGCGGTTTCGACCGCAGCTGGACCTTCGCCGAGCGCGATTACGAAACGCAGGGGGTGGGCGTACGGTAGCGCATGTTTTGCATGACGGGAGCGCATGTTTCCGGGTTGCGTCGATACTATCGCCTTGCCGGGAAATCAAACTCCCCAGAAGTTTCGTGCCCAGCCCCACGACGCAACGGACTACGACGCACCCGCCACACATGCCTCTTTCCCTGCAATAGCCATGTCTCAAGATGCCGATGCCGTTATCCAGGACCTGAATACGCAACCGCGCGTAACGCATCGACTTCACCTGCAGTCGGGCCGACGTCTATACATTGACACCCCCTTGGCGTTATATCGGGACAAACGCCACGCTAACGACGCACTGCCGGAGACCCCATGTCAGAAGACTACATGCTTGATACCGACGATCTGGAACGCCGCATGGACGGCGCCATCGCCTCCCTGAGGACCGAATTTGCCTCCCTGCGGACCGGTCGCGCCTCTGCCTCCATGCTGGAGCCGGTGATGGTCGAGGCCTACGGCCAGAAGACCCCCATCAACCAGGTGGGCACCGTCAACGTGCCTGAACCGCGGATGGTCACGATCAACGTCTGGGACAAGGGCCTTGTCGGCAAGGTCGAAAAGGCGATCCGCGAAAGTGGTCTGGGTATCAACCCGCAGCTCAACGGCACGATCATCATGCTGCCGATCCCGGAACTGAACGAGGAACGCCGCACGCAGTTGACCAAGGTCGCGGGGCAATACGCAGAACACGCCCGTGTCAGCATCCGCAACATCCGCCGCGACGGGATGGACCAGATCAAGAAGGCCAAGAACGATGGCCAGATGTCCGAGGACGAACAGAAGATCTGGGAAAGCGAG
Source organism: Rhodobacterales bacterium (assembly GCA_038257185.1). GTDB lineage: Bacteria > Pseudomonadota > Alphaproteobacteria > Rhodobacterales > Rhodobacteraceae > Sulfitobacter. Next base: position 19,897 of record JBBSJO010000044.1, on the reverse strand, counting down.
GTTCAGGAGATTACAAATCGCTTTATCGCCCAGATTGACGAGCAGCTTGAAACGAAGCAAGCCGAGATCATGCAGGTCTAACTACTGCCTTCTTCCCGCCCGGTTCGCCCTCTAGAGTGCCGGACGGCAAGTGCCACTCCCCAGACTGCACGAATGAAAAGGCTATTGCATGCAAACCGCCTACGCTCCGACTCCTGAACCCGTCCCGAACGGCCCGCGCCACGTGGCGATCATCATGGACGGCAACGGCCGTTGGGCAACGCAGCGCGGTCGGCCGCGTCTGTTCGGGCACCACACCGGCGCCAAGCGCGTGCGCGAAGTGGTGGAATCCTGCCCCGCCTTCGGCGTTGAATACCTGACGATCTTCGCCTTTTCGACGGAGAACTGGAAGCGCACGCAGGTCGAGGTGGCGGGGCTGATGAGCCTGTTCCGCCGCTACATCTCCAAGGAGACCCGCAGCCTGTCCGAATTCGGCGCGCGGGTGCGGTTCATCGGGGACCGGGTGCGGCTCGATGACAAGCTGATCCGCCTGATGAATGAACTGGAGCAGGCCACGTCGCAGAACACCCGTGTGCATCTGACCATCGCATTGAACTACGGCGGCCGCGACGAGGTGGCCCGCGCCACCCAGCGTCTGGCGCGCGACGTGGCGGATGGCAAGCTTTGCCCGGAAGAAATTGATGAGGAAACGCTGCCAAGGTATCTCGACACCTATGTTTTGCCCGATCCCGATCTCGTGATCCGCACCAGCGGCGAGGCGCGGATTTCCAACTTTCTGCTGTGGCAGTCGGCCTATGCGGAGTACGAATTCATCGACACGCTCTGGCCCGACTTCACCAAGGAGGAGTTCGGCCGCCTCTGTGCCGCCTACGGCGGACGCGAGCGCCGTTTTGGCGCGGTCATGGGCTGAGGAGACCGTCATGGCAAGATCACCGGAACAATGGTCCGATCTGTCGGCGCGCATGATGTCGGGGGGCGCGATGGTGGTTGTTGCGCTCATTGGCATCTGGCTGGGCGGGCATCTCTGGCATGTCATGGTTGCGCTGGTCTGCGGGCTGATGGTCTGGGAACTGGTCGGCATCCTGCGCCCCGGCGTGCGCCATGCGCAGTTGCAGATGGGCGCGCTGACCGGTGTCGCGGTACTGCTGGCGAGCTATCTGCCGGTCGGCTTCGCCTTGCCTTTGCTGCTGGCACCCGCGCTGATCGGTTTCGCACAGCTTGAGCGTCACCGCACCGTTTTCATGGCCTTTACGGTGATGATCCTGCTGGCGGGATACGGCCTCATCCAGGTGCGCGACGATCTCGGGTTCGGCTGGCTGATTTGGCTGGTGGGTGTGGTGGTGATGACCGACGTGGTCGGCTATTTCGCGGGCCGCGCCTTTGGCGGGCCGAAGTTCTGGCCCAAGGTCAGCCCCAAGAAGACATGGTCCGGCACCGCGTCCGGCTGGGTCGCCGCGGCCATCGTCGGGCTGCTCTTTGCCTATAGCTCCGGGGTCGGCCTGCAATTGATCGGGGTTTCCATCGCAGTTTCCATGGCCTCGCAGATGGGAGACATCGCGGAATCGGGCCTGAAGCGGCAATTTGGTGTCAAGGACAGCTCGGCGTTGATCCCCGGCCACGGCGGCGTGCTGGACCGTTTCGACGGGATGCTGGGAGCGTCCGTGTTCCTGCTGATCGTCGGCCCCCTGATCGGTTTCCCGCCAGGGATGGGCTGACCCGGTGACGCGCCGGAGGGTCAGCATTCTGGGCGCCACCGGCTCCATCGGGCAGAACACGCTCGACCTGATCCGCCGCGACCTTGCCGCATATGACGTGGTGGCGCTGACAGGCGCTGGCAATATCGCGCAACTGGCCGAGGACGCGAAGGCGGTGAACGCGCAGCTTGCCGTCACGGCGCGCGACGACCTTCTCGACGACCTGCGCGCGGCGCTCGAAGGGTCGGGCATCGAAGCGGCAGCGGGAACGGCGGCTCTCACGGAGGCGGCGACACGCCCTGCCGACTGGATCATGTCCGCCATCGTCGGGGCTGCGGGATTGGCTCCGGGACTCGCGGCGCTCAAGCAGGGCGGTACACTGACACTCGCCAACAAGGAATCGCTGGTCTGCGCCGGGGCGCTCATGCTGCGCACGGCCATGGAACAGGGTGCCACGATTCTGCCCGTGGACAGCGAACACTCCGCGATCTTTCAGGCGCTGACGGGCGAGGACATGGACGCTGTCGAGCGTATCATCATCACCGCAAGCGGCGGCGCTTTCCGCGACTGGCCGCTCGAAAAGCTGGAGACCGCAACGCTGGAGCAGGCTTCCTCGCATCCCAATTGGGACATGGGCCAGCGGATCACCATCGATTCCGCCTCGCTGTTCAACAAGGCGATGGAGATCATCGAGACGCGGGAGTTCTTCGGAGTCTCGCCCGACCAGATCGAGGTGCTGATCCATCCGCAATCGCTGATCCACGCGCTGGTGGGATTTGTCGACGGGGCGCTGATGGCGCATGTGGGTCCACCCGACATGCGCCACGCCATCGGCTACGCGCTGCATCATCCCCGGCGGGTCAGGCTGCCGGTGGAAAGGCTGGACCTTGCTGCCATCGGCCAGCTTGATTTCCGCGCGCCGGACGATGCCCGCTGGCCTGCCTTGCGACTGGCGCGGGAGGTCATGGCGGCTGGCGGGTTGAGCGGTGCGGTGTTCAATGCGGCCAAGGAAACCGCGCTCGATGGGTTCATCGCAGGCCAGATCGGCTTTGCCCAGATGGCAGGGGTGGTGGAGGACACACTGGCGCAATTGTCACGGGACAGTGGCCACATTGCTGCCACCATGACCCTTGATAACGTCGCCCAGATGGACCATCTGGCACGACAGGCGGCAAAAGCCGCGATCAAGAACAGGGCAGGATAGCGTTTTGGACATTCTCGGACTTCTTCCGCAATTCGGCGGACTGATCTGGACATTGCTGGCTTTCGTGGTGGCGCTGTCCGTGATCGTGGCGATCCATGAATATGGCCATTACATCGTCGGGCGCTGGACCGGGATCAAGGCGGATGTCTTCTCGCTGGGATTCGGCCCGGTATTGTGGAGCGGCATGGACAAGCGCGGCACCCGCTGGCAGGTCGCAGCACTTCCTTTCGGCGGCTATGTGAAATTCGCGGGCGACGCCAATGCCGCTTCCGGCAAGGACGAGGTCGCCATGGCGGCGCTCGCCGACAATCCTGCAGCACTGCGCCATACCATGCACGGCGCGCCGCTCTGGGCGCGTACTCTGACCGTGGCGGCGGGGCCTGTGTTCAACTTCGTGCTTTCCGCACTGGTATTCTTCGGCCTTGCGCTTTTCATCGGCGTTCCGCGCGAGCCTTTGACGGTAGGTGGCTTTGTCCCCCTGCCACCGATGACTTACGAGTTGCGCGAAGGCGATACCGTGCTGGCCATCGAAGGCGTGCGGCTGGACGAGGAGGCCGATCCGGCGGCGGGGAGCAGCCTCATGGACAGCCTGCCGGACACGCCGCTGGTTAACTATACTGTCGTGCGGGACGGCCAGGAGATGACCGTGACCGGCCCGCAATACGCGCCGCCCCTCGTGGGCCGCGTCATGCCGACCTCTGCGGCCGACGACGCAGGCCTCAAGCGCGGGGATGTGATCACGGCAGTCGAGGGCCAGCCCATCTACAGTTTTGCGCGGCTCAAGACAGCGGTGGAAGCGTCAGACGGCAGCCCTTTGGTGCTTGACGTCTGGCGTGACGGCGAGACGAAGAAATTCACTTTCGCCGCGAAGGTCACGGACGAACAGCAAGCCGACGGCAGCTTCATCAAGACCCTGCGCATCGGTATCGCAAGCGGTGTCGCAATCGAGCCTGTGAGGGAACGGCGCAGCTTCACCGAGGCGCTCAGCGCCGGGGTAGGGGGCGTCTGGGCGATCATTACCTCGTCGCTTTCGGGTCTTGCGCACATGATCTCGGGCGCAATCAGCACCTGCAACATGTCCGGGCCCATCGGCATCGCACAGGTCTCGGGCTCTGTCGCCAGTCAGGGGGCCGTGCCATTCATCGAATTCATCGCGGTGCTGTCCACCGCCGTGGGCCTGCTCAACCTCTTCCCGATCCCGGCGCTGGATGGGGGGCATCTTGTCTTCTATGCCTACGAGGCCGTCGCCCGCAAACCGCCAAGCGAGCGGGCGTCGCGCATTCTGATGACCATCGGCCTTGGCCTGATCCTGACGCTGATGGTCTTCGCTCTGGGCAACGATCTGTTCTGTCCCTGACCGCGTTGCGCGGTGACACTGGAAATAATTCTCGCTGCCACAAAACCGCCGCAATTCGCCAAAATCATGCCGCAATGCTCTGCTAGTCACCCATCCGTACCCAAAGGGAGCGCATCATGCAGACGATTCAGAGTTCTTATCGTGGCCTCAGCCTTCTGATGCAGTTGAACTGGGATCGTGCGCTTTACGTCGCGACGATTGCCTTCGCGCTTGCCGCCGGCGCCTTCGTCGGGTCGCTGTAGCCCCTGCAACTTTCCACTCCATGATGTTTCAACAATGAAACACACTGCATGATGTAGTGGATAAAGTGCCCGTTGCTTTTGACAAAGGCCGTCAACCTGCGTAGTCAGGTTTTCAATACTGTCTTAAGATTGGGTTTGAACCATGAGACTGAGGAATGGAGGCTTCGCGCCTCTCGAGCGGGCACAACGGGGAACACTGGCAAAACTGCTTCAGGGAGCATCTGTTTGCGCCCTTTTGTCAGTGGCTTGGGTGGCTCCGGGTTGGGAAGCAGCGGCGCAGGACTACCAGTTCAGTACCGTCGTCATCAACGGCAACGAGCGGATCGGCGACAGCGCCATTCTGGCGCGCGCCGGAATCAGGCGCGGTCAGGCGGTTTCGGGCGGGCAGCTCAACGATGCCTACCAGAACCTGCAAAACTCGGGTCTCTTTGAAACCGTGTCGATCGAGCCAAGCGGTGGCACCCTTGTGATCAATGTGGTCGAACTGCCGACGCTCAACCGGGTTCGTTTCGAGGGCAACAAGCGGATCAAGGACGATGTGCTCGCGCAGCTCGTCACTTCCACCGAACGGCGCGTGTTCAACCCCGCCCAGGCAGAAGCCGATGCCGCCGCCATCTCGGAGGCCTACAGCAATGACGGCCGCCTGTCGGCCCGCGTGCAGCCGCGCATCATCCGGCGCAACCAGAACCGCGTCGATCTGGTGTTCGAGATCTTCGAGGGCGACAACGTCGAGGTGGAACGCCTGAGCTTCGTCGGTAATCGTGTCTATTCCGACCGGCGTCTGCGCCGCGTGCTGGGCACCAAGCAGGCCGGTCTTTTCCGCCGCCTTGTCCGCCGCGACACCTTCGTCGAAAGCAACGTCGAGGCCGACAAGCAGATGCTGCGCGACTTCTACCTGTCGCGCGGTTACGTGGACATGCGTACCGAAGCCGTGAATGCGGAACTGACCCGGGAGCGGGATGGCTACTTCGTGGCCTACAACATCACCGAGGGCCAGCAATTCCGGTTCGGCAAGATCAACGTCGTCTCGGAAATGCCCAACGTCAGCGCCGAGGCCTATCGCAAGATCATCAAGGTGCGTCCCGGCGTGATCTATTCGCCCACGCTCGTCGAAGGCGACATCGCGCGGCTGGAAAGCAAGGCGGGCCGTGACGGGGTGGACTTCATGCGGGTCGAGCCGCGTGTCGAACGCAACGAGCGCGATCTGACCTTGGACATCACCTATGTGATCAGCCGCGGCCCGCGTATTTTCGTGGAACGCATCGACATCGAGGGCAACACCACCACGCAGGACCAGGTGATCCGTCGCCAGTTCGACAGCGTGGAAGGCGACCCCTTCAACCCGCGCGAAATCCGCGAGGCGGCGGAACGCATCCGCGCGCTGGACTACTTCGAGTCGGCAGAGGTCAACGCCCGCGAGGGCAGCAGCGGCGAACAGGTGGTGATCGACGTGAACGTCGAGGAGAAACCGACCGGCTCGCTCAACTTCGGCGGCTCCTTCTCGAACAACGACGGTATCGGCGTGGCGGTCAGCTTTCTGGAAGAGAACTTCTTGGGCCGGGGCCAGAAGCTTTCGCTGACTCTTTCCACCGCTTCCGAAGCCACGCGCTACGGCATCAATTTTGTGGAACCGAGCTTGCTGGGCCGCGACGTGGCACTGGGGCTTACGCTGGACTATTCGGAGATCAACTCCTCCTTTTCGTCCTTCGACACGGAACGATTGGTGTTTCAACCCAGTCTGACATTCCCGGTCAGCGAGAACGCGCGCCTTCAGCTGCGCTATACATATGATGATATCACGGTGCTGGCGCGCGAAGTACCAGTGCATGGTCTGACCGTTGCCGACGACATCGCGGCGGGGGCACAGGCTTCATCCGCGCTGGGGTATGAGTATACCTACGATACCCGCAAGGGCGGGCTCGATCCGACCCAGGGTATTTTGTTCCAGTTCAACCAGGATTTCGCCGGTCTGGGCGGTGACAGTACCTATATCAAGACAACCGCAAAGCTGACCGGCGAGAAGAAGATCTTCAACGAGGATGTGACCCTGCGGGCGACGCTCGAAGGCGGCGCGCTGGCCTGGCAGAGCGGCAACAACCGCGTGGTGGATCGCTTCCTGCTCGGCACCTCGGTCATCCGCGGCTTCGAGCCGGGCGGAATCGGTCCCCGTGACATCGGCGGAACGGCTGACGATCCCTTGGGTGGTAACCTCTATGTCGCGGCGCGTTTCGAGGCCCAATTCCCGCTGGGTCTGCCGGAAGAGTACGGTCTCAGCGGCGGTGTTTTCTATGATATGGCAAACCTGTGGAATCTGGATGACGTGAACCTCAACGGCGGCACCATTGTCGGTGAAACCGGATCGTTCCGCCATGTGATCGGCGTTTCCGTCTTCTGGGATACGCCCGTGGGCCCGTTGCAGTTCAACTATTCGAAGGCACTCAAGAAAGAGGTCTTTGACAAGGAACAGCAATTCGAGATCACCCTGCGCACCACTTTCTGACAGGGTGATGATCCCTTCTCTGGCCATCCTCGCGCTGGCTGCCGCCCTGGCGGCGGCCGCCCCGGCGCAGGCGCAGCAGCAACCGGCACCTGCTGTCCAGGACGGGCTTGAGCGGGGCAGTGTCATCAGCCCGATCCTCACGATTAATTCCGACCGGCTGTTTTCCGAAAGTGCCTACGGCACAAGGGTCCGCGAGGATATCAACGCCCGTCTGGCCGAGCTCGAAGCGGAAAACCGCAAGGTGGAGGCCGGTCTGGAACTGGAGGAGCGCGCGCTGACGGCGAAACGAACTGAGATGCCGCCTGAGGAATTCCGGGTGCTGGCCGATGCCTTTGACGCGAAGGTCCAGCAGATCAGGGCGGAACAGGATGGCAAGCTGCGGGCTCTGGACGAGCTTCAGGTCCGGGAACGCGATACACTGCTCGCAGCGGCGGCCCCTGTGCTGGAGCGGCTGATGCGTGAATCGGGTGCGGTCGTGATCCTTGAACGCCGTCAGGTCTGGGCCAGTGTCACAGCTGTGGAGATCACCGAGGAGGCCATCGCCCTGCTGAACGAAACCCTGGGAAGCGGCCCCGAAGCGCCCGAGGTCACCGCCCCCGAAAAGCCGTGATGCTTGCCCTGCCGGGCGGGAATTGCTAGCCCTTTGCAAGACCTTACCTGAAGGACAGCCCATGAGCACAGACCTGCCCCGCGCCGACATCCAACTCATCCAGCGCATCCTGCCGCACCGCTACCCCTTTCTTCTGGTGGACAAGGTGGAGGAGATCGACGGCACCGCATCCGCTGTCGGCTACAAGAACGTCACCATGAACGAGCCGCATTTTCAGGGCCATTTTCCGGGCACGCCGATCATGCCCGGCGTGACCATCGTGGAGGCGATGGCCCAGACCTCCGGTGTGATGCTGGGTGTCTCGCTCGACATGATCGACAAGGAACTGCTGATCTACTTCATGTCCATCGACAACTGCAAGTTCCGCCGCAAGGTGATTCCCGGCGACGTGCTGCGCATGGACGTCACAACGACGCGCGGCAAGGCCGGTGGCAAGGTCTGGCGTTTTCACGGCGTGGCCACGGTGGAGGGCGAGATGGCGGCGGAGGCGGACTTCATGGCCTATGTGGACCTGCCGAAATGAGCAATATCCACCCTTCAGCGGTGATCGAGGACGGCGCGCGGATCGACCCCTCTGCCCGGATCGGCCCCTTCTGTTTGGTGGGGCCAGAGGTGGTGCTTGAGGCTGACGTGGTTCTCAAGAGCCACGTGGTGGTCACCGGACGCACCGAAATCGGGGCGGGTACGGTGATCTTTTCCTTTTCGGTCATCGGAGAGATCCCGCAGGACCTGAAATTCAAGGGCGAGGCAAGCCGCCTTGTGATCGGCAAGCGCAACCGCATCCGCGAGAGCGTCACGATGAATTGCGGGACAGAAGGCGGTGGCGGCGTGACGCGGGTGGGCGATGACGGGCTTTTCATGGCCGGCTGCCACATTGCCCATGACGCCATCGTCGGCAATCGGGTGATCGTGGTAAACTCCGCCGCCGTGGCGGGGCACTGCGTGATCGAGGACGACGTGATCATCGGGGGTTTGTCCGGTATTCACCAATGGGTCCGCATCGGGCAGGGTGCCATCATCGGGGCCGTGACGATGGTGACCAACGATGTGATTCCGTATGGTCTCGTACAGGCACCTCGAGGCGATCTGGACGGGCTGAACCTTGTGGGGCTCAAACGTCGGGGGGTGTCGCGTGCCGATATCACGGCCCTGCGCGCCGCTTTCCAGATGCTTGCGCAGGGCGAGGGCACCTTCCACGACCGCGCGGCACGTCTGGGGGAGGAAACGAGCAGCGATTATGTGCGCCAGATCGTCGATTTCGTCATGGCCGACACCGGCCGCCATTTCCTGACGCCGAAATGACGCTGGCGCTGATTGCAGGAACCGGGGCCTTGCCCGCCGCCGTGGCCTCGCGCCAGGAGGTCGCTCCGCTGGTCTGCGCCTACGAGGGGCAGGAACCGGATGGCCTGACCCCGGATCTGACCTTCCGGCTGGAGACGATCGGATCGCTGCTCGTCACGCTCGGCGAGCGCGGCGTGACGGAGGTCTGCTTTGCAGGCGCGCTTGCGCGGCCCACGCTTGATCCCGCGAAGCTGGATGCCGACACCGCGCCGCTGGTTCCGCTGATTCAGGAGGCCTTGCAAAAGGGCGACGACGGAGCCCTGAGTATCGTCGTCGATTTGTTCCAGCGCACCGGGTTTACCGTTCGCGGTGCCCATGAACTCGCGCCCGACCTCCTGATGCAAGGCGGCGTCTTGAGCGAGGTCTGGCCCGACGCACAAATGCGCAAGGACGCGGAAGTCGGGGCGCAGCACATCGCGCAGATGGGGCCGAAGGACATCGGTCAGGCCTGTCTTGTCGCTGAGGGTCGCGTCCGAGGGATGGAGGATGCCACCGGCACCGACGCGCTCATCGCCCGCGCAGGCCCGGCATTAAACAGCAAGGGCGGTATTCTCTTCAAGGGGCCCAAGCCCGGCCAGAACCGCCTTGTCGATCTGCCCACCATCGGCCCCACCACGATCCGTGCAGCAGCAGAGGCGGGCCTGTCGGGCGTGGTTGTGGATGCAGGCGACGTTCTGATGCTGGAGGCGGATCAATGCAAGGCCCTGGCGGACAGCCTCGGCCTCGTGGTCTGGGCGCGGACCGGGGAATGACCCGGGTCTTCATCCTGGCGGGGGAGCCTTCGGGCGACCGGCTGGGCGGCGCGCTGATGGCGGGGCTGAAGACGCTTGAGCCGGATGTGACTTTCGACGGTATCGGCGGACCGAAGATGACGGCGCAGGGTCTGGTGAGCCGCTTCGACATGTCGGAACTCAGCATCATGGGCATCGCCGAGGTCTTGCCGAAGTACCGGCATCTGAAACGCCGCATCGCCGAGGTGGCCGCAGCGGTGATCGAGACGCGACCCGACGTGCTCATCACCATCGACGCGCCTGACTTCTCCTTGCGTGTGGCGCGGCTGGTGAAGGAAGGCTCCGATATCCCCACCGTCCACTACGTGGCGCCGACCGTCTGGGCCTGGCGCGCCGGGCGGGCGCGGAAGATGGCGCGCTGGGTCGACCATGTGTTGGCGCTTTTCCCCTTCGAGCCACCCTTGATGGAAGCGGCGGGCATGGCCTGCGATTTCGTCGGGCATCCGGTGGTGGCCGAACAAGTGGCGAGCGATGCAGAGGTGCAGGCGTTTCGGGCGCAGAGCGGGATCGGGGAGGCGCCCTTCGTTCTTGTCTTGCCCGGTTCACGGCGGGGCGAGGTGGCGCGTCTGACAGAGGTCTTCGGCGCCGCGCTGAAGCTGTTCGTGGCGCGTCATCCCGGCATGCGCGTCGTGGTTCCGGCGGCGAGCGCGGTGGACGAGATGGTACGGGAGGCAACGCGCGACTGGCCGGGCAATCCGGTCATTCTCGACCCGCGTGGCGCGGATGGCTCCGCTTCCAAACGCGCAGCCTTCCGCGCCGCGGATCTGGCGCTGGCGGCCTCGGGGACTGTCTCTCTTGAATTGGCGGCGGCTTCGACGCCGATGGTCATCGCCTACAAGATGCAATGGCTGAGTTTCCGCATCATCCGCGCCATGGCGCTGATCGATACGGTAACTCTGGTCAACATCGTGTCGGATACCCGTGTGGTGCCGGAGTTTCTGGGGCCGGCCTGCACGGCGGAGGGAATCGCAGCGGGACTGGAGGAGGTCTTGCGGGATCCAAAGGCGCAGGAGGTCGCCATGGCGTTGACGATGCAGCGGCTGGGGCAGGGCGGCGAAGCGCCGGGGATGCGGGCGGCACGGGCGGTTCTGGCGGGGCTGTGAAAGTGCTGCCGCGCTGACGCGCGATTCGACACCATTTTGTGAATGGGGGACGCTGTCCCCCAAACCCCCTGGAGTTTGTCTGGCAAAGTGAATGGATAGAGAGGGCTTCAGCCCTTGTGAATCCAGCCGCCGCCGAAGATGCGGCTGCTGGTGGTGTCATAGAAGACGCAGGCCTGACCGGGGGAGACGCCCTCCTCGGGGCTGAGCAGTTCGACTTCCGCCGTCGTGTCGGTGAGCGGACGCAGGACCGCCTCCCGCGGGGGGCGGGTGGAGCGGACGCGCACCGCGATGTGCCATTCGGGGCGCGACATCATCGGGGCATCGCCCAGCCAGTTGATTTCGCGCAGGGGAACGCGGGCGGTGGCGAGGCTCGATTTCGGGCCAACGACGACCTGCTTTGCGTCTGCATTCAGCTTGACCACGTAGAGCGGATCGGCCAGTCCGCCGATGCCGAGACCCCGGCGTTGGCCGATGGTGTAGTGGATGATCCCGTCGTGGCGGCCCATCACCGTGCCATCGACATGCACGATGTCGCCCGGATCGGCGGCTTCGGGGCGCAGCTTCAGGATCACGCTCGCGTAGTCGCCGTTGGGCACGAAACAGATATCCTGGCTGTCGGGCTTCATGGCGACGCTCAACCCGTATTTCTCTGCCAGCGCGCGGGTGTCGTTTTTCGACGGCAGGTGGCCCAGTGGAAAGCGCAGGTAGTCCAACTGCTCCGGCGTGGTGGAGAAGAGGAAATAGCTCTGGTCGCGGTTGGCATCCGCAGCCGCATGCAGTTCGGGGCCCTGACCGCCCAGCTTGCGCTGAATGTAGTGGCCCGTGGCCATGCAGTCTGCGTCGAGGTCGCGGGCAGTGGCCAGCAAGTCCTTGAATTTCACCCGTTCATTGCAGCGGATGCAGGGCACCGGGGTCGCGCCGCCAAGATAGCTGTCCGCGAATTCGTCGATCACCGCATCCTTGAACACGTTCTCGTAGTCCAGCACGTAATGCGGAAAGCCCATCGTTTCGGCCACGCGGCGCGCGTCGTGGATGTCGATGCCGGCACAGCAGGCTCCTTTGCGGGCCAATGCAGCACCATGGTCGTAAAGCTGCAGGGTGACCCCCACGACGTCATAGCCTTCTTCGGCCAGCATGGCGGCCACGACCGAACTATCCACGCCGCCCGACATCGCCACGACGACACGCGTTTCGGCGGGGGCCTTGGCAAAGCCCAGCGAATTGAGCGGTGGCGTGTGGTCAAGCGGCATGGCGATCTCCGGGGTATTGGGGTGGAATATAGGAAAATGCGAACTACTCACAAGGGGCGGCTTCATCTGCCGTTAAATACGCTTGGGTCAGGCTGGGGCATAGCAATTGCCGGACGAGATTGATGTACCTCAAGAAAGTCGATGGACCGCGATCCGTAACGCTCGCCGATGGAAGGGTGATGACGCGCGCCGATCTGCCCGATCCGAACACGCGCCGCTGGGTCGCGTCTCGCAAGGCTGCCGTCGTGCGCGCGGTGATATACGGGTTGCTGACGCAGGCCGAAGCACTGGAACGCTATCGGATCAGTGAAGAAGAATTCCTTGAATGGGTCAGGGCAGTCAGCGCCCATGGCGAAGAGGCCTTGAAGACGACGCTTATTCAAAAGTATAGACAACTTTAAGTTGTCAGGCTATTAACAGGAACAGCGGTAACGTGTGGTTAACCTTTTGTGTTCACGATCCAGTCCATTGGCAACATCGAAGATGCGGAGAAACCGAATGCGCGTACTGCTTGTAGAAGACGATCCAACCACATCCCGAAGCATAGAACTGATGCTGACCCATGCCAACCTGAACGTCTATGCGACGGATCTGGGGGAAGAGGGGATCGATCTTGCCAAGCTTTATGATTACGATCTGATCCTTCTCGATCTCGATCTGCCGGACATGAACGGGCACGAGGTATTGCGCCAGCTGCGGTTAAGCCGGATCGAAACGCCGATCCTGATCCTGTCAGGAGCCGACGATACCGAGAACAAGATCAAGGGATTCGGGTTCGGCGCCGACGACTACCTGACCAAGCCCTTCCACCGCGAGGAACTGGTCGCGCGCATCCATGCCATCATCCGCCGCTCCAAGGGCCATTCGCAATCGGTGATTGAGACCGGGCAGATCGCCGTGAATCTCGATGCCAAGACGGTGAGCGTGGACAACCAGACCGTGCATCTGACGGGCAAGGAATACCAGATGCTTGAGCTTCTGAGCCTGCGCAAGGGGACGACCCTGACCAAGGAGATGTTCCTGAACCACCTTTATGGCGGCATGGACGAACCGGAACTGAAGATCATCGACGTCTTCATCTGCAAGCTGCGCAAGAAGCTGAGCACGGCAACGGGTGGGGAGAACTACATCGAAACGGTCTGGGGGCGTGGCTATGTGCTGCGCGATCCCGATCCCGTTCAGATGAAGGTCGCCGTCAGCGCCTGAGCCACGACGGCGCCGAAAAATCCGCCTGTTTCAATCTGGACCTGGCCTGCATCGCCACCTATCAAGACAGGCATGGTGGCAAGGTTCGGGGAAGTCAGGCAGTGACATCAGACATCGCGGTTGAGGCGCTGAGCGCGGCAGAGGCGGGCGATGAACTGGCGCGCCTAGTAGCCCTGCTGACAGCGGCGAACACGGCCTATCATGGTGACGACGCGCCTGAGATAGATGATGCAACCTATGATGCCGCCAAACGACGAAATGCCGCGATAGAGGCGCGGTTTCCCGAGCTCAAGCGCCCTGACAGTCCGACCGATCAGGTGGGGGCAGCTCCGGCGGAGGGGTTTTCAAAGGTAGCACACAGCATCGCGATGCTGTCGTTGTCCAACGCCTTCGCGGCGGAGGATGTGGCGGAGTTCGACGGGCGCATTCGCAAGTACTTGGGACTGGCACCGGATGCGCCCCTGAACTACACCGCCGAACCGAAGATCGACGGGCTGTCCCTGTCGCTGCGCTATGAAGAGGGCAGGCTGGTGCAGGCTGCGACCCGTGGCGACGGGGCGGTGGGTGAGAACGTCACTGCAAATGCGCGTACAATCGATGACATTCCGGAAAAACTGAAGGGCGCGCCCGAAGTGCTGGAAGTACGTGGCGAAGTCTACATGAGCCACGCTGACTTTGAATCCCTCAATGCGCGGCAGAACGCAGCGGGCGCCAAGACCTTTGCCAATCCGCGCAACGCCGCCGCCGGATCGCTCAGACAGCTGGATGCGGGCATCACGAAATCCCGGCCGCTGAGGTTCTTTGCCTATGCCTGGGGCGAGGTGTCAGAGCCTTTGGCAGAGACCCAGAAGGGAGCCATCGACCGCCTGGCAACGCTCGGATTCTCGACCAACCCCCTCACGGCGCTTTGTGACGGACCGGACGCGTTGCTGGCCCGCTATGCAGAGATCGAACAGCAGCGCGCGACACTGGGCTATGATATCGACGGTGTGGTCTACAAGGTCGACGATCTGGCGTTGCAGGACCGGCTCGGTTTCCGATCGACCACGCCCCGCTGGGCGGTGGCGCACAAGTTCGCCGCCGAACTCGCCTGGACCCGGCTCGATGCCATCGACATCCAGGTCGGGCGCACCGGGGCCCTGTCGCCCGTGGCGCGATTGCAGCCGGTGACGGTGGGCGGTGTCGTGGTGTCGAACGCGACGCTGCACAATGAGGATTACATCAAGGGTCTCGACAGCAAGGGAAACCAGATCCGCAGCGGCAAGGACATCCGCCTGGGCGACTGGGTGCAGGTCTACCGTGCCGGGGACGTGATCCCGAAAGTGGCAGATGTGGACCTCGAAAAGCGACCTGAGGGGGCCGAACCTTTCGTTTTTCCGCAGGTCTGCCCCGAATGCAAAAGCGACGCGGTGCGCGAACCCGGCGATGCGGTGCGGCGCTGCACCGGCGGGCTGATCTGCCCCGCGCAGGCGGTGGAAAAGCTGAAACATTTCGTCTCCCGCGCCGCCTTCGACATCGAAGGGCTGGGTGCGAAACAGGTAGAGCAGTTCCATGTCGATGGCTGGATCGTGGAGCCGGCGGATATCTTCACTTTGAAGGAACGCTACGGACAGGGCGTCCAGCAGTTGAAGAACCGCGAGGGCTGGGGCGAGAAATCCGCGAGCAACCTCTTCGAAGCCATTGCAGAGAAAAGAAATATCCCGCTTTCCCGTCTAGTCTTCTCGCTTGGCATCCGCCACGTCGGCGAAGCGGCCTCCAACCTGCTCGCCCTTCACTACGGCACCTGGGCGGCATTCGAGGCGGCGATGTCGCAGGCGCAGGACCAGTCCGGCACCGCATGGGAGGACCTGATTGGCGTTGACGGCGTGGGTGCCGTGATGGCCGGATCGCTGGTCAACACCTTCGCACAGGATCGCGAACGCGCCTCGATTGACCGGCTGGTGGCGCACCTCGACGTTATCCCGGCGGAACGCGCCGATACCTCAGGCAGCCCGGTTGCGGGCAAGACCGTGGTCTTCACCGGCACGCTGGAAAAGATGACGCGGGACGAGGCGAAAGCACGCGCCGAACGGTTGGGGGCCAAGGTGGCGGGCTCGGTCAGTGCCAGAACCGATATCCTCGTCGCGGGCCCCGGCGCCGGATCGAAGGCGAAGAAGGCGGCGGAGCTGGGCATCCAGACGCTGGACGAAGACGGCTGGCTCGCACTGATCGGCAGCGCATGAAGGGGCGGCCCGAGCCGCTGTTCCCGCTTTTTGCCGGGCTGGAAACGCTGGAGGGTGTCGGGCCAAAGACGGCGCAGCTCTTTGCGCAACTGGCCATCCTCGCCCCGCGCGATCTGGTGTTCACGCTGCCCTACGCGGGCATCGACCGAACGCCGCGCGATACGGTCAAGGACGCGGTGTTTCCCGCCACTCTGACTGTGGCCGTCACCATCGGCACGCACCGTCCATCCGCCACCAAGACCGGTGCCTACCGCATTCACGTGGAGGATGCGCAGACCAGTTTCCAACTGGTCTATTTTCACGCGCGCGGCGACTACTGGAAAAAACAGCTGCCGCCCGGATCACGGCGCATCGTATCGGGTCGGGTGGAGCTTTTCGACGGCATCCCGCAGATGGTGCACCCTGATTTTGCCGTGCCGGAGGAGGCGGCGGGCGAGATTCCCGCGTTTGAGCCGGTCTATCCCCTCACCGCCGGGATCACCCAGAAGGTGATGTATAAAGCCACACGCGGCGCACTGACGCGGGTGCCGCAGATGGCGGAATGGATTGATCCGGGGCAGAAGGCGAAAGGCGGGTGGCCGGATTTCGGCGATGCTGCCCGTGCCGCGCATGATCCCGTGACAGATGCGGACCTTGCGCCGACCGCTCCGGCGCGGGAGCGGCTGGCCTATGACGAGTTGTTCGCACATCAGGTGACGCTGGCGCTGGCGCGGGCCAGCCAGCGCCGCAAGAAGGGGCAGTCCAGTACAGGGAACGGACATTTGCAGGCGCGGGTCCTGTCGGCACTGCCGTATCAGCCGACCGGCGCGCAGACCCGCGCGATTGCGGAGATCACCGGCGATATGGCCAGCCCCCAGCGCATGAACCGTCTGTTGCAGGGCGACGTGGGCGCAGGCAAGACGCTGGTGGCCTTCATGGCGCTTTTGCGCGCAGTGGAGGCGGGGGGGCAGGGCGTCCTGATGGCGCCCACGGAAATCCTTGCGCGTCAGCATCTTGCGGGGTTGCAACCGCTGGCCGAGGAGGCGGGCGTGGTGCTCGATATCCTGACGGGGCGTGACAAGGGGGCGGAGCGGCGCGCCAAGCTCGATGCTCTTGCGCGGGGCGATATTCACGTGCTCGTCGGCACCCATGCGGTGTTTCAGGCGGACGTCGCCTTTGCCGACCTGCGTCTTGCGGTGGTGGACGAACAGCATCGTTTTGGCGTCCGGCAGCGGTTGGAACTGGGCCAGAAGGGGCGACGCGCGGATGTGCTGGTGATGACGGCGACGCCGATTCCGCGCAGTCTGGCTTTGGCGCAATACGGCGACATGGATGTTTCGGTGCTGGATGAAAAGCCCCCCGGCCGCCAGCCGATCAAAACAGCACTCGTCAGCACTGAGCGGATGGATGACGTGGTTGCCCGCCTGCGCGCAGCAGTGGCAGAGGGGCGGCAGTGCTATTGGGTCTGCCCGCTGGTGGAGGAGAGCGAGGTCAGTGACCTGATCGCTGCAGAAGAACGCTTCAAACGCCTGCGCGCGACCTTGGGCGAAGGGGTTGTGGGGCTGGTCCACGGTCAGATGCCACCCGCTGACAAGGACGCCGCGATGCAGGCGTTTCAGGAAGGGCGCACGCAAGTATTGGTCGCCACCACTGTGATCGAGGTGGGGGTAGACGTGCCCAACGCCACGATCATGGTGGTGGAACGGGCCGAGACCTTCGGGCTTGCACAGCTGCACCAGTTGCGGGGCCGGGTCGGGCGCGGGCAGGGTGCCTCCACCTGTCTGCTGATGTACCAGCCGCCTTTGGGCGAGGCCGGGCGGCAGAGGCTGGAGGTATTGCGCGAGACCGAGGACGGGTTCGTGATCGCCGAGACGGATCTGAAGATGCGCGGCACCGGCGATCTGATCGGGACCGCGCAATCGGGGGTGCCACGCTTCCGCGTCGCGGATCTGGAGCGTCAGGCTGGGCTGATGGCGGTGGCGCAATCGGACGCGCGCAAACTGCTGAGCGATGATCCAGGGCTGATCACGGCCAGGGGGGAAGCCACGCGGATGCTGCTATGGCTGATGCGACAGGACGAAGCGATTCGTCTGATTTCAGTGGGTTAAATCCTTTGGCGCATTTTGTTCGCTAATGTTCCTTAAAAGTTCTTTACACGTCCCCAGAAAAATGAGAACAAAGGAGCAACAAGAACGGAGAGATGTCATGGCAACCTTCAGAACGATCAAATCCATCGCAGCCCGGTCTCAGGACACGCTGTTGCAGGATGCCGCCGGTGTGGCGGCGCTGACCGTAATGCTGGTGGTTGGCCTTCATCTGCCCGGACTTGTCTGATTTCTGCCTGCGCTCTCGTGCCGGTTCCGCCCCTGCATCCGTCCCAAGTTGATGCAGCCGACGGGCACTGCCTGTCCCTTGTCGGCCCGGGGTTTCCCCAAGGCTGAACCGGGTCCCACATGAGAGAGCTTTCCTGGCGCCGCCGTCCGCACCGGACGTGCGGCGCTTTTTTTGGGACCTGCTGCCGTAGAGTTTGTCGAAAACGCGTTAGGCCTCGTTGACGGCCGCCTGGGCAGTGGCCGTTTCCATCGCCTCTGCCATCGCCTCGATGCTCAGCATGATGGAGGCGTGGCGATTCTTGTAGGCCACCGCGGGTTCCAGCACCTCGAACCCATCGAAGGGGGCGTCGGGCACCGGCCCCTGACCCTTGAGCATCGCGCGCAACTGATCGCGCGCTGTCTGCACCTGCGCCAGCGTCGCACCCGGCGCGGCGGCCCCGGCGACGGCAGCGGCGGCCTGACCCAGGGCGCAGGCCTTCACATCCTGACCCAGTTCCGCCAGATGTCCCTCGCGCACCACCACATCCACCGTCACGGTCGACCCGCAGAGCGGCGAGCGGCGCTTGACCGTGGCCTGCGGATGCTCCAGCCGCCCCAGATGCGGGATATCCGCCGCCAGCGCGAGAATCCGGGCGGAGTAGAGCTTGATCAGATCGGTATCGGTGGACATCTCTGTTCCCTTGTAGCGTCATTGCCTACATAAGGCCGCTGACGCGAGATGCAAAAAACTTTCGAGGATCTGCCATGACCTTTGACCCTTCCACCCTGCGGTTCAACGACGCGGGCCTGATCCCGGCCATCGCGCAGGACGCCGAGACCCACGAAGTGTTGATGCTGGCCTGGATGAACGCTGAGAGTATCGCACAGACGCTCGACACGGGTCGCGTGACCTATTGGAGCCGCTCGCGGCAGGCATTCTGGGTCAAGGGGGAGACCAGTGGTCACGTGCAGGCGCTGGAGGAGATGCGGCTGGATTGCGACCGCGATTGCCTGCTGCTGCTGGTGCGTCAGACGGGGCCTGCCTGCCACACCGGGCGGCGCAGCTGCTTTTACACGGCAGTGCAGGAGGGGCAGGAGCAGGAAATCCTGTCGCCGAGGTAGCGATTTTTTGCCAAGATCGGAAACCTGCGCTAGCGTGGCAGGATTACCTTTCTGGCGACAAGGATTTTATGATGGGATTCTCGACCAAGACCGCCCTCGCGGTGGCATTTCTGGGGTTTGGCCTTTCGTCGGCCTCTGCGCAGGGCGTGGGGTTCGACCCGCGCAGCACTTGCGGCGAGGTCTTGAAGAACGCGAGCGAGACCGACAAGCTGATGATCGCGGCATGGACCTTTGGCTATATCGCGGCCAATACCGACAACGTGCGCCCCGTCGATCAAAGTAACAATGCGATCCTGCTGGGCAATCTTGCCGCCGTTTGTCAGGCCAACCCGGAGGCCAGCCTGCTGGCGCTTGTGCAGGCCAGCAGCCGCCCCGCAAGCGTTCCCGCAGCGCCCGCCGCACCTGCGGCTGCCCCCGGCAGCGAGGCCGAGGCGCGCGCGCTGTTGATGAGATACTTCGAACCCGACGCGGATTACCGGGCGCTGACCCAGGCGCTCCTGCCGACGGAGGCGGAGGTCAAGTCGCTCTATGCCGAACCTCTGGGCAGCGCACTTTGGGAGAGCCTCAGTGCTCAGATGGGGCCCGGCACCGCCTTTGGTCCGACACCGACGCAAAGCGATCTGGTGGTGGTTTATGCCACGACTCGGCAATTGTTCGAACAAAGGCCGGTGCTGGACGAGTTTCCGGGCGGCTACAAGGACGTGCTGCAATACTTCAAGATGGACGTGCCCATCGTGCGCTTCAAGTTCGTGAAGACAGGGGAGGATCTGGGTCTTGCCTTTGACGGGCTGGTCTATCTGAACGATCACTGGGTGATCATTCCCAAGCCCTGGCGGAGCCTTCCCAATTAGGAACGTCGGCTAAAGCCCTATCATGGAACGGATTTCATCCGGGCTTACCCCCTCGTCGCGGTAGGTCCGGATGGCGCGTGCATCGTCACGTTTTGCCAGACGCTTGCCTTGTT
>JBBSJO010000043.1:0-23243 GCA_038257185.1 Rhodobacterales bacterium | reverse complement strand
TGCGCGGTGGAGCTTGAATTCTTCCTGATCGACGATTCGGGCCGCAAGCTGCAGGTCCCGATCTCGCCACGCTCCGGCAAGCGCCGCAAGGCCGCCGAGACCCTGTCGATCCGCGCGCTGGACCAGTTCGACGAATTCTTCACCGACCTCTACGATGCCTGCGAAGAGATGGACATCCCCGCCGACACCGCCATTTCCGAGGCGGGTCTGGGTCAGTTCGAAATCAACCTGATGCATTGCGACGACGCGCTGCGCGCTGCTGACGATGCTTGGCTTTTCAAGATGCTGGTCAAGGGTCTGGCGCGGCGCCACGGCTTTGCCGCCTCCTTCATGGCGAAGCCCTATGAGGATTACGCGGGCTCGGGCCTGCACACCCATTTCTCCGTGTTGGACCAGAACGGCGACAACGTCTTTGACAACGGCGGTCCCGAGGGCACGGACATCATGCGGCACGCCGTCGCAGGCTGCATCGACGCCATGCCCGGGTCGGCGCTCGTCTTCTGCCCCCATGCGAACAGCTTCGACCGTATGGTGCCCGGTGCTCATGCCCCAACGGGCATTTCCTGGGCTTACGAGAACCGCACCTCTTCGATCCGCATCCCTTCGGGCAACCACAAGGCGCGCCGGATCGAGCACCGGGTGTCGGGGGGTGATGTGAACCCCTACCTGATGCTGGCCGCCGTCCTGGGTGCTGCGATCAACGGGATCGAGGATGCAGCCGAACCGCCCGCCCCCATTACCGGCAACGCCTATGCCGCCGCCCTGCCCCAGATCCCTGTCGACTGGGTCTCGGCCATCGACAAGTTCGAGAGCTGCGAACACGTTGCACGCATCTTCGCCCCCGAACTGATCCGCAACTTCGTGCTGACGAAGCGGCAGGAAGTGCATTATATGCAGGAACTGACCCCGCAGGAGCAGGTCGAGATCTATCTGGACACGGTGTAAGTCATGAAAGTCGGCATCCTGATTACCGGCCATCCGCCCGAAGAAATGCGCGATGGCGGCGACTACGACAAATATTTCGCGCGTCTGCTGGACGGCCATGGATTCGACGTCGAGGGCTGGAGCGTCGTTGACGGTCAATTCCCTCCCGGGGTGGACGCCGCCGATGGCTGGCTGATCACCGGCTCCAAGCACGGCGCCTACGAGGATCACGACTGGATCCCGCCGCTGGAGCAGTTCATCCGGGAATGCTACGCCGACGGCCGGCCCATGATCGGCGTATGTTTCGGCCACCAGATCATCGCACAGGCGATGGGCGGCAAGGTCGAGAAGTTCAAGGGCGGCTGGTCCGTGGGCCGCGTGGTTTACGCGATCGACGGCAAGGAATACAAGCTGAACGCCTGGCACCAGGACCAGGTGGTCGTGGTCCCCGAACAAGCCAAGGTCATCGGATCGTCGGCCTTCTGCGACAACGCCGCACTGGTCTATGACGACCGGATCTGGTCGATCCAGCCGCACCCCGAATACGGGCATGACTTCATCGACGGGCTGATCCGCAATCGTGGCAAGGGCGTGGTGCCCGACGATCAGTTGCAGGCCGCAACGGCCGCGCTCGGCCAGCCGCTGGACAATGCGGCCATTGGCGACATCATGGCCGACTTCATCAAAAAGAACCGGAAAGAGAGGGCCTGATGGCCGACTGGCTTGACGATCTGCCCCCCGCGGCAGCAGAATACCTTGATGGCAAGCGGCTCGACGAGGTGGAATGCATCATCCCCGACCTGCCCGGCATCGCCCGCGGCAAGGCCGTGCCCGCGACCAAGTTCGCCCGGCAGGAGTATTTCCACCTGCCCGACAGCATCTTCTACCAGACCATCACCGGCGAATGGGGCGAGGCGGCGGGCGTCGATGGTTTCATCGAAAAGGACATGATCCTGCGCCCCGACATGTCCACCGCCACCGCCGCCCCCTGGACGGCGGACTGGACCCTGCAGGTGATCCACGACGCCTACGACCGCGACGGCGAACCGGTGCCCTATTCCCCGCGCAACGTGCTCAAGCGCGTGGTGGAGTTGTACCGCGACAAGGGCTGGGAGCCGGTGGTGGCGCCCGAGATGGAATTCTTCCTCGTCGCGCGCAACCTCGACCCTGCGCATGAGATCAAGCCAATGATGGGCCGCTCAGGCCGCCCCGCCGCCGCACGTCAGGCCTATTCGATGACGGCCGTGGACGAATTCGGGCCCGTGATCGACGACATCTACGATTTCGCCGAGGCGCAGGGCTTCGAGATCGACGGCATCACGCAGGAAGGCGGCGCGGGGCAGCTGGAGATCAACCTGATCCACGGCGACCCGGTGCGGCTGGCCGACGAGGTATTCTACTTCAAGCGCCTGATCCGCGAGGCGGCGCTGCGCCACGACTGCTATGCCACCTTCATGGCCAAACCCATCGCCAACGAGCCGGGCAGCGCCATGCACATCCACCATTCGGTGCTGGATGGCAGAACCGGCAGGAACATTTTCTCGGACCCGCAGGAGGGCGAGACGGATGCCTTCATGCACTTCATCGCCGGTTTGCAGAACCACATGCCCGATGCGCTGGCGGTCATTGCGCCCTACGTCAATAGCTACCGGCGCTACGTCAAGGATCATGCCGCGCCGATCAACCTCGAATGGGGCCGCGACAACCGCACCACGGGCATCCGCGTGCCGCTGTCGAAGCCGGAATCGCGCCGGGTGGAGAACCGGATTCCGGGGATGGACTGCAACCCCTACCTCGGCATCGCGGCCAGTCTGGCCTGCGGTTACCTAGGCCTGACCGAGGCGAAAATGCCGAAGCCGGAATTCAGGGGCGATGCCTACGAGGGCGACGGCGACATACCCCAGGTGCTTGGCGAAGCGCTTGACCTGTTCGAGAGTGCCTCTGCCCTGCACAAGGTGTTGGGCCCGGAATTTGCGCGCGTCTATGCCATCGTGAAACGCGCCGAATACGAGGAGTTCCTGCATGTGATTTCCCCCTGGGAGCGCGAACACCTCCTCATGAATGTCTGATCCAGTCGCGGCCGCGCGCATTGGTATTTGAAAAAGGGTGAAGATGTGAACCTGCTCTATGCCAACGACCGGCGTGGTGAATATCCGGACAGCTGGTACGCTGCCACCGCGACGCCGCTCGACCGCTTTCCCACCCTGAAGGGTTCGGTCAAGGCCGACGTTTGCGTTGTGGGGGGCGGTTACACCGGCCTTTCGGCGGCGCTGCATCTGGCCGAAGCGGGACGCGACGTGGTGCTGATCGAGGCGCAGCGGGTCGGGTTCGGCGCCTCGGGGCGCAACGGGGGTCAGTTGGGCAGCGGGCAGCGGGTCGACCAGCAGGGGCTGGAGAAGATGCTGGGCGAAAGTGCCGCGTACCGGCTCTGGGAGATGGGCGAAGAGGCCAAGGCGCTGGTCAAGGACCTGATCGCAAGACACGGTATCGACTGCCATCTGAAGCCGGGCGTGGCCTGGACAGCCTCGGACAAGGGGGATCTGGCGCATCTGCATGACTACGCGCAGCATCTTCAGGCGCGCTACGGCTATGACCAGATCGAGACGCTGGACCATGACGCGCTTCAGTCCGTCTGTCCCTCGCCCGACTACCTTGGCGGCATTCTGGACATGGGTGCCGCGCATCTGCATCCGCTGAATTATGCCCTTGGCCTCGCGCGGGCTGCTTCGGCTGCGGGGGTGCGCATCTTCGAGACGAGCCCCGCGCATCATATCGAGGAGCAGGGCAAATCCGTCGTCCAGACCGACTCGGGTCGGATCGAGGCGGAGCACGTGATCCTTGCCTGCAACGGTTACCTTGGCGGGCTGAACCGGAGGGTCGCGGCACGGGTCATGCCGATCAACAACTTCATCGCAGCGACGGAGCCCCTGGGTGAGCGCGTGAAGGACGTGCTGCCCCGTGACGTAGCAGTGGCGGACAGCCGGTTCGTGGTGAACTACTTCCGGCTCAGCCATGACGGAAGGCTGCTGTTCGGGGGGGGAGAAAGTTATGGCTACCGGTTCCCGAAAGATATCGCCGCGAAGGTGCGCAAACCGATGTCAGTGATTTTTCCGCATCTGAAAGACGTGCGGATCGACTACGCCTGGGGCGGGACGCTGGCGATCACCATGAAGCGCCTGCCCTATGTCGCGCGTGTCGGGCGCAATATCCTGTCGGCCTCGGGCTATTCCGGTCACGGTGTCGGGACCGCGACGCACGCGGGATTCCTCATGGCACGCGCCATTGAGGGCGAGACTGACGGGTTCGACACCATGGCCGCCATCCCGAGCCCGGCATTTCCGGGGGGCACAGCACTGCGCAATCCGCTGTTGGTTCTGGCCATGACGTGGTTTTCCCTACGGGACCGTCTGGGTGTCTGAGCATCCGGCTGGCCGAACCTCGTCTTGGAACCTTCACAAACCATTGACTGAAAAATCTTGGGCTCGACGCCCAATTGATCTAGAAATCCGAGAACACTTATCTGGACAGCTGTAACATGACCCTTCCAAACCTGAATGAAGCCGAACCCATTCCCGCCAGCGCCAACGCCGGTCTCGAAGCACTGCTGCAATCGGCCGACCTGTTCCGCTACACGGCGACCAAGGATGCACCGGTTTCCCTGCTGGAGGCAGAATTCGCGCAGATGATGGGCAGCAAGTACGCGCTCGCCGTGTCCTCTTGCTCTGCTGCTCTGTTCCTGTCGCTGATGGCGCTGGACCTGCCCCGGGACGCGCGTGTCCTGGTCCCCGGTTTCACCTTTGCCGCCGTCCCCTCCGCCATTCTTCACGCCAACTGTCTGCCGGTGCTTTGCGAGGTTGGAGAGGACTACCGCATCGACCTAGAAGACTTCGCTGACAGGCTGGGGGATGCGCAGGCGGTGATCGTGAGCCATATGCGCGGCCATACATCGGACATGGACGCGATCATGGCGCTTTGCGATGCGGCGGGCGTCCCGGTCATCGAGGATGCCGCCCATTCGCTGGGCACACTCTGGCAGGGTCGCAAGATCGGCACCATCGGGCGCGTGGGATGCTTTTCCTTTCAGTCCTACAAGATGATCAACGCGGGCGAAGGCGGCATCCTCATCACCGACGATGCCGAACTGGTGGCGCGCGCGATCATCATGTCGGGGGCCTATGAACACAACTGGAAGAAGCACCCCGTCCTGCAGGACGCCTTTGCCCGCTGGCAGAACAGGCTGCCGCTCTACAATATGCGCATGTCCAACCTTGCGGCGGTCGTGATCCGTCCTCAACTTGCAGAATTGCCGCGCCGGGTGGCGGATGGTTTGGCGAACCACGATCACGTCGCGGAGAAACTTTCAGCCTCGCCCCATATCGACGTTCCTGCCCCTCTGCCGGGCGAAGTCCGGGCGCCGGATTCGATCCAGTTCAACCTGACGGGGCTTTCAGACTCGCAGATCCGTGACTTCGCCACCGCCAGCGATGCGGGCGGCGTCAAGGTACAGGTCTTCGGTCAAAGCGCGGACAATGCGCGCGCATTCTGGAACTGGCAGTTCATCCCCAACCTGCCGGACCTGCCCCGTACCCGCGCGATGCTGATGCGGGCCTGCGACGTGCGCCTGCCGGTGCATCTGACACGCGCTCAGCTGGATGCGGTCTGTGACGTCATCCTGCGCGCGCTGGCGTCTGTCATCGAGGCGGAGGCAGCCTGAACAACGGCCCGAGAGGCGGGCTCACAGCGCGGCACGGACCCAGAACCGTGTCACGCGGCCACCGAGCCGCGGGCCCGCAGGATCAGTTCAGTTTCGACAGCTTGTCCTGAAGGTCCGCCAGCTGCTTCTTGATGGCGTCCAGATCCTCTTTCTGATCCGGTTCCTTTTCGCGCACTGCCGATTGCACGCCCTTGCCGCTGCCCCAGCCGCCCGTCATTGCCTTCATGAAGGCCTCCTGCTGCGCCTGCATCACGCCTAGGCCCGGCATCTTGGCCATCGGGTTCATCGCGGACATGTTCTCCATCACCCGCGCCTGCCCGTCACGCAACATATCGAAAGAAGCCTGCAGGAACTGCGGCACCACAGAGACATTGCCGGACATGTAGCTGCGCACCAGATCGTTCAGCACCGCCACGGGCAAGACGGATTCACCCCGGCTCTCGTGCTCTGCAATGATCTGCAGCAGGTACTGCCGCGTCAGGTCGTCGCCGGACTTCAGATCGACGATCTGAACCTCGCGCCCGTCGCGGATGAAGCCCGAGATATCCTCGAGCGTCACGTAGTCACTGGTTTCGGTGTTATAGAGCCGCCGGGACGCATAGCGCTTGATCAACAGTGGGTTCGGTTTGTCGGCCACGATAGATCTCCCCGAAATTGCGTGCTGCATCGCAGCTTAGGTCAGTGCCCCCCAAAAGGGAATACCCCAAGAAAAAGGGCGGACCCGTCTGGGCCCGCCCGGTCTCCGCATCGCCCGAAAGGCGAAAATGCGAAGCTGCTCGATTACTTCGCGGTGGTGGTGGCTTTCTTGGCCGCTGCCGACACGTCGTCGGTGGCTTTCTTGACAGCCTTGGTCGCGTCTTCCTGCATGTCCTTGCCGGCAGCCATCATCAGTTCGACGGTGTCCATCTGGACTTTCTTGGCGATCTCGGCGAAGGCGGCCATATGCTCGGCTGCCACTTCGGCGGAAGCGGAGGCGAAATCGGTCATCGCCTTGGCATAGTCAGCAGGCTCCTGCTTTGCCTTGGACATATCGGCGAGCTTCGCCAGCGTGTCCTTGGTCCACTTGGAGGAGATGTCGGCAGACTTCTCAGCTGCGGTCAGGGCAACGCCGGACAGCTTCTCGTTCAGCGAGGCGGCGGTCTTGAAGGAGCCTTCCATCGCGGATGTGTCGACGGGGAACGAGCCCAGGATGTCTTTGAACATTGCGGTCATGTCAGGTGTCTTGGCCATGGTATCAAATCCTTTGTGAGAGTGGTGCGGGACCATTCCCGCCTTTCTTCGTCTGACACAGGATATACATGCTGCAGTGCG
This sequence comes from Rhodobacterales bacterium, assembly GCA_038257185.1. Classification (GTDB taxonomy): domain Bacteria; phylum Pseudomonadota; class Alphaproteobacteria; order Rhodobacterales; family Rhodobacteraceae; genus Sulfitobacter. Next base: position 16,294 of record JBBSJO010000043.1, on the reverse strand, counting down.
GCATTTCAAGTGTTTTTCTGCACTGCAGCATAATAAATGGAAAGGAAATTATAGATTAAAAATCAAAGCCTTGCCTTCTTCGCGACGTACTCCCCGGGGGCATCGGCAAGAATTTTCCGACTCCCGTCACCCGGGAATCGGGCCTCAACTTGCTTACCGGAGCGCTTCTTGAGCCAAGTCTCCCAGCGCGGCCACCAGGAGCCTTCGGTGAAATCCGACCCGGCCAGCCAGTCCGTGTACGCGAGTTCAAGGTCGTCGTTTACATAGTGACCGTACTTGCCCTTGCTGGGCGGGTTCACGATCCCCGCAATGTGCCCGGACTGGGTCATGATGAACATCTTGTCCTTCGATCCCATCTGCTGCACGCCCCGGTAGCTGTCCTTCCAGGGCGCGATGTGATCCGTCTCGCAGGCGATGGCGCAGAGCGGGACGTCAATGTCCCCGAGTTCCAGGTGATGCCCCATCAGGTCGAGCCCCCCGTCGGCCAGCTTGTTCTCCTGGCAAAGCCCGCGCAGGTACTCCATCGCGAATTTCGCGGGCAGGTTCGCACCGTCCCCGTTCCAGTAGAGCAGATCGAAGGCCGGTGGGGTTTCCCCCATCATGTAACTTTTCACAGCCGGCCCATAGACCAGATCGTTGGAGCGCAGGAAGGAGAAGGTGCGGGCCATGATGACGGAGGGCAGCACGCCCTTGTCCGCCGTCTCCGCCTCGATCCCGTCAATGAAGTCGTCCGTGAGGAAAGGCTGGAATTCGCCCTGGTCCGAGAAATCGGTGAGCGCCGTGAAGAAGGTGGCGGATTTGACCGACGTATCGCCGCGCTGCTTCAGCAACGAGAGCGTCAGCGACAGCGTGGTGCCCGCGATGCAGTAGCCAACGGCATTGATCTGCTTCTCGCCGGTGATCTCCTTCACCTCGCGGATCGCAGCCAGATAGCCGTCCTCTACATAATCCTCTATCCCGACCCCGCGGTAGGTGGCATCCGGGTTGACCCAGGAGACCATGAAAAGCGTGTAGCCCTGATCGACCACCCATTTCACGAGGCTGTTCTGGGCCTTGAGATCGAGGATGTAGAACTTGTTGATCCAGGGCGGAAAGATCAGCAGCGGGGTAGAGTGAACCTTGTCGGTGCTCGGTGTGTACTGGATCAGCTCGAACATGCGGTTGCGGTAGACCACCTTGCCGGGGCTGGTGGCGATGTTGCGCCCCAGTTCGAAGGCCTTGTCGTCCGCCAGCTTCACGATCAGCTCGCCGTTGTTCGCCTCCAGGTCCCCGATCAGGTTCTCCAGCCCCTTGATCAGGCTTTCGCCGTCGGTCGCTACGGCGCGTTCCAGCGCGTCGGGATTGGTGGCGAGAAAATTCGTGGGGCTCATCAGTTCGATGATCTGGTGGCTGAAGTATTTCAGGCGTTTCTTTTCGGGCTCGGACATGTCTGTCACATCCTCGACCGCCTGCTTGAGCGCCTCGGCGTTTATCAGATACTGCTGCTTGACGAAGTTGAAGTAGGGATGGCTCTGCCAGAGCGGATTGGAGAAACGCCGGTCAGCGGCCGTCCGGTCCTCCGGTGCCTTCAGTTCTCCCCTCGACAGCGCCTGCTGAGCCTCCATAAAATGCGTGACGGTTTTCGACCAGTACCCCATCTGGTGTTCCATGAGCTTGGCAGGGTTGTTCATCGCCTCCACCCAGTAGGACTGTGCGGCTTTTGCAAAGAGCTCCTGATTCGGGCCGTCGAGCGTGGGCTGGTGGGTCTGGCGGTTGGTCATGACCTGCGTCAGCCGCTCCGTCAACGCCTCTACTTTCTTGAGATTTTCGGTCAGTTTCGACAACGACGCATCGGGCGGAATATTGTTTTCCGTTGTTTTAGTTGTCATCTTAACCTTTTGCTCCTATCTTTGCACTTGCAGCATAACGTCACCCACATTCGGGGGGAGGAGTGACGAAGTGCCCCTTTTCAGGGCCCATAAAAAGGAAACCCTATCGTGCGTTTCATGGCAACTTACGACCTTATGGAATCCATCCGAAACACCAATCAGTGGTTGGGCGCCTCTGCCCAGGCCCTTGCATCCTACCCGGCTTTCTCGATGTTTCCAAACCCTGCTTTGGAATGGCTGGGCGCGTGGGGTGAAGTGGCCGAACGCACTTTCCAGCGCATGAGCGTCAAGCCCGACTGGAATATTCCGCCGGTTGTGGGCTCCGACGGGCAGGACCACATGGTCCACATCACCTGCGCGCTCAAACGGCCTTTCGGCGACCTCATCCATTTCGAACTTCAAGGCGTGTCGCAGCCCAAGCGCAAGGTGCTGCTGGTCGCTCCGATGTCCGGGCACTATGCCACCCTGCTGCGGTCGACGGTGATCAGCCTGCTGCCCGACTGCGACGTCTATGTCACCGACTGGCACAATGCCCGCAACATCCCCGTGAGCGAGGGAAAGTTCGATATCGAGGATTACACGCTTTACCTCGTCGATTTCATGCGCCACCTCGGCCCCAATACCCATGTCATCGCGGTCTGTCAGCCTGCCCCGCTGACTCTGGCGGCCACGGCCTATCTGGCCGAACTGGACCCCAAGGCACAGCCGCGCACGCTGACGCTGATCGGCGGACCGATCGACCCCGATGCGACACCCACCGAAGTCACCGACTTCGGGCGCCGCGTGACCATGGGCCAGCTGGAACAATCGATGATCCAGCAGGTCGGCTTCAAGTACCCAGGTGTGGGGCGCAAGGTCTATCCGGGCCTGCTGCAACTTGCGTCCTTCATCTCGATGAACAGCGACACGCACCAGAACGCCTTTTCAAAGCAGATCATGCGGGTCGCCCAGAATGAGGCGCATGAGCATGACAAGCACAACAAGTTCTATGACGAATACCTTGCCGTGATGGACATGCCAGCCGAATTCTACCTGTCCACGGTCGAGCGGATCTTCAAGGATCGCGAAATCGCACGTAACGATTTCACCGTTGCGGGCAAGAAGGTCGATATCGGCAAGATCACCACCGTTGCCGTCAAGACGGTGGAAGGATCAAAGGACGACATCTCGGCGCCCGGCCAGTGCATCGCAGCGCTTGGCCTGCTGACCGGCCTGCCGGATTCGAAGAAGGCGAGCCATCTGGAGGAAGGTGCGGGCCACTACGGCATCTTCGCCGGGCGCAGTTGGCGCGACAACATCCGTCCCCTGGTGCTGGATTTCATCGACTCCAACGAAGACGGCCCCAAGGTGGCGGCGCGCAAGCCCGCCAACAAGAACAAGGCCGCCTGATCGCCATGGCCACCGCGCAGGATGTTTCATTCAGTTGCGCCTGTGGCAGCCTGAAGGGAACACTTCTGGGCGTGACTCATTCTGTCGGCACCCACGCCGAATGCTTCTGCATCGACTGCCGGGCGGGCGAGCTTTATTGCAAACGTCCTGATCCTGCTCCCGGCGGCGTCGGGATATTCCAGACGACGCCCGATCGCATCCGTATCGAGAAGGGACAGGAACACCTGGCCGTCTTCTCTTTCGGGCCGAAGAATATCCTGCGCTGGTATGCGGCCTGTTGCGAGGCGCCCCTTTTCAATACCGGGCGCAGCCCGAAATTCGCCTTCGTCGGTGTCCGGACGAACCGTCTGCACGACACGGACCCGCTTGGACCGGTCGTCGGACGCGCCTTTGTGCCAAATCCCAAAGGCAAGCCCCGGCACGAGGGGTTCGCGAAATTCCTCTGGGGTGTCATCTCGCGCGTGACGGTGCAGCGACTGACGGGTCGGTGGAAGAACACCCCCTTCTTCGATCCCAAAAGCGGAGTGCCCCTGCGCCCGGTCAAGGTCGTGCCCAAGGCTGAGCGTGCCGCGCTCAAGGCATCTACGACCTAGCCTGCAACAGTGTTTTTCCCTGTCCAAGCGCCGCAGCCCCTGCGGAGCTTGCGACGTGCCCTATTAAAGGGCCAGCGGCTGGCGCATCCAGTCGCGCAGTGCGGCCGTCGTCTCTGCCGGTTGTTCCAGCGTCGGAAGGTGGCCGGACCCGGTCAGGATCACCAGCTTTGCGTAAGGAATAAGCTCGGCCATGAATGCATGCCGCTTGACCGGGCAGATCTGATCGTACTCCCCGCACAGCACCAGCGTCGGCACCTTGCATTTGCGCAGCGTTGCCTGTTGGTCCTTGCGCCTCTGCATCGCGCGGGTCTGGCGGATGAAGACATCGGGCCCCAGCGTTTCGGCCATATCCATCACCAGTTCCAACACTTCGGCCCGCTGCGGACCGGGGGCAAGGGTGTCCGGTCTCATCTCGTCGCGCATGGCCTCCATCAGCCGACCCGAGCGAGCGCGCACGATCTGCGGCTCCCGGTCGGCGGCACCTGTCGGGGTCTCGGCAAGCGGATTGGTGTCCATCAACGCGATACGCGTCACCCGGTCAGGCGCGCGGCGGAGAATCTCCATCGCCACGACCCCCCCCATGCCGAGGCCCGCCAGTGCAAAGCGCTTGGGCAGTTGGTCGAGGAGGTTGGAGGCGATCTCTTCCATCCTTTCTCCCTGCGTCACAGGGGCGACCATGACAGCGGTGTCAGCCGACATCTCGGCGATCTGCGGCCCGAAGAGTCGCGCGTCGCACATCATGCCGGGCAGCAGCACCAGAGGTTCAGCCACCTCTGGCCACCGTGCTGAAATCAAAGGAATTCATTGCCTGCTCACCTGCCATAGCGCCACCTATATCACGCCAGTGTCGGCCTGCAACACAGGCCCGCGCAGGGCCCGGAACGGCGGGAAATCGGCATAACGGGCACGGCGCGCGGCAATTGGCTCTGCTGGTTCGGCCCCCGCGCGCAACAGCGTGCCGCGCGGGGCGATATAGCTCGAAATGGTGCACAGCGGGGTGGGCCGCCAGACGAGGTTGAGCGCGGCGAGTTTGGGGAAGAACCACATCTCGGAATAGGGCAGATGGTCGTGCAACCACCAGGCAAGGTCCCGCCAGTCGCGCCCCTGCGCGTATCTGTCGGCGAACCAGGGGATGACGATGGACGCACCCGCGATAGCGTCGTTCCCCTGCGCCCGGTCCCAGATGTGGCATTCCAGCGGGTTATCGTTGCGCGCGCAATTGAGGCGGTTCTCGTTGCCGTAGCGGTTGAGGGCGGGGGAGCGGTAGCCGGATCGGACGGCAATGCGGCCGAAAGTCTCCTCCAGCGGGTCGAGCAGTTGGGTGCAGAGCGCGCGGCCGTGTTCGATCACGAGGTCCGGGTTTTCGGGGATATTGGGAATGCCGTGGAAACCGGAAATTTCGGAATAGAGGAAGTCGCGCAGGTAGAAGTGCGGTGACAGCCGGACCCTGCCGAGCGTTTCAAGGCTCCACATGCTGCGGGGTGTCCGCATCAGGGCCGCGCTTCGGCAGGACATCTTTTCACATTTGATTTCATCGCATTATCCCGCAGACCTCATCCACTGCATGAACAAGAGTATCGAGACAGGCTTTGTCCGAGAACCGGTGATCCGCGTCCTTGACCAGCGTGAGGCGCATGTCCGGCCCTGTCGCATGCTCCAGCAGCCGCACTGCCGTCGCCACGCTGACTGCGGTATCCGCCGTCCCTTGCAGGAACCGCACCGGGAATGGCAGATCGAGCGGGGACCGAAGCACAAGTCGCTGCCGCCCGTCCTCGATCATCCGGCCCGTGATCACATAGGGCTCCATGTAGTCGGAGGGCAGTTCGACCTGCCCCACGTCCTCCAGCGCCTGTTTCTGCGCCGCCGTGAAGCTCGCCCAATAGCCATCCTCGGTGAAGTCCGGCGCTGCCGCGACCGTGACCAGCCCGGCAATGCGCTCCGGCTGGGCCCGCGCCAGCAGCAAGGCCTGCCAGCCGCCCATGGACGAGCCGACCGGCACGATCGGGCCTTTTGTCAGCGCCGCCACCGCTGCCGCCGTGTCTTCGGCCCAGTCGCCGATACAGCCGTCAGTAAAGATGCCGGAGGATTCGCCGTGACCTGAATAGTCGAACCGCAGAAACGCGCGCCCCTTGGCCCGGGCCCAATCCTCGAGATGGATCGCCTTGGTGCCCGTCATGTCCGACTTCAGCCCGCCTAGAAAGACGACGCATGGCCCGACCCCCTCCGTCAGGTGGTAGGCAAGCCGGCGCCCCGCAGACGTTTCCAGAAATCTCGTGTCACCCATGGCGGCTCCCATCTGTCCAGGATCATCGGCATTCTATGGCCGCGCTGCCGCCGGAGCCAGGCATTCTCACGCTTTGCGTTTCACTGGGGGTCCGCTGTCGACTTAGCAGGTTCGATGGAAAGATGGGGCGCATTACGCCGGCTGATTCCGATATGACGTGGTCGAAACCGCGCCGTCATCCGCTTACGTAAGGCACAGTCGCCGGACGGTAGAATATCTTCTGATTGTGCAGCCGACCCAGCAAATCGTCGATCTGGCGCAGGGGATCGGGGGTCGCCGTGGCAGGCAACATGTCGGACGTGGCGGCCATCCGTTCCATCGACAACTCGCGCTTGGTCACGTGCAGGGCCGCTTCGATCAGGTCGATATCGCTGATGGTCAGCTCGAAAGTGCGGTTGTGTTTGGGCATGGCGTCTTCTCCTGCGGGATGAGCGGATGGTGCCTTAAGCAGGGTCCGAATTCAATTGGATTGCTCGACTTCCGGTAGATAATACGCCACGCTGGTGGCGGCCAGTGCCATGACGGCGAAAAGCATCAACGTGGCTTGCGGCCCGATAAGCGCGGCCCCGCCGCCCAACACCCCTGCCCCGAGCAAAAGCACGCCGATCACCGTGTTGGCCACGGCTGCATAGGCCGCGCGCTGGTCCGGCGGCGACATGTCGACGAGGTAGGTGGAACGCCCCTGCCGCACCCCGTGGTAGGCCACCATCAGCACGAAGAGCACGGCGGGCATCGCCCATATCTCGGTCGCCAGCGACAGCGCCCAGAGGGCGACCGCCGCGGCCATGGCTATCGCGCCCACGATCCCCGTCAGCATCAACACCCTGCGGCTGGACACATCCGCAAGCCGCCCCCACACATAGGAACTGGCCAGCGACGCAAGGGCCGAGGCCAGCACCAGTGCGCCCAGCCGTCCGAGCGTCTCCTCGCCCGTCTGCCCTGCCAGCACCACCATGTAGGGAGGGGCCAGCGCGGTCGAAACGAGCAACCCCCGCGTGAGGATGAAGCGGCGCAAGTCAGGGTTGTCGCGCAGGATGCTGAATTCGGCCTTGGCACCTGCGTCCTTGCCGCTCGGTTCCTCCTCCAGCGTGGCGAACAGCATCGCCGCGGCGCCCCAGAGGCAGGCGGCCAGCACCAGCGCACCCACGACGATTCGCCGGCTTTGAAAGAAACCCGACATCAGCAACCCTGCAAAGAGCAGAACCCCGAATGAGGCGACGGACCCCGCAAGACCTGTCACCGCCCCGCGCCGTGATTTGCCGACCGTCTTGCCCAGTATTTCCTTGTAGGAGACCGAGCAGGCTGCACGACAAAGCGCCAGAAATGCAAGTGCGGCGCAGATCGCGTAGCCTGCGGCGGCTCCCTCAAGGGTTACCGCCACCAGCGCGACCACCGCCGCCGCCGCACCCTGCCCGGCACTTCCCCAGACCCAGGCCCACTTGCGCCTTTGCATCGACTGAACCCACCCTGCAAGAGGCAGCTGCGGCAAGAGCGCCCCCGCCTCGCGGATCGGTACCAGCGCGCCCGCAAAGACCGCAGGCGCCCCGAGCGCCGTCAGCAGCCAGGCCAGCACCAGCTTGGGGTCGATCAGCCCGTCCGCCACCTTCGTCATGCTCAATGACAGCACATGGCGCAGCCCGTTGCGTGCCTCGGCGTCCGCGGCCATCTCGCTCAGGTCTTCGGAAGGTTCGTCCTTTCCCGATATCCGCGCGAAGGCCGCGTCGGCGAATCCATCCTGCATTGTGGCTCCTCGGCTTACAGACCGCCCAAGCTAGCGTCCCGCCCCCGCAACGCAAGTTATCCCGCAACCGATTGACAACAGCCTGACCGCCCGCCACATATCGCCCCCATAACCCGCAACCGGGCGTCTCGTAGGCGCCAAACCGACGAGGAGCCGACATGGCCCAGATTTCCCTCACCCTTCCCGATGGCAACGCACGGTCCTACGCGGCCGGTATCACCGCTGGCGAAGTGGCCGCCGACATCTCCACCTCGCTCGCCAAAAAGGCGATCAGTGCCACCGTGAACGGCGCGCATTACGATCTGGCATGGCCCATCGAAATGGATGCAGACATCGCGATCCACACCATGGCCGACGACGCGCAGGCCAACGAACTGGTGCGCCACGACCTTGCCCACATCATGGCTCGCGCCGTGCAGGACCTGTGGCCGGACACGAAAGTGACCATCGGCCCGGTGATCAAGGATGGCTGGTATTACGACTTCGACCGCGCAGAGCCCTTCACGCCCGAGGACCTCGGGGCCATCGAGAAGAAGATGAAGGTAATCATCAACGCCCGCGATCCCGTCCGCACGGAGGTCTGGGACCGCCTCCGCGCGATCAAGCACTACGAGGATCTCCGCGAGCCCTACAAGGTCGAACTGATCGAGGCGATCCCGGGCGACGAGCCGCTGCGGATGTACTGGCACGGCGACTGGCAGGACCTCTGCCGCGGTCCGCACCTTCAGCACACCGGGCAGGTGCCGGGCGACGCCTTCAAGCTGATGTCCATCGCAGGCGCGTACTGGCGCGGCGACAGCAAGCGGCAGATGCTGCAACGCATCTATGGCGTGGCCTTCACCGGCAAGGAAAAGCTGCGCGCGCATCTGACCATGCTGGAGGAAGCCGCCAAGCGCGACCACCGCAAGCTGGGCCGCGAGATGGACCTCTTCCACATGCAGGAGGAAGCCCCCGGTCAGGTGTTCTGGCACCCCAATGGCTGGACGATCTACACCACCCTGCAGGACTACATGCGCCGCAAGCAGCGTGCGGGCGGCTATGTGGAGGTGAATACCCCGCAGGTCGTGGACCGCAAGCTGTGGGAGAAATCCGGCCACTGGGACAACTATCAGGAACATATGTTCATCGTCGAAGTGGACGAGGAACACGCGCGGGAAAAGGCGATCAACGCGCTCAAACCCATGAACTGCCCCTGCCACGTGCAGATCTTCAATCAGGGTCTCAAGTCTTACCGCGACCTGCCGCTGCGGATGGCTGAATTCGGGTCCTGCAACCGCTATGAACCCTCCGGTGCGCTGCATGGCATCATGCGGGTGCGCGGCTTTACGCAGGACGACGCGCATATCTTCTGCCGCGAGGACCAGATCGAGGAGGAATGCGCGAAATTCATCGAATTCCTGTCGTCGGTCTACCGCGATCTGGGGTTCGAGGAATTCGAGATCATGTTCGCCACCCGTCCCGAAAAGCGGGTCGGGACGGAGGAAAGCTGGGACAAGATGGAGGCGGCGCTGGAAGCGGCCATCCGCAAGACCGGGCATGATTTCACGCTCGATCCCGGAGAAGGCGCTTTTTATGCCCCCAAGCTCGACTTCAAGCTGACCGACGCGATCGGCAGGGTCTGGCAGTGCGGCACCTTCCAGGTGGACCCCAACCTGCCGGAGCGGCTGGAGGCGAGCTATATCGCCGAGGACGGCGCGAAACACCGCCCCTACATGCTGCACCGCGCCTGCCTTGGATCCTTTGAACGTTTCATCGGCATCCTGATCGAGAACTGGGCCGGCAAGCTGCCTTTCTGGCTGGCCCCCCGTCAGGTCGTGGTGGCCGCCATCACCTCCGATGCGGATGCCTATGTCCTCGAAGTCGTCGAGACGCTCAAGGCCGCAGGCGTGCGGGCCGAGGCGGACATTCGCAACGAAAAGATCAACTACAAGGTCCGCGAACACTCCGTCGGAAAGGTGCCGGTAATTCTGGCGGTGGGCGCGCGTGAGGTTGAGGACCGGACCGTGTCGGTGCGCCGTCTGGGGGAAAAGCAAAGTTCGGTGCAGTCGCTGGAAAATGTGACCGCAACGCTGCGGACTGAGGCAACGCCACCCGATCTGCGCTGATCACGGCGCATTGTAACAATCAGTGTCGCGCGTCCCCCGGGGCGTGCGGCGCTGGAACCGATTGTAACAGGAATCGGCGATTTCAGCCCCAAATCCTGCAACTTGTTTCGGAATTCCGCCTGTTTCCTGACAGGATCGTGAGACACCGCGTCGTGAATGGTGCTACTCTGCGAGCCGTGTTCTAACTGTGGCATCACGTTGAGATGCATAACTTACCAAGGGAGAGATCCATGTCCAAGACATTGAAGTCCATGGCCATCGCCAGCGCGGTGGCAGCAGCATTGACCGCCCAGACCACGACGAGCGCCGAAGCGGCCTCCAAGGAAAAGTGCTTTGGCGTCGCGCTCGCCGGTGCGAATGACTGCGCCGCCGGTCCCGGCACCACCTGCGCGGGGACTTCCGTGACGGACTATCAGGGCAACGCCTGGACATTGGTCGACGCGGGCACTTGCGAATCCATCGACCTGCCCAAGATGGCCGACGGCACCGAGCGTAAGGGCGCTCTCGAAGCGATTGACCGCGACCTGCCGGCGTAACCCGCCTTCGTCCCGGGCGGAGCGACCTGCCCGGGACGCCATGACGGCCCCATTCAAAGACCGGAGGGCACAAGTTGCGTGACAATCCCCCCCGCTTTGACGTTCTGCCCAACGCCCCCGGCGTCGGGTACAAGCCCCAGCATTTCAATGACCTGATGGCCGGACCCGGACCGGTGGAATGGATCGAGGTCCATGCCGAGAATTACATGGGCGATGGCGGTAGGCCCTTGGCGCAACTCGCCGCCCTGTCGGAGAGGTTTGCACTCTCCATCCACGGCGTCGGCCTTTCCATCGGCGGCGAGGCACCTCTGGATGCCGATCACCTTGCGCGCCTCAAGAAGCTTTGCGATTGGGCTGAACCGGCAAGCTTTTCCGAACACCTCGCGTGGTCGAGCCATGGGGGTGACTTCCTGAACGACCTTTTGCCGCTGCCCTACACGGAACAGACTCTGGCCCGCGTCGCGGAACATATCGATCAGGTCCAGACGGTCCTGAACCGACGGATGCTGCTGGAAAACCCCTCCAGCTACCTGACTTTCGTCGAATCTGACCTGTCTGAAACCGACTTTCTGACGGCGTTGGTTCGCCGGACAGATTGCGGTCTCTTGCTGGATGTCAACAATGTCTTCATTTCGGCAACCAACCTGGGGATAAGCGCGCAGGACTACGTGAGCGCCTATCCCACGGCCCATGTGGGAGAGATCCACGTCGGCGGGCATGACACCGACGTCGACGATCACGGCGCGCCCCTGCTCATCGACAGCCATGCGAAACCCGTCGAGGGTCCGGTCTGGGCGTTGCTGGATCCTGCCCTCTCGCTGACCGGGCCGAAGCCGGTGCTGGTCGAATGGGACAACAACGTGCCCGACTGGCCCACCCTGCGCGCAGAGGCCACCCGCGCAGCGCGCGTGCTCGGCGCATGATGGACCAGACCCTGTTTCGCACCGGCCTTCTCGATCCGGAGGCACCCGTGCCCGACGGCCTGTTCGACGGGGCAGGTCGTCCAGCGGGGCGGCGTTACGACGTCTACCGCAACAACGTCACCGTCTCGCTGATGGAGGCGATGGCAACCGCCTTTCCCTTGGTGCGCAAGCTGATCGGCCCGCAGAAATTCGACACTCTGACGCCGATATTCGTCCGCGCCCATCCCCCTGTCTCCCCGCTGATGATGTTCTACGGCGCCGATTTCCCCGCATTCCTGGAGAACTTCGAGCCGCTCTCGCACATTGGCTACCTGCCTGACGCCGCACGCCTCGACCTGACGCTGCGCGAAGCCTACCACGCTGCCGACGCAGCGCCTCTGGACCCCGCAAGGCTCGCGGATATGACGGACAATATGCTGCTGGGCAGCATCTTCACCCCGGCCCCAGCAACCCGCATCCTCAGGTCACGGTGGCCGATCCACGACATCTGGCGCTTCAACGTCATCCCGGACGCTCCAAAGCCTCGCGCCATTTCGCAGGACATCCTGATCACCCGCATTGCATTTGACCCCGCCCCCCATGCCCTGCCGCCGGGCGGCGCGGACTGGTTCGATGCCCTTGCCGAGGGCGCGACACTGGACCGAGCCACAGACGCGGCAGAGCAGCGTGCCCCGGAGTTCGATGTGGGTGCATGCCTTGCCATATGCCTGACCCAACAGGCATTCTGCAATCTGACACCGGGGGATATGCCATGATCGCCCGCCCTTCCGCCTATGCCAGGGCCACCGCCCGTCTCGACGCCGCGGATTGGCTTCTGCCGACACTGGCGCGCTTCGTCTTCGCCGCTGTCTTGCTGGTCTATTTCCTGACTTCCGGCCTGACCAAGCTGGGCGACGGGCTCTGGACACCCACTGCCGGGGCCTACGCCCAGATCTTTCCCCGCGCCTTCGAGGCTGCGGGTTATGACACCGCCGCGCTCTCACTGTTCCACAAGCTGGTCGTTATTGCAGGTACGCTTGCGGAGTTCATCCTGCCGACCCTCATCATCCTCGGGCTGCTGACCCGCATCGCGGCACTTGGCATGATCGCCTTCGTGGCAATGCAATCCCTCACCGACCTCTACGGTCACGGTCAACAGGCCGCTTTGGGGGCATGGTTCGACCGTTTCTCGGATGCCTTGATCCTCGACCAAAGGGCGCTTTGGGTGTTTCTGTTGATCGTGCTTGTGATGAAGGGCGCGGGACCCCTTTCTTTCGATCGCGCCCTGAGACCGACCCAACCCCGCAGTTAAGGCAGCGCTTCAATATCTCGCTGGATATCCTTGTTCCAGCTTAGGAAAAGCTTGCCGTCAACAGCAATCAGGGGCCGCTTCATCAGGGCCGGGTGCGTTTGCAAAAGCGTGAGCGGTGCCGCCTCCCGCTCCGCCGCGTCAAGCCCGCGCCAGGTGGTGGAGCGGGTATTGATCAGCGCATGGCCGAACTGGGCCAGCGCCGCTTCCAGCACTGGTGACGGCACCCCCTCTGCCCGCACATCAACAAGCTGTCCTTGCGACAGTGCCTTCAATGCCGCCCGACAGGAATCGCATGTCTTGAGCCCATAGATCAGCATCGACCAATGGACCAATTTCTAAGCGTTTCAAGGCGGTCCAGGTGGCTCACTATGTCATATGACACGCGATTAGTCTGATTTTCTTGATTTTCCATATTGACGCACAATCTTCATCTACGTGAGGGCAGTCTGCGTACCGATCCGCCTTCACCCTGCATATGACGCGGGAAAGTAAAATGCAAAAGGAGGCACGGAAATTATGCCAACTGGCACCGTGAAATGGTTCAACACAACGAAGGGCTATGGTTTCATTGCTCCCGACGACGGCGGGAACGATATATTCGTCCACATATCTGCCGTTGAAAGGTCGGGCCTGACGGGGCTCGCCGACGACCAGAAGGTCAGGTTCGAACTGACCGAAGGGCGGGATGGCCGCAAGATGGCCGGCGATCTGAGCCTCGCCTGACGCAAAAGGGTCCGGCATGTGCGGATGCCGGACCCCGTCTCTGCGCTCTTCAACGCATCAGTCGTAGGTGCAACCCTTTGTCCCGACAGGACAATTGGCGCGCGCCGCGCGGTAGGCGCGCTTGGCCTTGTAGTGGCGGCCCGCGGGGTGCGCCAGCGCCTGCTGGTAACTGATCGACTGGTTCGGCACGCCACAACAGATGACCCCGGAAATCGTGATCGGCTGCAATCCGGCGGGGCAATAATTTGCCTTGGCGGGATAGGGGTAAAGCTTGGCATCGGCCTTGGCCGCGACGGGGGTCAGCGTGGCCATCATCAGCCCCAGACCCGCGATAACTGATGGTGTCAGACGCATAAATCCCTCATTCTTTGCTGTCGGACCGCTTTTTATGGCTGGACTTTGCCGAGGCGGGGGAAGCGAGTCCAGTGTTTTCTGTTGAGCGCCCAAAGGCTTGGCGTCATCGCAGGCGCGCGGGGAGACGGGCGTAGCCGTGGAAGCGGATGCGCCCGCCCCCCATCCGATCATCGCCCAGCACATAGTCGGGATAACGCGCCAGGAAACGCTGGAGCGCGATGCGGCCCTCCATCCTTGCCAGCGTGAGGCCGACGCAGACGTGAGGGCCACCGGCGAAGGCGAGGTGGCGGTTGGGGTGACGGGTGATGTCGAAAACTGTGGGGTTGTCAAAGACTTCCGGGTCCCGGTTCGCGGCACCGATGCAGAGGTGCAGGTTGGTGCCCGCTGGGATCCCGATCCCGCCGATGGTCACGGGGGCCGTCGTCTCGCGGTTGCCGAACTGGTTGGGGGAACGGAAGCGCAGGACCTCCTCCACCGCCTTGGCGATGAGGCTGGGGTCGTCCGCCAGACGCTGCTTCTGGTCGGGAAAATCGTGCATCAGTGCGATGCCGCTGCCGATGAGGTTGGTGGTGGTCTCGTGGCCCGCGTTCAGGATGAAGATGCAGTTCTGAATGAGCTCGATCTCGGTCAGCTGGCCGCCGTCGTCGCCGTTGATCAGGCGGGTCAGCACGTCGGTTTCCGGGTCTCCCGGCGCGCTGCGGCGGCGGGCGATAAGGTCTTGTAAATACGCCTTGAATTCCGTCACGGCGCGGTGGCCACGGGCCAGTTGCGCCTCGCTCAGCGTGGGCTCCAGCGCGCCGAGGATGGCCAGCGACCAGTCGCGCAGGGGGTCGCGTTCGGACATGGGCACGTCGAGCAGGTTGCCGATGATCTGGATCGGGATGCGGGAGGCGAAATCCTCCACGATGTCGGCCTCGCGCGGCATCTCGTCCAGCAGGGTGTCGACGGTGGCGATCAGCCCCGGCTCCATCCGCGCCAGCGCCTTGGGGGTCAGGGCGGAAGTCATGATGCGCCGCACGCGGGTGTGCAGGGGCGGGTCGTTGAAGACGAGGCTGGTGGTGTGATGCTCGAAAAGCGGGGAGCCGGGGCCGAACTTGGGGGCAAAGGCCTGTTTTTTATCAGAAATATAGAGGGTGGTGTCCCGGTAGATGGCGTTCAGATCGGCGTGGCGGGAGACAAGGACGGAGCCGTCGGGCTGGGGGCAGACGGGAGCCTCCGCCAGCAGGCGGTCGTAGTGCGGGAAGGGATTGTCGGTGAACCCGGCGGGGGGATGGGAAAGGTCGAACATGTCGCGGAGTTTGGGGGGAAAGGAGCGCACACGCAACGGGGAAAGCGGCGCGCAACGCGCATGTTGCGGAGGGCGGGGTTTACCTCTGAAAACAAGGGGAACTGGTGCGGTGACATGCGTGCACGGGGCGTGCACAGGCCGTACACCAGGGGTGTGGCTTTTGGCGGCTTTGGCTAGGGTTAAGGCGGCGTGCGGTCTGGAAGGTTGGTGGTGGGTTAAAATAGGAGATTCCGGCATGACGTCGCCGAAGACGGCAGTGCCTGCCCGTCGTCGCACAGCAGAGCGGCAGGGCAGCTATTCCACGCTGCCTTGCCGATTTACGTTGCGTTGATGCGTTCGAATAGACGCGAACTTATGCCTTCTTGCGCCGCTTGGACACCAAGCCAAATGCCCCGAGAGCGCCCAAGAGAAGGGGCAGACCTGCAGGCAGCGGAACGGCAGCAACCGGACCCACGTCGAAAGATGTCCAGTCGAAGTCCCAGTCGCGTTCTCCACCCAGCGCAAGACGCACTTCAAAGGTGTTATTCGCAAAATAGGTCATACCAATTTCAGTTGCCCCGCTAGCAACCGCGTTACCGGTGGAATGAATCGTATCACCTGTTACAACCGGATGCGCAGTTGATCCGGTGGTGATACCGTCAATGCGGAACTCGAAATATGCCAGTCCAGCCGCGGGGTTGAAAAAATCGAGCGTCACGCTTCCCATGCCTGTGCTGTTCAGCAGGACATATGGCGCAAGTTGCCCTTCGCGTCCGGGCGTCATCATCGCATAGTTAAGCGCGTTTGTGCTGTTGAACACGTCTGAGCCCGGCGATGGATTCGCGCTTGGCGTTCCGGTGATTGTGGCCGCTGTTGCAGCGCTCGTCAATGCGAACGCAAACATTGCGCCAATCGCCAAAGTCTTCGATATCTTTGTAATTTCCATTTAAAAGCTCCCCGTTTTTTTGATTGAACCAAAGTTATTTTGATTCGGCCCGATTATACTAGGGCAAATTTACAGAAATCAGTTAGTGAGTTAATAGCTAGAGGTTGAAACTACTCAATTTAGTGTCATAGTTTAGGAACGTCTGATCAACGTCCCGACTTAGCCGTTTCAGCTTGATGCTGACCTAGAACGGTCGGCCTCTTCGGGGTGTTCTGCGGTTTTCCCCTTAAGATTGCCCCCATACTGGGATTTTCGACGGAATCCGCCCGTCACG